>NZ_JAUTAU010000001.1:1120000-1429035 GCF_030818775.1 Bacillus sp. SORGH_AS_0510 | reverse complement strand
ATCCTGTAGCTCCGCAATAACGGGAATAAAATCTATTGTTGAATTTTTATAAGTTTCTTTTAACTCCATTTCAATTGTATAAATACTATTTTCACCATGCCCTACTAATATCAACTTTTCCGGGGTGAAGCTAGATAATTGCCGGCAAATTTCAGAACCTATTGATCCACCAGCTCCTGTAACCAGGACAACTTTATCTGTAATATTCTCTGCAATACTATTAATATCTAACTCCACTGGATCTCTACCTAATAAATCTTCCACTAAAACGTCACGAAATTGTTGAACCGACACCTTCCCTGTCATTAAGTCCTCTAGAAGAGGGAGGATTTGTGTCTTAGCACTTGTCTTAGCACATTCTAAAAATATCTTATTTAACTGCTGTTTATTTAATGATGGGATAGCAATAACAATATTTTCGATCTTTTGTCGTTTTACTATTTCTTCAATTTTTTCCACCCCACCAAGGACTGGTATTCCCAAAATATCCAGCTTATACTTTTTTTCGTCATCATCAATAAAGCCTACCGGTAATAAGTTGCATTCATTATTCTTTTTCAGTTGTCTTGCTACCATCATTCCTGCAGATCCTGCCCCTACAATGAGTGTTCTCTTTTGATTATCATGTTTTTGCATGAAAGTATCTTGAAGGGCTCTCCAACAAAAACGGATACCTCCTATAAATGTCAAGTTAAGCAGCCATGTAACAATTAGCAACCTAGTAAATGTTTCATGAAATATTAGTTGTTGTACTAGTGCAGCAATCATAATCGTGATAGTTTCCACCTTCACTATACTGATTAATTCTCCCACACTCGCATACACCCAGGCTTTTTTATATAACTTGAATTTAAATGAAAGATAATGATGACAAAATAAAATAACAATAGAGCTAAACACAGCTGGGAGGGTTATCACTTCGAGGGTAGCGTTTACTAGAAAGTAACTAAAGAAAATTGCGGTAAGAACAATACAAGAATCTACACTTACAAATAGTGGTAATCTTTGTTTATAGGTCATTCGTTTCCTCCCCTTTATTTGAAAAAAGATTTAAGTATATACTCTTTAAAAGGGTATATACTTAAGTCTTTTTTTCAGGCATCTAACCTGCCCTCACATCACACTACCGACGACTTGCGTCTAAGGCTTTAGGCCCACAGCATGACCGAGTGCCTCCATTGATATTGGATAGGAGACATCACCATAAAGGAGAACACCTTTAAATTTGTTCTTAATATAGAACAAATGTTGTAAAATTTTTTCTGAAATTTTATTGAAATAACTTATCTATTCGAAACGTTCTCAAAATGAGTCTATATCAATTATAATAGTTCTTTATACAGAACATGTCAATTCAATAATTTTTAATTTTTACTGGTAAAACCATTCTTAAACTTACCAAAAAAAAGTTTGACACCCCCGCTAAACTGTAGTAAATTTTATAAATAATCTAAATAATTGATTTCTTATCAAGAGAGGTTGAGGGAATGGCCCTGCGACGCCTCAGCAACCTTCAATGGACCCATGTTCATTGAAAAGGTGCTAAGTCCTGCAAATTACTAATTTGCAAGATAAGAAGAATGACAAGTGTGTCGTACATACCAAAGTCTTCTTCTTATAAGAAGGCTTTTTTGTTTACCTATAAGCTTTAGTACCTTATAGCACTAAATCACCAAAGCGAAAACCATTCCCCCTCAACCATTAATAAAAGGAGTGAACGTTATGTACAAAATTGATACAAAATTAGCCCAAATTGGAAACCGTAGTGAGACTGCAACAGGTACTGTAAACCCGCCTGTATATTTTTCCACTGCTTATCGACACGAAGGCATTGGGCAATCAACAGGGTTTGATTACAGTCGGACCGGTAATCCAACACGTCAGCTCCTAGAAAAAACGATTGCTGATTTAGAAGCTGGGGATCAAGGATTTGCCTGCAGTTCAGGAATGGCTGCTATATTCACGATTCTTTCTCTGTTTCAATCAGGCGATGAATGGTTGGTAAGCGAAGATTTATACGGGGGAACTTACCGCTTATTAGAGCAAGGCTTTAAAAAGTGGGGATTACAAACTCAATATGTTAATACCTGTTGTCCGGAAGAAATCGAGGGTAAGATTACGCCTCAAACGAAAGCTATTTTTTTGGAGACACCTACTAATCCACTAATGCAGCAATCGGACATTGCCGAGGTTTCAAGAATTGCCAAGAAGCACGGAATTCTATTGATTGTTGATAATACCTTCTATACTCCCCTATTACAGCAGCCGATTCAGCTTGGTGCTGATATCGTCATTCATAGTGCAACCAAATATTTAGGTGGTCATAATGATGTACTTGCAGGGTTAATTGTCGCTAAAGGGAAGGAACTATGTGAAGCACTGGCATTTCATCATAACGGAGCAGGAGGCGTACTCAGCCCGTTCGACTCTTGGCTGTTAATGCGCGGAATGAAAACCTTGTCTCTTCGAATGGAACGGCACGAAAAAAATGCAAAAACCGTGGTCGAGTTTCTTTCTAACCATGAAGATGTGACAGATGTTCTTTATCCTGGACGCGGTGGAATGGTTTCTTTCCGTGTGAAAGATGAAGCTTGGGTGAATCCATTCCTGCAAGGATTATCGCTCATTACTTTTGCAGAAAGTCTCGGTGGAACAGAAAGCTTTATAACGTATCCTGCCACACAAACACATGCCGACATCCCTGAAGAGGTTCGAATCCAAGCTGGTGTTTGCAATCGATTATTGCGTTTTTCCGTAGGGATTGAAGATGCAGAAGATTTAATTGAAGACTTAACCAGGGCTTTTGCCAATGTGAAACAAGGGGTGACTGCATAATGGCTCACGAAGACTATACCTTTGAAACGAGGCTTCTTCATAATCAGCA
Organism: Bacillus sp. SORGH_AS_0510; assembly: GCF_030818775.1. NCBI lineage: Bacteria > Bacillati > Bacillota > Bacilli > Caryophanales > Bacillaceae > Bacillus > Bacillus sp. SORGH_AS_0510. The sequence goes on along the minus strand of NZ_JAUTAU010000001.1, from coordinate 1,426,151 downwards.
TAAAGTGGATCCGACTACAGGCGCAGTAAGTGTCCCCATTCAGCATGCTTCCACCTTCCACCAATTTGATTTCGATCAATTCGGTAAATACGATTATGGTCGAAGCTTAAATCCAACAAGGGAAGCCTTGGAAGATGTGATTGCTGAACTGGAAGGCGGTGTAAAAGGATTTGCTTTTTCATCTGGTATGGCAGCCATTTCAACAGCCTTCCTCCTGCTTTCTGCTGGTGACCATGTCGTCATTACTGAGGATGTATATGGTGGTACTTTCCGGATGGTTACACAGGTACTTACCCGCTTCGGCATTGAACATACATTTGTGGATATGACCAATTTAGAGGAAGTAAAGCAAGCGGTGAGACCGAATACTAAAGCATTTTACATTGAAACACCTTCCAATCCGTTGATGAAAGTAACCGATATTAAGGACATTAGCAGTCTTGCAAAGGAATTGGGTGCCTTAACTTTTGTCGACAACACTTTTCTTACCCCTTCTCACCAAAAGCCATTGGAATTAGGGGCTGATGTTGTCCTCCATAGCGCAACGAAGTTTTTATCAGGACATAGTGATGTCGTTGCCGGACTCGCTGTAGTTAAGGATGAAGACTTGGCGAAAAGATTAGGCTTCTTACAGAATGGATTTGGTGCCATATTGGGTGTCCAAGATGCCTGGCTCGTACTAAGAGGGATAAAAACACTTCATGTTCGTTTGGAGCAATCACAGAAATCAGCTATTAAACTTGCAGAGTTTTTAAATCAATATCCGCTTGTCAAAAAGGTCCATTATCCAGGGCTTGAAAGTCATCCACAATACCACATTCAGAAAAAACAAGCAGTGGGGCCTGGAGCCGTCCTATCTTTTGAATTAGAGAGTGAAGATGCACTTCGAACCTTCCTCGCCAATGTGGAAATCCCTGTTTTCGCTGTCAGCCTTGGTGCAGTCGAATCCATTCTTTCTTACCCGGCAAAAATGTCTCATGCCGCTATGCCACAAGAAGAAAGAGAAAAACGCGGGATTACCAATAGCCTAGTTCGTCTTTCGGTAGGTTTGGAAAATCCAGATGATTTAATTAAAGATTTTTCACAGGCGTTTGAGAAAGTAAGAAGTAGTCATCTAGTATTCGAGCGGGGAGAATAGCAATGAGTTTTTTAGAGAAATTAAAAAATCAAATCCTAATAGCCGATGGAGCCATGGGTACTTTATTGCATTCATATGGAAAGGATAGCTGTTTAGAAGAGCTAAATCTTTCTCAGGCAGAGCATATCCAAACGATTCATCAAGCTTATATCGACGCGGGTGCTGATGTTATTCAGACCAACACGTATGCGGCCAATTATTTAAAGCTGCAGCGATATGGTTTGGAGGATTCTGTGAAGGAGATTAATAGTGCGGCAGTCGCGATTGCAAAAAAAGCAGCCGTCCAAAGTCATTCGTACGTACTCGGAACTATTGGCGGGAACCGAGGAATTAAGCCGGATTCTATTACCATTGAAGAATTAAAGCGGAGCTTCCGTGAACAATTATATTGCCTTCTTCTTGAGGGAGTAGACGGTTTGATACTTGAAACCTTTTACGATCTAGAGGAACTCGAAACAGTTTTAACCATTGCGAGAAAGGAAACCAACCTGCCGATTATCGCTCAAGTCTCTCATCAGGAGCCAGGATTTTTGCAGAATCGAACGCCTGTCAATGACGCATTAAAACGACTTGAAGGACTCGGTGCTGATGTAGTTGGCCTTAATTGCCGGCTTGGACCACATCACATGCTCTTAGCATTGGAACAGATTGAAATACCTGACCATGCTTTTCTCTCTGCCTATCCAAACGCCAGCCTCCCTGCTTACACGGACGGTAAATTTCACTATGAGGGAGATGCAGACTATTTCCGAAGCTCAGCAAAAGCCTTCAGGGACCAGGGGGTACGGTTGCTGGGTGGCTGCTGTGGAACCACGCCAGACCATATTCGAGGCTTTGCGGTAGAATTAAAGAACAGTATTCCAGTTACTGAAAAAATAGTAAAATTAAAACCAAAGCAGATCATCTTGGATCCTCCTGTGGTAAAACGAGAGCTTGCTCCCCTGCAGGAAATCGTCAAGGAAAGGCCGTCGGTAATCGTAGAATTAGATCCTCCTAGAAAGCTGGATACAACGAAGTTTTTCGAAGGAGCAAAAGTGTTAAAAGAAGCTGGGATTGATTCCATAACTCTAGCGGATAATTCACTTGCAACGGTTCGGATATCCAATGAATCGCTGGGATATTTAGTGAAAGAAAAACTAGGAATGCGTCCGCTCATTCATATTGCCTGTCGTGACCGAAATATTATCGGCTTGCAATCACACTTAATGGGTCTGCATACACTTGGACTACATGATGTGCTTGCGATTACTGGAGACCCTGCAAGAGTAGGTGATTTCCCGGGAGCGTCATCCGTATATGATGTGTCATCCTTCGAATTAATCCAAATGATTAAGCAATTAAACGAAGGATTGTCTTTTTCAGGGAAGGACTTAGGGCAAAAAACGGCATTTAGTGTAGCTGCTGCCTTTAATCCTAATGTTCGCTCGCTGGAGAAAGCTGTGAAGCGGTTAGAGAAGAAAATCCAATTCGGTGCCGATTATTTCATCTCTCAACCTGTTTTTTCAGAAGAGAAGCTGATAGAAATCTATGAAAATACGAAACATCTTGAAGCACCTATTTATATTGGGCTCATGCCGCTAACAAGTAGTAAAAATGCCGAATTCCTTCATAATGAAGTGCCGGGAATTAAAATTGCCGATTCGATACGTGAACGCATGGCACGGTTGAACGATCAACCGTTGCAAGCGGCACGTGAAGGGATTGCCATAACAAAATCACTTATTGACACAGCTTTAGATTTATTTAATGGAATTTATTTAATTACACCATTTTTACGATACGAATTAACTGCAGAGCTGGCCCATTATGCCCGTCAGCGTGCAGGTGAAATGAGGGGGAACAACATTGCTGAAAACATCATTTACTGATCAGTTGAAGAAACGAATCCTCGTAATGGACGGCGCAATGGGAACCATGCTGCAACGAGCCGATCTTTCCGCAGAAGACTTTGGCGGAGAAGAGTACGAGGGCTGTAATGAACATCTAAATCTAACCGCTCCCTCTGTGATTGCGAATATCCACCGGGAATACCTGGAGGCTGGCGCAGACATCATTGAAACGAATACATTCGGAGCAACCAGCCTGGTGCTAGATGAATATGGTCTTGGTTACAAGGCCTATGAAATCAATAAAATTGCCGCTATGATTGCGATTGGCGAAGTGCAGAAGGTTTATTCTGAGGAATGGCCTCGTTTCGTTGCTGGTTCGATGGGTCCGACGACGAAAACTCTTAGTGTAACCGGAGGAACAACCTTTGATGAACTCGCGGCAAGCTATGAGGAGCAAGCTATCGGCTTAATCGATGGCGGCGTTGACTTGCTGCTACTTGAAACAAGTCAGGATATGTTAAATGTAAAAGCTGGCTTTGCAGGTATTCAAAGTGCTTTTTCAAAAACAGGAACGACTCTTCCAATTGTGCTTTCAGGTACGATTGAACCAATGGGTACCACGCTTGCCGGACAATCGATCGAAGCGTTTTATATTTCTGTAGAGCATATGAAACCTGCTGCAGTAGGATTGAACTGTGCTACGGGTCCAGAATTTATGCAGGACCATATTCGTTCACTTTCCAATTTGGCGACAACAGCCGTCAGCTGTTATCCCAATGCAGGTTTGCCTGATGAAGAAGGCCATTATCATGAAACACCAGAGATCCTTGCGAAAAAGCTGTCTGATTTTGCTGCGCATGGCTGGCTGAATATTGTGGGCGGCTGCTGCGGAACGACTCCAGAACATATTCTTGCCATTTCAGAAGCGATGAAAAAATACGAGCCTCGTATTTTTGAGCCATCATCCGTTCATATGGTATCAGGTATTGAACCATTTGTTTATGATGACCCGACACTACGTCCAATCATGGTTGGGGAACGTACGAATGTTATTGGCTCTCGGAAATTCAAACGGTTAATCACGGAAGGGAAATTTGAAGAAGCATCAGAAGTTGCTCGTGCTCAAGTTAAGGGTGGAGCTCATGTTATTGATATCTGCCTAGCAGACCCTGACCGCGATGAGATCGTGGACATGGAGAATTTTATTAAAGAGGTCGTTAAAAAGGTTAAGGTACCTCTTGTAATCGATTCAACCGATGAGAAAGTCATCGAAAAAGCACTTAAATATTCACAAGGAAAAGCCATTATCAATTCAATAAACCTTGAAGATGGGGAAGAACGCTTCGAGGCAGTTGTCCCCTTGATTCACCGTTATGGCGCTGCTGTTGTGGTCGGAACAATCGATGAAGAAGGAATGGGCGTAACCGCTGAACGGAAGCTGGAGATTGCCAAACGTTCCTATGATTTATTGGTAAACAAATATGGACTCAAGCCGCAGGACTTAATTTTTGACCCCTTAGTTTTTCCAGTAGGAACTGGTGATGAGCAGTATATTGGATCCGCGAAGGCAACGGTTGAAGGAATCAGGTTAATTAAAGAACAGCTACCAGAAGTGCAAACGATTCTAGGAATCAGTAATGTTTCCTTCGGTTTACCACCAGTTGGTAGAGAAATCCTAAATTCGGTATTCCTTTATCACTGTACACAGGCTGGTCTGGACTATGCGATTGTAAATACCGAAAAGCTTGAGCGCTTTGCTTCTATTTCAAAGGAAGAAGTGCAGCTTGCAGATGCACTCCTTTTTGAAACAACCGATCAAACCTTAGCTACCTTCACGGAGTTTTACCGTGGCAAGAAGAAAGAGGCCAAGAGCACTGTACCAAATATGACGTTGGAAGAGCGTCTCGCCTATTATGTGGTGGAAGGAACTAAGGAAGGTTTGCTACCGGATTTGGATTTAGCGCTTGAAAGCTATCCTGCCCCTCTCGATATCATTAATGGACCATTAATGGATGGAATGAAAGAGGTCGGCCGTCTATTTAATGATAATCAACTCATTGTTGCTGAGGTTTTACAGAGTGCAGAAGTGATGAAAGCCGCGGTATCGCATTTAGAGCCGCATATGGAAAAAGGCGATGTGTCTGCCTCTAAAGGAAAAGTTATTTTAGCTACCGTTAAAGGTGATGTCCATGACATTGGTAAAAACCTTGTGGATATTATTTTGAGCAATAATGGCTATGATGTGATAGACCTTGGGATTAAAGTGAATCCCACTGATTTAGTTCAAGCTATTCTTAAGGAAAAACCTGACATGGTTGGATTATCAGGTTTACTTGTTAAGTCTGCACAGCAAATGGTTCTAACGGCTCAAGATATGAAGGATGCTGGCATCTCACTCCCTATCTTAGTTGGCGGTGCCGCTCTTTCTCGTAAGTTTACCGATACAAAGATTGCAAAGGAATACGATGGCCTGGTTCTATATGCGAAGGATGCGATGACGGGATTATCATTGGCCAATCAGTTGCAATCACCAGAGGAACATCAAAAGCTGCTTGATGAAAAAGTCGAAAAGTTGGCTGCATTAGATGTGCCTAGAGAATTACCTGCCCGTTCAACAGGATCTGTCGCTGTAAAAGTGAAGCCTGCTGTTTCGACTGAAGTTCCTGTTTTTACACCGATGGATACAAAAAGGCACATTCTAAAAACCTACTCACTCTCTCACATTGAGCCATATATCAATATGCAAATGCTAATTGGGCATCATCTTGGAGTGAAAGGCAAGGTTGCTAATTTGCTGGCTGAAAAGAATGAAAAGGCAGTAAAAGTAAAAGAGGTAGTGGACCAATTGTTGGCAAATGCAAGCCGCGAGAACTGGATCACACCAAATGCTGTTTATCAATTTTTCCCGGCACAATCGGATGGAAACAAAATTCATATTTTTGATCCAGAAAATCACGATGCGATCATTGAGACCTTTGATTTTCCACGTCAGGATAGCGCTCCACATCTTTGCCTAGCAGATTTCATTAAATCTGTTGATAGTGGTGTAATGGATTATGTTGGCTTTTTTACCGTAACAGCAGGTAAAGGGATTCGCGAGAAAGCGGATGAATTTAAGGCTGCTGGTCGTTTCCTTGAAAGCCACGCACTCCAGTCATTGGCACTCGAGACCGCGGAAGGCTTTGCAGAATTAATCCACCGTCAGATGCGCGACCGTTGGGGCTTCCCGGATCCGCTTGATTTCTCCATGCAGGACCGGTTTGCTGCTAAATATCAGGGACAACGATTCTCGTTCGGCTATCCGGCATGCCCTGATTTAGAGGACCAGAAGAAATTATTTAAATTGATTAACCCGGAGGAAATCGGTATTCAGCTGACAGATGGGTGTATGATGGAACCAGAAGCTTCAGTATCAGCAATGGTGTTTGCCCATCCTGAGGCAAGGTATTTTAATGTATTAAGATAATTTTTGGGATTTCCCGCGGGATCTTGGGTTGATGGATTCCGCGGGATTTTGTATTTATTCCGCGAGTTTTCCTGTTTATTCCGAGCAATTTTTTCAGAATTCCGCGACTTTACACGTTTTTCCGCGTATATCACCATTTATTCGGCCACCCCTCTAATCGGGCTCCAAATTATGAACATTCCTTGACAATATTACATATATGCACTATAGTTACCTAGGTAACTATTTATATAAAAATCGGAGTGTCCTTATGATAACCCACGAATTATTCCATACCCTTCACCAGCTTTCACGTCATCTCACCAACAAACTTAATGAAGCTTTAACGCCAATGGGCTTGTACGGTTCGCAATGGGCCGTTATTTTTGTGTTAAAAAACAAAGGCTCGTTAACACAGAGAGAACTTTGTGATTATCTATTTGTTGAGGCACCGCCTATGACACGAAATATCCAACGTCTTGTTAAACAAGGCTATGTGAGACAGGTGTCAGGTAAGGATAAACGGGCTAAGTACATTGAATTAACAGAAGAAGCATTAAAGTTATATCCCGAATGGGAAAGTGTTGTAAATGAGGTCAACCAAACATTATTGAAGCATTTTCCACAAACATCTCAGGAGGAATTACTGACATTGCAATCTAGCTGGTTAAAGCAGCTTTTATAAAGGAGTGCATCACATCTATGAACAAACCCAAACTTTGGACAAAGGATTTTATTAGTGTATCCTTAAGTAACTTTTTTCTATTTTTAACCTTTTATATCTTACTAGTCACTCTCCCTACCTATGCACTTGATGAATTACATAGCAGTGCATCTGTCGCTGGATTGATGACAACTGTCTTTTTACTTTCTGCAATAATCTCGCGTCCGCTTGCTGGACAGTGGCTGGAACGCACGAGTAATAAAAAAGTGCTCTTAACAGCCCTTATTATTTTCACAGCCGCTTCCCTACTTTATTTTATTCCTAAAACAGTGCCTGGATTTCTTTTCATCCGCCTGCTTCATGGTATTGGATTTGGAATGGCAACAACCGCAGTGGGTACAATCGTAGCTAATATCATTCCCGCTTCACGTAGGGGTGAAGGAATGGGATACTTTGTCATGTCCACCAACATGGCAATGGTTTTAGGACCATTTGTTGGATTAATGGCTATTCAACAATGGGGTGCGAACACCCTTTTCATTCTTAGTGTCATTGTTGCAGCAGGGTCTCTCCTCACAGGACTTAGTGTGAAATTATCTGATTCAGAACAACCGAATCAGGCGAAAGCGGCTTCGGCCTTTTCTTTTAAAAGTTTATTCGAAGCATCCGCTGTACCGATCTCGATTGTCGGAAGCTTCTTAGCGATTGTCTATTCTGCTCTTCTTTCATTTGTCTCGATTTATGCAACAGAAATACATTTAGCAAGTGTTTCAAGCCTCTTCTTTGTTGTCTATGCAATAATCCTGCTACTTTCAAGACCATTCACAGGAAAATGGCTCGATCAGTATGGTGCAAACGTGATTTCGTATCCTTCTATTTTGCTCTTTGCTGTTGGGATGTTTATCTTAAGTCAAAGTAATGGGGCATTCATGTTCCTCTTTTCAGCAGGAATGATTGGCCTAGGATGGGGAACACTATTCCCTACCTTCCAAACCATTGCCATCCAAGATGCCGAACCTAGAAAAAGAGGTCTTGCAACAGCAACCTTTTTATCCATCTATGATACCGGTATTGCACTTGGTTCGTTTGTAGTAGGCTTACTCGCATCGAACATGGACTATAGTTCGTTATATTTCATGTGTTCCTTCTATATTTTAATTGGTGCGGTGATTTTTTACTTCCTTCATACAAAGAAAAGCAAAAGCATTACCCAACAACAATCAAAAGTTCAAGAAATTTAATTTTTTCTCTTCACAACTCCTCTAATTGTTATATAATGGAATGAAACGATTTAGAGGAGTGATTACTTTGGCAAAATCAAAAGCCAAGAAGCTGCGTGAAAAGCTGACACGTGAGGGAAAAATGAATCCGGAAGCTAAGAGAAGCCCATTTGTATTTACGGATATGAGAACAAGAGCGACCAAAACGAAAAAAGATCATTTATACCAATTTAAACACAAGAACCATCAATCCCAGGACGGACATGATGGTTCTTTTTGTTTGGTTAGTTAATATTAAATTTGGGTTTGTAGGTGAGCTCAATCTTTAGCAAATGCTTGTCTTGTACACTGCTTTCTTGTTCCACGATCGTCCAGTTTTTAGAAATCATGTCTTGAAGTACTTGAAGGTTTTCACTGGTCATACTAACCTGATCTAGGAATTCTCCTTTGTCAATGAAATCTTCGCCTTCCTTCATGCCAAATTTAATGGCTAACAAAGATTTCAATGAGCCTTTCGTCATAAAAGAAAATTCATACCCAGACGTGATAGCCTGATGGCATTTTTCTTTATTTCCTTGATAGAAGTCAACCATTGTCTTCCATGAAGGGATTCCTTCTCCAATACTCTCTAGTTTTTCTTCATTTCCTTCATTTAAAAGATCAACAATAGTAGGATTGTCGAAGCCTTTTGCTTTCATCATTTCAAGCATCAATGCATAATTTAACGCTAATTTTACCTTTTCCATGTTATCCATCCACCTTTTTCTAATATAAATGGCAGGCAACGAAATGCTCACTATCTACTTCTCTCAACTCGGGATCTACTTCTGCACAAATCGGCTTAGCAAATGGACAGCGAGTTCGGAATCGACAACTTGTTTCCATCTCAATGGGGCTTGGCAGTTCTCCTTTAATAATCTCACGCTTACTATTCTGAGCCTTGATAGGATCCGGAATAGGAATAGCAGATAATAACGCTTGTGTATATGGATGCAGCGGTTTGTTGTATAACTCATCGCTTTTGGATATCTCGACCATTTTACCGAGATACATTACACCAATCCGATCGGAGATATGGCGAACCATTGATAAATCATGTGCGACAAATAAATAAGTTAGATTCATCTCATGCTGTAAATCTTCTAACATATTTATGACTTGCGCTTGAATAGAAACATCTAAAGCAGAAATTGCTTCATCGCATAAAATAAAGTCAGGATTAATGGCTAATGCACGGGCAATACCAATTCTTTGACGCTGACCGCCACTGAATTCATGTGGAAATTTTTCTAAATCGTCCTTTTTCAGCCCTACTTTTTCAAGCATATCGATAATGACATCTCTTCTTTCATCTTTCGATAGAGAGGTATGAATTTCTAGTGGTTCATCAATGATTTCTTCCACATTCATATAGGGATTAAGGGATGAATAGGGATCCTGAAAAATCATCTGCATTCTTTTTCGATAGGGCTGAAGGTCTTTGTTCTTTAAGTTGGCAATATCTTTTCCATCAAAAAGAATCTCACCTTCAGTCGGGTCGTACAAACGATTAAGGGTTCTTCCTAAAGTAGACTTACCACAGCCCGATTCTCCTACCAGTCCAAAGGTTTCCCCTTTATAAATGTGAAAGGATACATCATCCACTGCCTTAACAACTTGTTTACTCTTGCCAAACATCGACGATTTTAATGGGAAGTATTTTTTAAGATTTTTTACCTCAATTAGCTTTTGTTGTGTCTCAGTCATCTAAATGATCCTCCTTCCCTGCTAAGAAGCACATGACTCTCTGTGTTGTAGAGAAATTTTTATACTCAGGTATTTCTTTAAAACATTGATCCATTGCATATTCACAGCGTTCGGCAAAAGAACAACCGCTCGTCTTTTTCTCAAGTGATGGAGCTGCACCTTTGATCGGCTTTAATCTTGTTTTTTCTCCATCCACCCTTGGAATGGAATTCAATAAGGCTTTAGTGTAGGGATGCTTAGGTGAATAAAAGATTTCATTCACAAGGCCCTCTTCCATTACTTTCCCTGCATACATAACCATAATACGGCTGCAAATAGTTGCCACAACTCCAAGGTCATGGGTAATGAAAACAACTGACATGTCATTCTCTTGTTGGAGCTTTTTTAACAGTTCTAAAATTTGCGCCTGTATAGTCACATCCAGTGCAGTCGTCGGCTCATCAGCAATCAACAGTTTGGGCTTACAAGCTAACGCCATTGCGATTAGTACTCTTTGTCGCATTCCACCTGAAAATTCATGAGGATACTGATTTACTCTTGTCTCAGGAGAAGGAATTCCAACCATTTTTAGTAATTCAATCGCCTCGATCATCGCTTCTTTCTTTTTCATCCCTCTAACTCTTACTAATAATTCAATCAAATGGTCTCCAGCTTTTTTTAAGGGATTAAGAGCAGTCATTGGGTCTTGGAAGATCATCGCAATATCTCGACCCCTAATGGCCCTTTTTTCTTTTTTTGAGAGGCTTTCGAAGCGCTTCCCATCTAAAATGATTTCCCCATCATCGACTTTTGCATTACTTGGAATAATACCGAGAATCGATTTCACCAAAATACTTTTTCCGCTCCCCGACTCACCAACAATCCCAAGGATTTCACCTTTTTGCACTGAAAGGTCTATCCCACGAATCACCTCTGTCTTCGATTTGCCGTTATAAAAGCTAGTACGGAGGTTTTTAACTTCTAGTAAACTATTTTTATCTATTTTATTATTTTCCATATCATCTAAACCTCCCTTTTACTTCCCACTCGTCTTTGGCTCAACAACCGCTCGAAGGATATCACCAAGTCTATTAAATGAATAAACGGTTAGTACTATGAGAAGTCCAGGTAATATGGCCATATATGGTGCATTCCCTAAGTTTCCTTGTGCATTTTGCAGCATGCTCCCCCATGATGAAAGGGGCTGTTGAATGCCTAAGCCAAGAAAGCTTAATGCTGATTCCATTAATATGGCATTAGCAATACTCACGGTGGATGCCACAATAAATGTAGGAAAAACTGCTGGAATGATATGCTTTAATATGACTTTTTTTAATGATTGTCCTGAAGATTTTGCATACAATACATATTCCCTTTCTTTGATCGATAGGGTCTCTGCACGAACTAAACGAGCCGTACTCATCCATGTAAATAAACCAATAACAAGGATAATGGCTTTTAAACCTGGGGTAAGATAAATACTTACAACGGTTACGAGAATCATCCATGGAATGGATGAGATTACATCAACGGTTCTCATTAAAAAGTTATCCACTCGGCCGCCAAAATAGCCACTAATCGTACCAATTAATACTCCTATGCTAGTAGAAATAAGCATAGCTAATATGCCCACTGTGAGGGAAATTCGCCCGCCATATAAAGCCCTTGTTAAATAATCTCTTCCCAGCTCATCTGTACCAAACCAATGCTTTGCACTCGGTCCTTCTAGGGCATTTGTTACATCTACCTTATCAGGTGGATAGGGTGATAAAAAGGCAAAAATAGAGATTAATAGGATAAAGGTAAGGAAAATAAGGGCAATGGCCGCTGTTTTATTCCGTTTAAGCTCTTTTTTAAACTGCTCTATTCTTCTACTTTTCTTACCGGCCAACTTTTATTCCTCCATTCCCTTTATTCGAGGATCGACAATGCTATATAAAATATCAGATACTAGGTTGCCAATGATGACGAGGCTTGCCGCAAGCAACATGATCGCCATGACAACTGGATAATCAAATCCTTGAATTGCTTTTACAAAATACGTTCCAATCCCTGGCCAGCCGAAAACCGTTTCAGTGACAACCGCCCCGGTTACTAACATAGGAAGGCTCATACCCACAATCGTTATTATTGGTAGCAGAACATTCCTAAGAACATGCTTATATAAAATCCACGTTGAATTAGCACCATATGCCTGTTGAACCATCACATAATCCTCAGAAAGCTGGCCGATGGTAGATGAACGGACATAGCGAACAAGCTCAGGCATGAACGAAAGCATTAAAACCGTACACGGTAAAATCATGTGACTTAATAGATCTGAAAATGATTCTTCATTTCCGATGGTATGCATCCCTAATATGGGAAGTAAATTTAGACGATGACCAAAAATAAAGACAAGAATCATGGCCATCCAAAAACTAGGAATGGCAATTCCAAATGAACTTAATCCATCAATAATTTTATCTGCTAATTTCCCTTTTTTAGCACCGGCAATTAATCCAAGAATAATAGAAAAAAGCAAAGCAAGTATGTACGCGGGAAAAACGAGTAGAATCGTATTTGGTATTCTGGCTGAAAGATCATTGGTTATACTTTCATGCGTGACGATAGAATAGCCCCATTCTCCACTCAAAATCCCTTTCACCCAATAAAAATATTGCATGTATGCAGGCTGATCTAATCCGTATCTTGCTTTTATCAGCTCAATCGTTTTCTGCGTCATATTCGGTGTCGTCATGGCATCCACCGCATCATATGGAGCTAATTGAATGAGGGTAAAGCAGATGATTGAAATAATAAACAATAAGGGGATCGCCTGTAAGATTCTTTTAAAAATATACTTTAACAAAAATAACCCCACTCCTTTCACTTCTTCTATTCTAGTACTAGTTTTATTAAAAGGCTGTGTTAAAGAACAGTGTTGAATTATACACCCTGTTGATTGGAGCGGAAGGCACAAAGACTCCTGTGGAGTACCCGCAGACGCAAGCGAGGAGGAGGCTCGCCGAAACACCCACGAACCCCTCGTGCCTGAGCGGAAATCAACAGGCAAGTTTAACAGAGCCTATTAAAAAATAAAGATAAACAGCGGACTGTTTATCTTTATCTCCTTAAGAATTATTAATAGGACAATTTCGACATATCCTCGAATGTGTAAACAGGTACTAAACCAGCTTCTTCAATCCCTTTAATTCTTGAATCGATAGCAAGAATTCGCTTGTTCTCAGTTAGAGGATAGAAGGCTGCGTCTTCGATAATAAGCTTTTGAATTTCTTCATAAATCGCTTTACGCTTAGCATCGTCTTTTTCTACACGACCTTGATTAAATAATTCATCTACTTTTGAATTACTGTAATGCATGTAGTTCGCTTCGCCGTTCGTTACAAATAATGAATTAAATGTATCTGGGTCAATTCCCATGATGTAGCCGCTTAAGTACATATCAAAGTCAGTTTGTACGCTTTGAAGCTTCTTGCTTAACGCGGTAGCATCCATTCCCACTAATTCAACGGAAACGCCTGCAGCCTTTAAGTTTTGTTGGATAACAGCGGCTTGCTTTTGTTGGATTGGGTTATTGGCAATAAACGCAAGTTTTAATTTTAAGTCCGAAGCACCTGCCTTACTTAATAGGTCCTTCGCCTTTTTAGTATCAAATGAATGTTTTTCTACTTTGTCTGTAAAATAAGTCGCTTTCTTTGGTAAGAATGAATAAGCAGGCTTTGAATACTCGGTAGAAACATAACCTGCCGTATTAATTTCATCGCGATTTAATCCGTAAACAATTGCCTGTCTTACCTCTTTATTCTGTACTGCTTTTGAACTTAAGTTAAACGCTAAGTACCCAATTCGTCCTTCATCATAAGGTTTAATTGTTACATTCGAATCTTTAAACTTCCCAGCATCTGAAGGCTGAATAGCTAAAGCATTAACTTCTCCTTTTTGAAGAGCCATTGTAGCAGTATTCGGATCCATAATGATACGGTAAACTACCTTTGCAATTTTAGGTGCGCCTAAGAAATAATCATCATTTTTTTCGAAGGTAACACTTTCACCAGCTTTATATTCTTTTAATTTATAAGGACCAGTACCCACTGGAGTAGCATTCTTTGTGCTATTCGCAATGTTTGTTTCACCTTCATAAACATGCTTAGGCATAATGAAAATGTTCCCTAATGCTTCCATTGCCCCCATGCTCACAGTTGGCAATGTGAACTTGACTGTATAGTCATCTACTTTTTCGACTTTAACTGGTTGATTATTAAACAATAACTGGCTTCTTGCCCACCCGCCATTTTCTTCTTTTAACATTTGCTCATAAGTGAATACAACGTCATCTGCTGTGAATGGTTGACCGTCATGCCACTTAACGTCTTTTCTTAATTTAGCTGTATATGTTAGGAAATCTTCAGATGGTGTCATGCTTTCCGCTAAGAAATACTTCACATTATCCTTCCCATTATACATATACAATGGTGAATAAATCGTTTTAATTTCCATTAAACCGTAACGGTCACCAGTTGTGATGACGTTAACCGCGTTTCCAGGATCTCCGTCAATTCCATAAATGAAAGTATCTGGTTTGTTTTTTCCTTCATTTTTCGTGCTTGCTTTATCTGTCGACTTTGAAGAACAGCCTGCAAGTGCTAGAAAAATAGTTAATAAGATGGCAACTAGAATATTTACATTTTTACGAACCATTTTGTCTTTCCCCCTTATTTACATTCTTAATTCCTACTAAACTTATATGTATTACAAAAATCAATTTTACATGATAGGTATAATATAGTAAATATAAAATCTGTGAATCTTATTTCGCCTTTCAAAATTCTTGAAACGAGCAATTCATTTTACATTCCCAGATGAGTAAGCTACATTAATTATATTAGAATTTTTATAATATTGGAGGTTTTGGAAATGTTTGATGTTTTAATAGTCGGAGCTGGACCTACTGGTGCTAGTGCAGCTATTTTCACTGCAAAAGCTGGAAAGAAAACGTTGGTAATTGATAACGATAAGAGCGTGACTAAGCGTGCTTGGATTGAAAACCATTATGGTGTAACAGAAATAACAGGACCTGACCTTGTAGAAACAGGTAAGAAACAAGCAAGTAAATCTGGCGCAGAATTCGTTCAAGCTACTGTTTCAACGATCAGCAAAACTGAAAGCGGTTTTAAAGTAGAAACCGATCAAGGTGAATATGAAGCGAAACATGTCATTTTAGCAACAGGAATGTCTGTTGACCTTGCAGAAGCAGTTGGGTTAACAACCAAGCCGGGAACTGAACCAAGAATTAAAACGATTCTTGATGTTGACACGGCTGGAAAAACTAATATCGATGGCATCTGGGCAGCAGGTACTGTTGCAGGCGTAAGCATGCATACGATTATTACTGCTGGGGACGGCGCAAAGGTAGCGATTAATGTAATTAGCGAACTAAACGGTGAACGTTATGTTGACCACGATGTGTTAAAAGCCTAATACAGATAGGTGGGTGCCAAATGGCAGTTAAAAAAATGGACCATGTTGGTTTGTACGTAAGCAACTTAGAAACCTCACTTGCATTTTATCAAGAAGTAGTTGGGTTGGATTTAAAAGACAGATTCACCATTGCAGATGGCGCTGTCACCTTAGCCTTCCTTGGATTTAATGGCTCAGATGAGACAGAGCTGGAATTAGTCCTAGGTGGAAAGCCTAATCTCCCTAATGAAGGAATCGTCAATCATATTGCCTTTTTAGTGGATGACATTGACGAAGAATTCGAGCGTTTAAAAGGATTGAAGGTTCCCTTTATTAGTGAAGAGATTAGCACTCTTCAAAACGGTTATCGTAACTTTTTTGTACAAGGACCTGATGGTGAGAAGGTTGAATTTTTCCAACGATAAATGCTGTGGAATAGGAAAAGGGACTCAAGTCCCTTTTTCTATTTTACTGAGATCGTTAAGGTTGTCTGGAGCGTTTCCTCTGGACCTATCATCACTAATTCTTCCTTCCGGTTCAGCTCGTCGGTCATTGCCATCCATGGTTCAACACAAACAAATTCTTGATCCTGCTCCGTCCATAAAACGACATATGGGAATTCCCCACCATAAGACATAGTAACAGTCATTTGCCGATCTGGAAGCTCGAATGAGATTTCGTTTTGGACAGCATCCAATAGGACGAGAGACTCTTTTTTATTCGTTAAATCTAAAGAGTTTTTTACGGACTTTGTTTTCATATCGTTATAATCTAAATAGGTTTTTGCATCCGTATGATAGGTTAAATTTTTACTAGCCGTTTTGAAATAGGGATGAAATCCTGCATAAATCGGCATGGCTTCTCCAGAGATATTTTTATAGGACTGATCAATAGTAAGTCCATCTGGAGTCATTGTATAGGTGAACACCACTTCAAAATCAAACGGAAATTCTCTTCGTGTTTCTTCATTACTTTTTAAACGTAAAGTCATAGAGGCTTTCGTGTCTTCTGTTTGGGTGGAGATTACTTCCCAAGGTTGATTCCTTGCTACTCCATGGTTTTTCATTTGATAAACAGTACCATTCCACTCATATTCTCCGTTTTCTAACTGACCAGAAATAGGAAATAGAATGGGTATTCCACCTCTAATATTTTTATTTGAATCATAAAGTGTATTCTCATTTAAAAAGAGGACTTCCTCACCATTTACCCCATAGCTAGTAATAATTCCACCGCGCTCTGGCACTACTTTTAGCCAACTGCCCTGCTCGTCGTTCCTGAGTTCATACACAATTAGTTGCTGTTCTTTCGTTTCTTTTAGCTGATACATGGACTCGTCTTCCTTTCATTTACAATTGGACATTCTATTTATTCTAGTTATAATTTGACAATTTTTCAACCAGCCTTATAGAATAACTTTATCTAGCTTTTCTATTAGCTTGAATAAGTCTAAATAAGCGTAAAGGAGCGATTTGCTGATTTAACCAGTCTACTTACATTTCGAAAATTAAAGGGTGATTTTTTTATGATCAAAAAAGACAATAATCTTAATTTGGTTGTCGCTGGCCTTCTGCTTGCGATTTTGATGGCTGCTATGGACAACACGATTGTCGCGACAGCCATGGGTACGATTGTTTCAGACCTTGGCGGCTTTGACAAATTTGTTTGGGTTACATCCGCCTACATGGTAGCGGTCATGGCAGGGATGCCAATCTTCGGAAAGCTCTCCGATATGTATGGCCGGAAACGCTTTTTTATTTTTGGATTGGTGGTCTTCCTAATTGGCTCTGCCCTTTGTGGGATCGCTCAGTCGATTGTTCAACTAAGTATTTACCGGGCCATTCAAGGAATTGGCGGTGGAGCCCTCATGCCAATTGCCTTTACAATCGTTTTTGATATTTTCCCACCTGAAAATCGTGGAAAAATGACGGGGCTCCTTGGTGCTGTATTCGGTGCCTCTAGCGTACTTGGACCACTACTTGGTGCGTATATCACCGACTATATTAGCTGGCACTGGGTATTTTATGTAAATGTTCCAATTGGTATTGTTTCTATTATTTTAATCGTTCGGTATTATCATGAATCATTACAGCATTCTAAGCAAAAAATTGATTACCTAGGTGCAATTACCCTTATAATCTCCGTGGTTAGCTTGATGTTCGCTCTGGAATTGGGTGGCAAAGAATATGATTGGAATTCTGTTCCCATCATTAGTTTATTTGTCAGCTTCGGCGTTTTCTTTATTGCTTTTTTCATTGCAGAAGTGAAGGCAGCCGAACCGATTCTGCCGTTGTGGCTATTTAAACGAAGGTTGTTTGCAACATCACAGATTCTCTCCTTTTTATATGGCGGGACGTTTATTATTCTGACTGTCTTTATTCCCATCTTCGTTCAGGCCGTTTATGGCGGCTCTGCTAAGAATGCCGGATTGATTTTAACACCTATGATGCTAGGTTCTGTTGCAGGAAGCTCTATTGGAGGTATATTCTTAACGAAGACTTCATATCGGAATTTGATGTTTCTATCGATCATCTCTTATGTTCTTGGCATGTACTTCCTAGGAACGCTGACTGTTGATACAGCTCGCTATTTATTGACATTGTATATGATTCTTGTTGGATTCGGAGTTGGCTTTTCATTCTCCTTATTGCCAACGGCATCGATGCACAATTTGGAGCCACAGTATCGCGGAACAGCAAACTCCACAAACTCCTTTTTACGTTCGTTTGGTATGACTCTTGGCGTAACGATTTACGGAACACTACAAACCAACCTATTTACTGACAAGTTGAAGGAAGCGTTCAAAGGAATGCAGGGTGCTGGAAATTTCAAGATGGGCGATCCTCGTCAAATTTTCCAACCGGAACAACGCGCGAAGATTCCTGATTTTGTGTTAGATAAAATCGTTCACGCTATGTCTGATTCGATTACACATACTTTCTTGCTTACACTGATTCCGATTGCAATAGCAGCTGTTACCATCTTTTTCATGGGTAATGCACGGGTGAAGGTCAGCCAGAAACCTGCGAAAGGATAAAAAGAAAACACTGGATCATCGACTGTCGGGCTGATCCAGTGCTTTTTTTATTCTGTGAATTTGCCAGCCATATAATCGCGATAGGCCTGACGAATTTCTTCTTCTGTATTCATGACAAATGGCCCTCTGGCAACGATAGGCTCGTTTAGCGGTTTACCTGCATATAACAAGACCCTGAGATTTTCGACTGCCTTTATGGTAATTTCACTTTCATCTTCTGGGTTGGCTTTTTCCAGTAATAGAACATGTCCCTTCCCAGCCTCTGTCTGATTTTTTCCGAAGAGCCCTTTTCCCTCTAAAATATACATAAAGCCGTTGTAATCACCCGGCAGGTCTTGGGTAACGGATGCTCCTGGTTCCACATTGATTTCAACCATTGTCACGGGAACATAGTTTTTTGTAGCTGATTGAATGCCGCCAGATGAACCGGAGAAAATCCGAATGGATGATCCGTCTTCCTGTCGGACAGGCATGTCTTGGGCACGGAGGTTTTGATAACGTGGTTCTGCCATCTTATGTTCGCGTGGCAGGTTCACCCAAAGCTGCAAAGAGTGAACGGTTTCTCCTTCTGCCGGGTCCTCGATGTGAATAACACCTCTCCCCGCAGTCATCCACTGAACGTCTCCTGGTCCAAGTTCCCCTTTGCCGGCTTTACTATCTTGATGCTCGAGTTTCCCCTCGATGACATAGGTTACGGTCTCGATTCCGCGATGTGGATGAAAATCAAATGTTCCTTTTTGAAACCAATCCTCCGCTAAGAAAAGAAAAGGGTCTGATTCTTTCATTTTATTTGGATCTAATACCATTCCTGCTATATGAATCGGACTATTTTGGCGATGATCAACCGTCCAAATTCGTTCAATGCCCCTTTGGTGTATTGAAGTCATCATTCTTCCTCCTTTGATATTCAAAATAATGGTAGCGCTGATTGGTGGGATTAGCAAATTAAATGACTGTGTCGGGGATTCGCCGATAGAATGCGGAAATTCGCCGATAGAACCCATGAATTCGCCGATAGAATGCGGAAATTCACCGATAACTTGGGCAAATTCGCCGATAGAAAAAACTATGTAATATTTTTTACAATAACCGATGAATTTCAGCAGGATTTTTAGAAACCTTTTAGAATTTATTAAGTTAATATGAAAGGAGTGATCATGTTTGATTATAAAAGAAAGGTCTATTCCTCTTAAGTTACTCATCTTACAGGCTTTATTGCGTCGTCTTCCTCTAAATCACGAGAAATATCAGCAAATTTTAGAAGAAGCGGGAAGACGCTCTGCTGGCTATCAAGGTGAAAAAGCTCTGGATTACTATTATCGGTCCCTTCCACAACAAAAGTACATGATTTTCCACGATTTAAACCTTCCTGATGGTGAATACAACTGTCAAATTGATACTTTTCTATTAACCCCAGAATTCGGCCTAATTATTGATGTAAAAAATATGGCTGGAAAATTAACTTTCGATACGGATAATGAACAGTTTATCCAAAATAACAATGACAAAGAAAAAGGTTATGATTATCCGATTGCACAAGCCGAACGTCACAAAAAATATATCCAAGAACTGCTTAAAGCCCATCATCTCCCACCTGTTCCAATCGATTATTTAGTCGTCATTAGCAACAGTTTTGCTTCCTATTTCGTTACAGGAAAAAATTCTTATAAAGTTAAACCTCGGATTTGTAAAGCTGATGTTATGCTACATCGAATTGAAAACGTGGAGAAAACGTTTACTACTCCCATCCTCACCAAAAAAGATCTCCGGAAGCTCAGCAGACTCCTACTAAAAATGAATACTCTCCCTACTTTTCAAATCCTTCAAAAATATGGTATTCGAAAGGAAGATTTGTTAACCGGTGTTTACTGTCCTTTCTGCAAGCATCTGCCTCTTGTTCGTAAAAAACAGCAGTGGTACTGCCCTGCGTGTGACTCCTATTCGAAAGATGCTCATATCGCTGCACTTATGGACTATTTTTTACTGGTTGATTTGAAAATAACTAATATGGAGTTTCGGAGGTTTGTTCGTTTAAATTCGATTCACATTGCAAGTAGGCTATTGCTTGCCTCAAATTTAGATTACACTGGGAAAAATAAAACACGTGTCTACTTTTTAAAGAATTTCCCTGCTTAAATCTCGATTCGCGAATAAACTACTAAGATTCGCGAATATCTGTTATTGATTCGCGAATAACCAACCCAAATTCGCGAATAAACGTTGAAAATACGCGAATAGAACAATTATTAATAAATCAAAGTCTCTTTTTAACTTCCTAAACCTCTGAAAAAGCACAAAAAGGACGCCACGACCGGCGTCCTTAACTTATTTTGCAAAAATTCACTTCTTAAACCTTCAAATCTCTACCCTCTTCAACGATATGGAAGATTAAATGCGCTAGATGCTGCATGGCACCGTATTCTTGCTCTTCTCCTTCGACTTCCTCGTAATCGATGTCATTTAAGTAGAGTGCCATAAATTCGTAGAAATCCTTTAACTGGAAAGAATAGCATGCAGATGGCTCCTCATTTTCCTCTTCATACTGCAGCACCATGTACGATAGATTTCCATCTGCATCCGCGCCATCAAAAAACACAAAAAGTCCGATGTTGGTGTCGATTTCAAAGAGATGTCTTGTTCCGCCTTCGGTCGCTTTCTCAAACTCCTCTTGATTCAGCTTTTGAATTTGCATTGCATCCACATTATCTTCTTGGTGAAAACTAACAATAAATGATTTCATATTTCCTCCTTACCCTTCTACTGTAATTTAAACACATATTCATAGGATACCCAGTAAAAGGCAGGATTCATTCTTTTTTCTAAAAATAACTATTCTTCTTCATTTCTCTCTTCACCATATTCCGCTAAGAGTGCATTCTCAGTTGTTGCAAAACGAGCCGTTTGGAGACTCATTTCGGGTTCCATCCCAAATAACTCTTCCATCGCCTTTTTCTCCCACTCTTGCTCTACACTCTTCCGTTCATTTTCTTGATTTTTCATTTAAATCACCTCTCTCAATCCTACTATTCATTCACTACGGTTATAAAAAATAGTTTCCTCTATTGTCTGCATCCCTCAGGCGTTACATTCCAATAAATAAAAAAATCCCTGAATTTTTCAGGGATTCCGCTTATCAACCTACTGGTGGTTGAATCGGATGATCACATGGTGTGGAATAAGCTACATTGTTTGATAACTTTTCGCTTTTTATATCAGCGTTAGATGTAAAAAGAATAAGCATTGAAACTGAAAATAGAAGTACAATATACTTTTTCATAGTATACCCCCTGTTATCTTATTTAAATATTTGACTGCTTCATTGACCAATCCGTTTTCATGGTAGTAATCTGAAAGCATTTTATAAAAACGGGTTAAGTCATCTGTATGTTCCTTTGCCTCTTCAAAATAAGGTATTACTTTTGTTTCTAAGTATTTAAACGCTTTTTGCGGTGAGGCCATATAAAATAAATAAAAATCTGCAAGTAGTCTATATTTTTTATTACCCAGCTCTTTTGATAGCGAGGCTACTTCTTGAAGACACTCTTTCGCTTTATCAAATTCTTTAAGATAATATTGCATTTCTCCAATTGAATAGAGCGTTACCAGATAGTGCTGATTAAAGTTAGATTGTAGATCCAAGCTTTTTTCATAGTAATATAATGCTTCCTTCACATTCTTCATCTTATTTTGTAGGTAGCCCATGTTATGATAAATTTGTGGGAGCATTTTTTCCTGTCTTAATAATTCTGCATTTCGGATTAAATGACGAAAACATCCTTCTGCTTCCTCATAAATCTTTGAATGAGTATAATTAATGCCTAAAAGCATCAGTGTGTGTAAAATACGTAAGAAGTTATGCTGATTCATAAAAATTTGTAGTGCCATTTTACCAAAGTGAATAGCGTGACCTGATTGTTCAAGGGAACTCTTTACAAGCGCTCGATGGTAAAGAAATTCACCACTGGTTGTTTCATGATCGTTTTCGGAATATAACGCTTCCAATATATAATCGGCATTTTTAAACTGACCTCTTAAGATTAAGAATATCGCATTAAAGTATCTAAATAAATAGTCCTCATGTTGGGAAAAATTCTTCTTTTGCTTGTATAATAAGTCACGTTGAAGCTCTGCCTCTCCAAACAATCCCTTGAATAATAGGTACCTATATTTATGTAATTCGCAGATATAAATATGCTTAGAGAAAGGAATAAGATGTTCTATCTCTTTAAATTTTTGGTAGGTTTCATCGACTTCGTCCCTAAGATAGAAATTAATACTTGCATTCAGTTCTCTTAAAAGAAGCTTAATCTGATCCTCCTTCTCTTCCATCTCCTCCAAACTAATATCCAACCGTTCCAGTAAAAGAGAAACTGTTTCCTCATTTGCTTCTTTGGAGTTATTTTCTATTTTGCTTAAGTGCGGGACAGAGCAAATCCCTTTTGCAAGCTCTGCTTGTGTGATTCCTCTTTGAGTTCGATAAAACTTAATCAGTGCCCCGAATTCCATATTAACCACCAGCATACCTTTCGTTTTTTTTACCATTTTACTACTATAGTAACTTTTTTTACAGATATTTTTCAGATAATTTTTAAAAGATTGAATAATTCATTCAAAAGCCACCTGGACACTACATCCAGATGGCCTTAATCATTATTTTACTCTAGGGAAGCCAAAGCCGGAGGCGTAATCATCGCCTGTAGCTGAGCCCGTTCCACCTTTAATATCATTTGCTTTTGCTCTGTTCTGCAGTTCAG
Organism: Bacillus sp. SORGH_AS_0510; assembly: GCF_030818775.1. Classification (NCBI taxonomy): domain Bacteria; kingdom Bacillati; phylum Bacillota; class Bacilli; order Caryophanales; family Bacillaceae; genus Bacillus; species Bacillus sp. SORGH_AS_0510. The sequence goes on along the minus strand of NZ_JAUTAU010000001.1, from coordinate 1,402,879 downwards.
CACGGAGCTGGCTGGCGGACCATGATGGGTTGGCAGACCAAATCTTTGCCGCAAGACCTGAGATGTGAGGAGTAGCCATTGATGTTCCGCTTATGGTGTTATAGCCTCCATCCTTCCATGTCGATTCAATCGCACGTCCTGGTGCAGAAACCTCTACATCCCGTTCTTGGATCACAAAGTCACCATCAGTTGCTGGATTCCCTCTTGATGAAAAATCAGCGACACGATACGTGCCATTTTCTTGTACATTTTCTAAAGCAGCAACGGCAACGGCATTAACTAATGCTCCAGGGTAACCTATCGTATTGTCACCAGGACCGTCATTCCCTGCCGCAGCGACAACAAGTACGCCCTTTCCATACGCATAATCAACGGCATTAGAAATTAACGAATCCTTCGAGCTTGATCCAAGTGACATCGAAATCACCACTTTAGAACCTGTACGAACAGCTTCATCAGCTACTTTATTAATAGCTGCTGCAATATCATCAGAATAACCGCTGCCACGATCATTCAATACTTTATAGGACCATAGTTTAGCTTCAGGAGCTACACCGTAAATTCCTTTTCCTGTGCTGCCGCCGTTAGCTAATACTGTTCCGGAGACATGTGTTCCATGTCCGTTACCATCTGAACAAGTTCCATCTACCCAAGATGTTTTTGTTTGCGAAAAATCCTGACATTGTTCAACACTGCTCGCTAAATCGGCATGATTTTTATTAACACCAGTATCGAGAACAGCTACTTTAATTCCACTTCCTCCGGATGTCTTTGTAATAGCAGGATCATTATAAATTGCCTGAATTCCCCAAGGTGTTTGATCACTTGGAACGCCGCCTGTTGAACCACCCGGTTTAGCTGCGGCTTCTTCCCTCATTGTTCCAATACTTATTGCAGGAACCTTTTCGATTGTTAAATTTTTGTTGTGTAAAAGTGCTTGATATTGCTGTGCATTGACTGTTGTTGTAAACCCTTTGGTGTCAAAATCCCAGCGTACCCCATAGTTCGCTTTCGCTTTTGCCTTTTCGGAGGCAGGTCCTTGAATTAATACCCTGTATGTCTCGTTACTGTTTGTTTGTTGGCCAAATGCCCCCGTTGCAAACATTGAAATTCCCATTACCACACTCATTACCGTAGCCCCAAGAACTCTCTTTCTCTTCATCAAGTTACTCCTCTCAAAATATGTTTACAGCACAATCACTGCCCCTTTATTTTATTTTGACTTTTCTGAAAATATAAGGACAAATAGTCCCACAAGAAGTTGGGAAAATTTTTGTGCTTACTACTAAAAAGACTCGAAAAAAATAAAAAAACCAGCCCAATAAAAGGCTGGCAATCTAGAAGTATTTCTTTTTCCAAAAGACGAATGCTGTTAAGCTAGCAAAAAAGACGGAGATCGTGAGTGGAATCACATAGGGGTGACGTATATGTTGAAACGGTATGTCTACGTTCATTCCATAAAAGCTTGCTACCATCGTTGGTAAGGCTAATATGATTGTAATGGAAGTTAAGAACTTCATCACGATGTTCAAGTTGTTTGAAATAATGGAAGCAAAAGCATTCATCATCCCGCTTAAAATTGAACGGTAGGTTTCAGCCATTTCTATTGCCTGTGTTTTTTCAATTATTACGTCTTCCAATAAATCCTTATCTTCCTCATACATTTTTAAATAGTTAAAGCGCAGAATTTTATCCAGGACGACCTTATTGGATTTTAGAGAGGTCGTAAAGTAAACCAAACTTTTTTCTAACGCTAGAAAGGCATATAGTTCTTTATTCTTCAATGATTGGTGAACGACACGTTCAATTTCATTTGTTTTCTTGTTAATTTGTTTTAAGTACCTTAGATAATAGGACGAAATGACAAATAAGATCTGCAGAGCGAAACGAGTTTTCTTAAAAGTAAAGAACTCTTTTACTCTGTTTTTCTTAAATTCTTCTAAAATCGGTGTATCCTTCAGGGAGACCGTGATAATACATTCATCTGTAAGGATAATACCAATCGGAATGGTCTCATAACCAGCAAAACCATTTTCATCATGAACGATATACGGAAAATCCACGATGATGTACACTCTGCCGTCATCTCGTTCTATCCTTGGACGTTCTTCATCATCCAATGCGTCTTTAATAATATCAACGTCTACCTGCGCATCATTAGAGACTCGGTTAATTTCTTCTGCTGTCGGAGCATGCATATTGACCCAGCAGCCTTTTGAAATCACATCAACTTTTTCTAACACTTTTGATTCTGTACTTTTAAAAATTTCTAACATGCAAAAACCTCCTCGCCTACTTGTTTTGAGGAAGCCAACAACCTTTTTTAGAGTTGATATTCTTGCTTTTATTCAATTCAATCCATTCAAAGACATTGACTTCCCCTCGCCTACTTGGGTCCGGGTCCACGGAATAACTCAAAAATATCAACTCCCTCTAAATTTTATATATCCTTACCTATCATATACCCTTATGCGCGAAAGTACAAAGGAGTTTTTTTATTTCTCTTCTGGAAAATACGGGTTTAAATGAATTAATACCTCTTCAATATTATCATATTGATTCATAAGCTTCTGTTTTATCGTCTTTGCCAGGTCGTGCCCCTGCTTGATTGTTTTAAAATGATCAATGGAAATTCGTAAATCAACCAAGACGTAATGTCCATGCTCTCTCGCACGAATACGATCAATCCGTTTCACCTCTTCAAACTGATTAATCACTGCGATATATTCCTGCAATGTTTCCGAGTTGATATTACGCTCTAATAAGATATCAAATGCTTCTGTCAACATTTCTTTGGCAATCTTAAAGATTAAGTATGCTACAAATATACTGGCTGCTTTATCACCATAGAGTAAGAAATGAATATCCATTCTCTCCCCAATAATAGAAAGCAAGACCCCAATGGCCGCTGCGATGGATGCCACAATATCTGCTTTGTGATCGAAGGCAATGGCCTCAATTGCCTTGCTTTTATGCTGTTTAGCAACCCTTAATGAGCTCCTGTATAAAATAATTTTAGTAATATAGGAGAATAAGGCAACCCACATAGCTAATAAGCTCGGTGATTCCACTTCATGGAAGAAGCCGCTAATTCCTTCATAAACCACATAAATGGAAACAAGGAAAAGTAAGATACCAATAACTCCTGAAACGATGACCTCTGCTTTTCCATGACCATAGGGGTGTTCCAGGTCTGCAGGCTTATTTGCAATTTTTATGACCAATAGCACGATGATGGACGCAAAGACATCGGCAGCAGAATGAATCCCATCAGCAAAGACAGCATCACTATTTCCATACCAACCGATCGCTAACTTCCCTACAGTCAAGATAATATTGCTGATTACACTGATCCAGGCAATTTTTTTAGCCAATGTTTCTCTCATTTCCATACAAAACCACCTTTTTATGCCTTATCCTTTAATATTATCCTTATCTTCCTTCATCATTTCAACTTCCTCAACCACTGAAATCCTGTTAATTTGATCATGTAAAAAATGAAATGCTTCGTCTAATTCTTCCCGTGATGGAAATTCGTTTTTTTTGTTCATCTTTTTCACTCCTTAGAAATTTATTTTTTTATGTGTAATCCATGAGTCAAAAGGGAAAAAATACCGATGTACTATATTTATTGAAGGAGTGGTTCATTTGGAAAAAAAGAGTACGAATAACAAAAGTGCAGAAATTGCAGGCCGAGTTTTTGATACAAGCGATTATCAAAAAGGGGATGCCCTTTCATCTGGACTTGCAACCACACATGAACAAGTAAGTGACACCTATATGGAAGGCGAAATTGGTGCCGTTGTTGATGGTGCTAAAGAACAGGAAACCAAAATCCCTCATAAAGGCTACGACGAAGAATAAACATCAGAGAAAACAGCTCTCAATCGAAAGCTGTTTTCTTTTTTTCGGGAGAATCATTTTATTTATCATCATCAACATATGGGTCATGTTCAAAAGCAGGTAAATCGCCGAAACTGGTCATGATCCCCTCTTCATCCAGTGCATTTTCGTATTGTTCATGCTGTGGATTAGGGTAAACCGTAATATTCTTTCCGTATATGTCGGTGCCAACAAAATTTTCATAATCTTCGACATAGCTGATGTTTTCATTTGCTTCCTCATATATGTCCTGATAGTCACCTTTTGGGAAGGCTAAATCAGATGGCGTCTCAGAGGTTCCCCATTGAGCAACGGTCTGCCATGAGTCTTCTGCATCAAAAGCAACGTTTTCGTCCTTTTCGTCCATATCAAACTTCCCGAAATCAGGCATCAGTACTCCTTCTTCAACGGGTCGATTATGAGAAACAATTTGGTCCGGACTATGTTCAATACAATAAGTGGTGTTTGGCAGAGCCTCTAATCTCTCGATAGGAATTTCCTTTCCACATACTTCACATGTACCATACGTTCCATTTTCCATTGCTTCAAGAGCATGATTGATATTTCTTAGCTGCAGCTCGTAATGTTCGTTTAAAGCGATATCCTTCTCGCGTTCATAAAGCTCTGTTCCCTCATCAGCAGGATGGTTATCATAACTGGACAACTCTCCCACCGATTCATGTGCATGACCTCTCTCTAACCCAAAGTGATCATTTTGATCTAAATGCTCTTCCACATCATTCTTTTCCTGCAATAATTGTAACCGTAACTCAGCTAACTGCTGTGTAGATAACATAGGATAAGCTCCTTTCATGAAAAGCGCATGTGAATCTGTTTTTCATTAAACATTTATACTTTATATTTTCATTTGTTTAGCGTTTGTTTATGTAACAAAAAATTGAATTCCATCAAAATCCAATCTTTCTGACTTCGATAAGTCAGAATAAGATTTGCTTGTGCGCGCATGTTAAAGGATATAATCCATGTGAAAGAGGAGATTGTAATGGTAAATGAAAATTTTCGTAAATTTAGAAATGTGCAGCAAAAACATAAGGGGGAATATCTCGGTTCAGATAAAGAACAAAAGCCTGGTTTTAATGACTCTGAGTATAATAACCAAGACAATACCGATAAATCACCAGGAGCGACTGGCCGTGACCTTCAATGAGTAAAGCAAAAACGGGTGGAGAAGAAAGCACTAACATGAAATGGTGGCAGCTTTCTCTATTCGGAGTGGGATGCACCATTGGAACCGGTTTTTTCCTTGGTTCCAGTTTAGCTATTAAGATGACGGGGCCCTCCATCCTAATCGCATTTGTGATCGCTGCAATTGGAACATACTTTGTTTTTGATGCTTTGTCTAAAATGACTTCCAAGGAACCTCTTAAAGGCGGTTTTAGATCCTATGCAAAAAAAGCGTATGGCCGATGGGCTGGATTTAGCAGCGGCTGGGTGTATTGGAGTTCGGAGGTACTTATTATGGGGAGTCAAATGACGGCGTTGTCGATCTTTTCCCGCTTTTGGTTTCCTAAAATCCCCTTGTGGATTTTTGCATCTATTTACGGCATTTTAGGAGTAACCGTAATACTAATTGGAATCGGACTCTTAAATAAAATAGAAAATATCCTTGCAATTTTAAAAATATCTGCTATTTTGATGTTCGTGATTATTGCCGCTCTAGCTATTTTTGGTGTCATTGATGGTAACAGGCCTATTTCCTATCCAAATAGCCAAAAAGATTTTTTTCCTCACGGGTTAAAAGGTCTATGGTCTGCGGTTATCTTTGCTTTTTATGCATTCGGGGGCATCGAGATTCTAGGATTAATGGCGACCAACTTAAAAGATCCAAGCGAAGCACCGAAAGCAGGAAAAGTAATGTTATTTATGCTCACCATCATTTATGTCCTTTCCATTGGATTAGCCGTACTCATGATACCGTGGAATGATGTTAATACAAAAGAAAGTCCGTTTGTCATTGCTTTAGATGCCTATCATCTTTCATTTGTGCCTCATTTTTTTAATGGCGCCTTAATTATTGCCGGATTTTCCACCATGACTGCTTCGCTATATGGGGTTACAAGCGTGCTAGTGACCTTAGGGGAAGAAGGAGATGCTCCGGCTTGCTTCGCTAAGAAGGGCAAACTAAAGGTACCTTTTTTCACCTTGCTTATTACCCTGTTAGGGGTCACAGCCTCCATCGTGGCAGCCTTGTTGATGCCAGATAAGATTTACGAGTACGTGACAACAGCGGCAAGCTTGATGCTTTTATATAATTGGATTTTTATCCTAGCTTCCTCTAGAAAAATATTGAAATTGAAGACCAAGGAAAAGATTTTATACTCCATTGGAGGGCTATTTATTTTAGTCGCAGTCACTGGTACCTTGTTCCATGATACAAGCAGACCGGGATTTTTTATAAGTTTGGTCTTTCTAGTTGTTATTGGTGTCATCACCTTTATTATGCAATTTAAATGGAATAAAGAAAGAAATAAAAGCAAGAAGAAGGTACTCAAACCTTGGCCGACTGCATAGAAAAGCCAGCGAACATTCGCTGGTTTTTTTAATTTATCCAAATATCACTTGAAAAGCCTGCATTCCAAAATAAATACCAAAACCAATTAAGGATACGCCTGAAAGAAGGGAGATCCCCACTAATAATTTGGAGGTTAAGAATGTGCGGAAACTGCTAGAAACGCCGGCCATCGTTATATCCCATAACAAAAGTCCAATGAAAATGGCACTGCTGTAAAGAATCAAATCGCTGCGGTCATAGGTAGCCGCTGTTTTGGCAAGTACCGAACCGTAAATACCCAACCAAAACAAAATCGTTAATGGATTGGATATCGACATAAGAAATCCAGAGAAAAAAGATTTTATCAGCGGTTCCTTTTCCCTCGTGTGCTCAAGGTTGATTTTTCCTGCATTCATAAAGGTCTCTATGCCCGTATACATTAGAACAAAACAACCAAAAAACCAAAGAAACGTTTGCATAAAGGCTGTTTCCAGAAACTGAACGACTCCTATGTAAACAACAAGCATATACACGCCATCTGCCACAACGGCTCCAACGCCAATTAACCAGGAGTGCATAAAGCCATTTCTTATTCCTCTGTCAATTTGAGCAGCATTGATGGGACCTATAGGCGCAGCTAGCGACAACCCCAATAAGATATAGCTTAAAAATACGTTCATTTTTATCGCTCCCCTTAATTCTAAACATAAAAAGCCTGTCTACCCATTTTTATTCAGAAAGGGAGGGTTGTACGACAAAAAAATAAAAAAGAGCCTTCCTTAGGAAAACTCTTTGCGAGACTTTATTTTAAATACAAAATATTTTTGTCCTAAATAATTACTTATCGTGTAAAAGATACTGCCTAAAAGCACCGAAACATTTTTTTCCGTTTCGGAACTAATGATTAACACCCTGCTTGTCCATTCTCCCACTTTTTCACTAACAAAATAAGAGGAAAAATAGCATAATAAAATTGTGATAAAAAAACGGGTCAGGCCTTTATGGTAAGCAACCGTGCTTTTAAAGGTAAAGGACCTGTTCAATAGAAAGCTCACACAAGCCCCTACCGCATTTCCTGTGAAGGTAGAAATCCAATACGAAGCTTCGGCTACATTTAGTAAAAACAACATTATAGCCAAGCCAACAGACGTATTCACCATGCCCACAAGCAAAAAGCGGACAAGTGAGTTATTAGTTAGAATCAGATACTTTTCTAAAATCAAGACTATATCCCTCATCTTCTATTGGCTGATTCAGCAAATGATGTCTTGCTTTTGCCAAATTAAAGGAATCGATATCCACGATGTACTTTGGTCGTTGCTTGGTTTCCTTATAGATTTTACCGACATACTCACCAATTAAGCCAATGGCGATTAATTGAAGACCACCAATTAACCAGATGGATGTGATAAGAGATGTCCAGCCCATTGTAGTATGACCCAAAAATTTCAGAGTTAAAAAATATCCTCCGAACAAGAGGCTCAAGAAAAAGGAAATGAATCCTGTTAACAAAACAAAGCGGATCGGTGAAATTGAAAAGGAAGTGATTCCATCAAAAGCAAAGCTAAGCATCTTTTTCAACGGGTACTTGGTCTCACCTGCCTGTCTTTCCAAGCGATCATAATAAACAATTTCCGATTGAAAACCAAGGAGCGGAACAATCCCCCTTAAAAACATATTTACTTCCTTAAACCGCTCTAACTCCTTTATGGCCCTTTTACTCATTAAGCGAAAATCTGCATGATTATAGACAAGGTCAACCCCCATCTTTTTCATAACTTTATAAAATCCTTGTGCGGTACTTCGTTTAAAAAATGTATCTGAATCCCTGCCTTTACGGACTCCATAAACAATTTCAAACCCTTCTTGAAACTTCTTGATAAAATCACGAATGACTTGGATATCATCTTGTAGATCTGCATCGATGGAAACTACACAATCCGAAAGTTCATTTGCGGCAAATAATCCCGCAAGCAGGGCATTTTGGTGGCCAACATTTCGCGATAATTTTAATCCTCGTACAAACTCACTCCGAAGTCCTTCTTTATAAATCATCTCCCATGTGCGGTCCTTACTGCCATCATCCACAAATAAGATTCTACTTTTTCTAGAAACAAGTGACTCATTGATTAAATCATGTAATAACCACTGGAGTTGATCCATTGTATCAGGCAAGACTTCTTCTTCGTTATAGCATGGTACAACTATAGTAAGGACTGGTTCCATCATCTGTTCAAAACCCCCGGTGTCTACAAAGTCTTATACAAGTAAATTTTCCATGCTGATTTTTTTGAAACAAATACTCGTTCCAACGAAAGCTGAATTTCTTCGGCATTATCGATTGGTAAAGCTGAAAAGATGTAGCGGCCGCCCATTTCTTTAAACACTTTTGTATTCAGCTGTAAATGTTTCAAATGTCGTTTTGAATCTTTTTTAATCATGTATCTCTTTCCCAGCTGTCCTGTAAACAGATAACATCGGCCGCCCCATTGGTCGAAATACTTACGAATGATTTTATTTTTAGCTAATTCCTTTTCAATTATTTTCCTAAATTGATGTTTATAGCTTAAAGGATAAAAATTATTATAGGTATCGAGAGTGTAAAATCCATTATACTGTGAGATTGCTGGATGGATACCGATACTTGCCACCCGGTACTCCTCTTGCCGAAGACCGATATGCTCCTTAATGTCCTCGAACAAATCCTCCGCAAAAAATTCCTGGACAGTCGGCTTTTGTTGATAAATGATTTCATCGTTAAACAAGCCTAAAACAAAAATTTGTAATAGAAGGAACCACTTTCCTGTCTTCCTCCAGCTTATACCTTGTAAAGAGATAATTTTTAAGGAAAGGGCAAAGCTGCTATAAATAACCATCGGTCTCAAAAAATGATAGCGTGCAAAATTAAAGGTATCCATGAAATGAAATCGTCTGGTTAATGGAAGCCAGCCTTCATAAAACCAAAAAGCATACCAAATGGATAACATGATATTCAACGCAAATAAAAACACAAACAGTCTTTCCTGCTTCCATAGGTTTTTTTTAAAAACAAAATACATAGCAATAAATGTGGCAGGAAGAATGAATAAGGTATGTACGGTCATGACATGAGTATGACCTAGCGTGTAGTTTTTTAAGGTGAGCCTTACTGCTTTCCAAAAAGATAAGTGGGCATGAAAATATTCATCCCTACTATTTGGCTCTGTTGTATACAGAAAAGAATAAACGAGACGATACTCCACAAGCATAAAAATAATAGTCATATAGGCAATGGCCGCCAAAAATCGAAGATTCCAACCCTTCCCCCGTAAACCATCAACTAGCCAGAAGAGGCCCATGGCACTTAAAAAAAAGAAGAAGCCTAAGACAATACTTGCGTAAAACGGAAGTAAAGTGAGGACAAGATAATCCTTCCAACTGCCACTTCCAGCTCGAATATTTAAGAAGGCCCACAGTGCTAATGGCATCCCTAAGGTGCTTAGCATTCCTGACGGCCAAAAAGGGGTTAAGGCAAAGGCAAGTGCACATCCGACCTGCAGATCTAACCATTTTTCACCCGGTAAAATATGTTTCTTTAACAATACATACATTCCGATAAAGGCAACCACTCTTGTTAATGCCTGACTGAGTCCATAGGCAATCATTGTTGGAAAAAGATCGTATAACCATACTATAATGCTGTATTCCGTCCCAAAAGCATTCCTCTGAAGTTGCCCGTTGATAATTTGAGGAATGGTTGCATCGACCTCACCAAACATTTGCCCACTTCTCGCAAGCACCTTATACCAAGCCAGATTAGAATCTAAGTTATCATGGACCCGGATATGTGCATGTTCCTGCAGAATAAATAGCGGTGAGAGATAGATCGCTAGTACAAGGAATGCAAAGAGGATTCGTCTCTGCTCTTTTTTCGTTTCAATACCCACTCTTCTACACCTCAAAATCTTCTTCTCAAAGAGACCTCCGTATTAAATTTTGCTGCATTGATGAAAATTATTCCTTTATCCTTACAAGTTAGGGAAAATGAGGATAATTCACATTTAAAGAAAATTATCATTAACGACAAAACTAGACAATTTCCATTATTTACATATTGGTGAGGTTACGTTAAAATAAATTTAATCACTAAAAATTATTTTAACGGTAAAATATATTTTGGAAGGATGAACATTCATGTTAAAGCTTCTTAATAACCGAGCTTATTTTCGATTTTGGGTTGGCCAAATTATTTCCCAACTTGGTGATGGATTTACACGGATCGCCATTGTCTACTTAGTCGCCACATTAACAAATGATCCTTTAGCCATCGGATTAGTGATTTTCGCTCAACTTCTGCCCACGGCCTTCTTTGGTATTTTCTTAGGGCCATTAGCGGATAAATACAACCGTAAATGGTTAATGGTCGGAGCTGATTTCTACCGTATGATTATCGTACTTCTCATGATCCCCTTCCACCACTCTGCCGCGGCATTAATTTTACTAATAGCTTTCCAAGGTCTTGGTTCCGCTCTTTTCGACCCAGCCCGTTCCTCATCCATTCCTGACCTAGTGGGAGAAGAAAATATTCAACAAGCCATTTCTTTGTCCCAATCGACAAGAGCCGCAATGGATATTATTGGTCCTTCCGTTGGTGCCTTATTAATGATGACAAACAATTATGATTTCATCTTTACCATTGATGCGGTTACTTTTGGTCTTTCAGCTCTTTTCATTCTAACTCTCCGAAATCTTGGAAAAGTAAAACATCCCAAAGACAACCATAAAGAAACTTATTTCAAGTCCATTCAATCCGGTGTTAAAGAAGTGTTAGGAATGCCGGCTTTACGATTTTTACTGATTCTTTTGTTTCCGATTACCTTTGTATGCGGAATCTTAAACACCAATCTTATCGCTGTGCTCACCAATCAATTTCATGTGTCCGCTTTTCACTTTGGTTTTATTGAGGCTGCTACCGCATTAGGAGTTATTTTTGGTGCAGGCTTTGCGGCACCTTTTGCACTAAAGAGGTTTAAACCAAGTACCATTTTTTTAGCCGGTACTGCAGTAATCGGCCTTTGGATGGTCGTCATCATCCCTGTAGACACCTTCCGTTTCCAATTTGGCCTTCTGCCTGTCTATATTTGGAGTATAATGGTAGGTATATTAAATGCCTTTTTGAACGTCCCATTGAGCAGTTTATTTTTAAAAGTTACACCTGCTGCCTTTAGAGGGAGGGGCTCCTCTTTATTAGGAATTACGGCAAGCACCTCCTCTATTATTGGCATTTTAGTAGGCGGGTGGTTGTCCAAAGAAATAGGTGTATTATATGGAACTGCTATTTCAGGCGGCCTTTTAATCATAGTAGCGGTCTTAATGCCACTACTTAAGGGATATAGAAGCCTTTCGGAACACAGTGAGGTAGACGCTGTCGGAAAAGCCAAGCAGCCTGCTGCAGTGAATTAATGTTGGAGGTACGGTTGTGAAAAAGATAGATGATATTGAAATTGCTAAGATGATGCTAGATGTAAGGAAACGGAGTATTCTTGATATTGCTGGCGAACCTGTGACCGTCAGCCAAATGGCGGAGGAATTAAATGAAAAACAATCACGTTTATATTACCATGTTAAAAAACTTGAGGAAGCTGGATTATTAGAGTTAGTGGAAACACGTCAGCACGGCAACTTAATTGAAAAATACTATCAAAGGACCAAGATTGCAGGAAAGAGATTTGAATTAGATGAAGCCTTGTTAAAAGACCATCATGATGCGGTTATGGAAGAAATCATGAAACTTCTTGAGCCTGGTCTAAAGCTGCTTCAATCGGAATTAAAAAAAGGGAAATCTGATCTTGATAAGCAAGTGAATCTAATGATTAGTTTGCCCACCATGACAGGGAAAGAGTGGGAATCTTCCCACGGGCGAATGCTTCGGTCGATCCGCGAAGATAATGGAGGAAAAGAACCCTTTGATGAATCAAACCTGCCGAAGCTCTCAGAAGAAGAACGTAATAAGAAGTCCAAATATGCTTATATCATGTTAAGCTATCGGGTCGAGGATGCTGAATAACCTTCTCTCAGGAAAGAGGCTGGCTCATTGGGGTCAGCCTCTTTCTTTTTTTGCGGTTAATGAGAACTGCCATTTTGGATAATAATAGGTACTATCGAATGGGAGGTGAAGAATATGTCAAACAAAGTTTATATAAGCTTTTTACGAATGCCGATCCTGATCCGGATACTATTAATGGCCATGCTTGTATTTCTTATTTTTGGCATTTCCATTCACTTTTTAGAACCTCAAACCTTTCCTACTATTTTTGATGGTATTTGGTGGGCCATCATTACCGCTTCAACTGTTGGATATGGCGATTATGTACCGCATTCTTTTTACGGAAGAATGACAGCATTAATTTTGATATTACTTGGTGCAGGATTAGTTTCCTCCTACTTTGGAACATTAGCTGCTACTGCTGTAACTACACAGAATGCCTTTTTCGAAGGGAAAATTCCGTTTAAAGGAAAGGGTCATATAATTATTATCGGCTGGAATGAAAGGTCGAAAGGATTAATCCATAGTCTGATTGAATTCCCACAGATGGTTGTTCTAATTGATGAAACACTTGCAACAAATCCTGTTAACTCAAACTATGTTCATTTTATCCAAGGTAAAGGCCATGTTGATGAAACGATAATAAAAAGTGATATAGTAAATGCTGAGAGAGTACTAATTACAGCCGACAGAGGAAATGATGAGCTTCAGGCGGATATGAATAGTATATTAACATTACTAACCATAAAAGGACTTTGTAGTGATGTTAAATGCATTGTTGAGATTCTAACTGCCGAACAAGTCGTTAATGCGTATCGCGCTGGCGCTGACGAGGTCATACAATCCAATAAACTGACAAGTGTTTTTATGATTCATAGTCTACATTCCAATGGGGGAGGGCTCTTGTCCAATGTAGTTCACCAGCTTCAGGAAAGGAGGTTTTCCTCGCGGTCAGTTGAGGAAACGTTAGTAGGGAAAACCTTTGGAGAATGCAATCAAGAATTAATGCTGAAAGGATTTCTTTTATTTGGAGTAAAAAGAGGGGAAGATATTGTGTTGAATCCTTCCCACTCCATTTTAATTGAGAAAAACGATGAATTGTTATTATTTAAATAAAATTACTCTTCTAAAAGAATCATTTCTAATTCTGAAACAAGGGACTTCCCGGTGTCTACATACTTTTTAGGAAAGCTCGCATCTTTATCAATTGGATCCTGAAATTGATTAATAGAACCTGAAAAGGTTCCTGTAGATGCATCATCGTCTAGATTTCCTTCATATATATGTGACAACAGAAACGGTCGTCCTAATTCTACGGTACAATTCCTAGCATCAAGCTGCCCGTCGATTGCAGAAAATGGTAACCTTAAAAATTGGTATCCATCTTCATCATTCAACTTATAGTCAAAAGCACCATGATCATAATCCCAGTTGCCGCCAATTGAATAGCCAATTGGCTTTAATTTTTGCTCGAGTTTAAATAAATCGAACTGCAACCCTTCAACCTTTGATGGTAATTCAATCATATTTACTACCCCCTTTAGTCATTAGGGTTAGTTTCTCCAAACAAAAGCGTTTCATAACAAAAGAGTACTGACGCATTATTTGCATCAGCACTCTTTCTCCACCTTATTTCAAACGCTTTTCTAATTCTGCTTTCTTCTCTTCAAATCCAGGCTTGCCTAGAAGGGCAAACATGTTAACTTTATATGCCTCAACACCCGGCTGGTCAAATGGATTGACACCTAGAAGATAACCGCTCATCGCACAAGCCTTCTCGAAGAAGTAGACTAGGTATCCAAACGTGTATTCATCCATTGCAGGGATAGATACAATTAAGTTTGGCACGCCACCGTCTGTATGTGCAAGCATTGTCCCTTCAAATGCTTTATTATTGACGAAATCCACTGTTTGTCCTGCCAAATAATTAAGACCATCCAAATCATTGTCAACCGCTTCAATTTTCAACTCATGACGAGGCTTTTCCACCTTAATAATGGTTTCAAATAAATCGCGGCGACCTTCCTGAACATATTGTCCAAGGGAGTGAAGATCGGTTGAGAAATTCGCTGAGGATGGGAAAATTCCCTTTTGATCCTTTCCTTCACTTTCTCCAAATAGCTGCTTCCACCATTCTGAGAAATACTGAAGGCCTGGCTCATAGTTAATCAGCATTTCAATCGTTTTCCCTTTGTTATAGAGGGCATTTCTAACGGCTGCGTACTGATAAGCAGGATTCTCTTCAAGCTCTGAATGTCCAAAGTCCTCTTGAGCTTGAGCAGCACCTTCCATCATTTTTTCGATTTTAGCGCCACTTACTGCTATTGGAAGAAGTCCTACAGCTGTTAAAACAGAATAACGACCACCGATATCATCTGCAATGACAAAAGTTTCGTAGCCTTCTTCTGTCGCAAGGGTTTTTAATGCCCCTCTAGCTTTGTCTGTTGTCGCATAGATTCTTTTGCGAGATTCTTCTACCCCATACTTTTCCTCAAGAAGCTTGCGGAAGATACGGAAGGCGATAGCAGGTTCTGTCGTGGTGTTCCAGATTTAGAAATCACGTTGATTGAAAAATCTTTACCTTCAAGAAGATCCATTAAATCTCTCATATAGGTGGAACTGATATTATTACCAACAAAGATGATTTGTGGGGTTTTACGCTGTTCCTTTGTTAGAGCATTATAAAAACTGTGCTGAAGCATTTCAATGGCTGCTCTTGCTCCAAGATATGAACCGCCAATTCCAATGACAAGAAGAATATCGGAATCGCCTTTAATTTTCTCAGCAGATTTCTGAATACGAGCAAATTCTTCTTTATCATAATTGGTTGGCAGGTCAATCCATCCTAAGAAATCATTTCCTGCTCCCGTTTTCTCATGTAAAGAATGGTGTGCTACTTTTACTGCATCACGCAGATATGTAAGTTCATGTTCCCCAAAAAAGGTTAGTGCTTTTGAGTAATCAAAACGAACGTGTGTCATGTATGATCCTCCATAAATTTATTTTTCAATAACCACTTTAACCAATGACGAGCGGATAATCAAGAAAGGTATCCTCTTGTAAGCGTACCCATTTTCGACAGTTTTAAAAAAATTGTCATTTTCCGTAAAAATTGAAAGAAAAAACTCGGACAATCTTTGTCCGAGTCTTCCTTCATTATAGTGATGCACGATAAATGGCTAAGGTGTCTTCTTTGTTCAACTTTTTAAAGTTACCGAATTCACCGTTTGCCATTGCACGGTCAGCCATTAATTCCAACTTGCTGTCATCAATGTCGTAATCTGCTAAACGAGCAGGTGCTTCAATGCTATTCCAGAATTCACGCAGCTTTTGAATTCCTTCAAGACCTGCTTCTTCAGCTGTCTTTCCTTCAGGGTTTACACCAAATACTCTTACTGCTAGCTGCTTAAATCTTTCTGGTTTTACTTCTAAATTGTGTCTCATCCAGTGTGGGAATAGGATAGCCAATCCGCCACCATGCGGAATATCATATACCGCTGATACCGCGTGTTCCAGATTGTGAGTGGCCCAATCCCCTCGATATCCCATATTTAAAATTCCATTTAATGCCATTGTACCGCTATATAAAATGGTTGCTCTATAATCGTAATTTTCAAGATCAGCTAATAATTTAGGTGCTGTTTCCATAATCGTCAATAGTAAAGACTCACACATACGGTCTTGGAAATCAGTATTTTCTTCCAAATGGAAGTAATGTTCAAGTACATGGGACATCATGTCCACAATTCCATAAATTGTTTGGTTCTTCGGTACTGTATATGTGTGTACAGGATCTAGAATGGAGAATTTCGGGAATGTTACTGGACTTCCCCAGCCGTATTTTTCATTTGTTTCCCAATTTGTGATAACCGATCCTGCGTTCATTTCCGAACCTGTTGCAGCAAGAGTTAGAACGGTTCCAAATGGAAGTGCTTCACGTGCGAACGCCTTCTTAACAACCAAATCCCAGGCATCGCCATCATATTTAGCCCCTGCAGCAATCAGCTTTGTACAGTCAATTACACTGCCTCCACCCACGGCTAAAAGAAATTCAATACCTTCCTTTTTACAAATCTCTACGCCTTTTCGAGCAGTAGAAATTCGTGGGTTTGGTTCCACACCTGAAAGTTCAAATACTTCTGCTCCTATTTCTTGTAAAAGTGCAGTAACCTTATCGTATAAGCCGCTCTTTTTAATACTCCCCCCGCCATAAACAAGTAATACTTTTTTTCCATATGCCGGTACTTCCTTTTTTAATTGTTCGAGTTGCCCCTTACCAAAGATTAACTTTGTTGGATTGTAAAAAATGAAATTTTCCATCGTATGCACTCTCCCTTTCATTAAACATTATTAGTTATTATCTTTTTTTTTGCAAAAATAATGATTATTAATTCATGAATAGTTTTGAAATAAATGATTCAAACTATTAAATGAAACCATCCTAAAGGAGGAAATTTTGATGAGTTCTATTCAACGTATTGCACTAGTTCTTACTATTATCGGCGCCATTAACTGGGGGTTGATTGGCTTCTTTCAATTTGATCTTGTTGCTGCAATTTTTGGAGGCCAAGATTCAGCTATCTCCAGAATTATTTACGGTTTAGTAGGTATTGCAGGTCTCATTAACCTTGGTCTACTCTTTAAACCAAATGAAGAGCGTGTAAGAGAGCCTGAAACTGACAGAGTTTAAGCACTACCGCAAAAGAGGCTGACCCAAGGGTCGGCCTCTTTTCTTATATCAATCCTCTAAATAAGGATGCCTCTGCCATTTTTCGTACCCCAACCATATATGCGGCTAACCGCATATCGATATGTCGTGTCATTGCCAAGTTAAAAATTTCATGGAAGGACTGTATGACTCTTTCACGCAGTCTGTTCTCAACCTCTTCCTCACTCCAGTAATATCCTTGGTTATTTTGAACCCACTCAAAATAGGAAACCGTAACACCACCTGTCCCTGCAAGGACATCCGGTACAAGCATAATATTTCGATCTGTTAATATTTTTGTTGCTTCAAGTGTCGTTGGACCGTTCGCAGCTTCTACTACAATTTTCGCCTTGATATTATAAGCATTTTCAACAGTGAGTTGATTGGAAACGGCAGCAGGTACTAAAATATCACATTCCTGTTCAAGCAGTTCTTGATTAGTTATTGCCCCTTCAAACAGGGTAGTCACTGTACCAAAACTATCTCGTCGATCCAGCAGATATTGAATGGGCAACCCGTCGGGATTGTAGATTGCACCGTAAACATCAGAAATCCCAACAATATTTGCACCTAACTCATGAAGAAACTTAGCAATAAAACTTCCAGCGTTCCCAAACCCCTGAATAATCACCCGTGCACCTTTAATAGAAATTCCTTGTTTTTTGGCAGCTTCTTCAATGCAAATAGTGACACCCTTAGCTCCTGCCTGTTCCCGCCCCTCTGATCCTCCAAGAACAAGGGGTTTACCAGTGATAAACCCAGGAGAATCGAATTGACGTAGTCGGCTGTACTCATCCATCATCCAGGCCATAATCTGTGCATTGGTATACATATCTGGCGCAGGTATATCCTTGGTCGGTCCGACAATTTGGCTAATTGCACGAACATATCCACGACTTAAACGTTCAAGCTCACCAAAAGACATCGTTCTTGGGTTACATATGATACCGCCCTTACCCCCGCCAAATGGTAAATCGGCAATACCACATTTTAAGCTCGTCCACATGGACAGTGCCTTGACTTCTTGTTCACTAACCTTAGGGTGAAAGCGGACACCGCCCATAGTCGGTCCAACCGCATCATTATGCTGGGCACGGAAACCTGTAAAGACTTTTGTAGAACCGTCATCCATCCGAACAGGGATACGTACCGTCATCGTTCTAAATGGCTCTTCTAATAAATGATACATTTCTTGATTAAGCCCTAGCTTTTTTAATGCATCGTGGATAACAATCTGTGTTGATGTAAGAAGGTTTACTATTTCCATTTTACCCTAGCACTTTGGCAATCCGCTCAATTGCCCAATTTAGCTCTTCCTTTTTGATGACAAGCGGAGGTGCAAATCGAATGACAGTATCATGGGTTTCCTTACATAGTAAACCGAAATCTTTTAGTTGCTCACAATAAGGACGGGCTGCTTCCGTTAATTCAACACCAATAAATAATCCTCTTCCGCGAACTTCTTTTATTTTTGGATTTTTAATCTCTTTTAGTTTGTTAATAAAATATTCACCGAGTTCTAACGATCTTTGAGCAAGCTGCTCATCAACTAGTACATCCAAGGCTGCAATTGAAACCGCACAAGCCATTGGGTTTCCTCCAAAGGTAGAACCATGTGACCCAGGATTAAATACCCCCAAGATGTCCTTATTTGCCACAACGCACGAAATTGGGAACACACCGCCACCTAATGCCTTGCCTAGGATATACATGTCAGGTTCAATATCTTCCCATTCACAGGCAAACATTTTACCCGTACGTGCTAATCCTGCTTGAATTTCATCTGCGATAAAGAGAACATTATTTGCCTTACATAGGTCCATTGCTTCTTTGATAAACCCTTCTGGTGGAATAACGATTCCAGCTTCTCCTTGAATAGGTTCGATTAAGAATGCAGCTGTATTTGGGGTAATGGCAGCTTTTAAAGCATCTAAGTCAACGTAGGGAATGAGCTTTATTCCCGGTAGCATCGGACCAAACCCTCGTTTATATTCTGGATCCGATGATAGCGAGACCGCCGTCATTGTTCTCCCGTGGAAGTTCCCTACACAAGCAATGATTTCAGCCTGATCTTCAGCTACCCCCTTGACATCATAGCTCCAGCGACGTGCTGCTTTTACAGCCGTTTCCACTGCTTCTGCACCCGTATTCATTGG
The DNA here is from genome assembly GCF_030818775.1 of Bacillus sp. SORGH_AS_0510. Taxonomy (NCBI): domain Bacteria; kingdom Bacillati; phylum Bacillota; class Bacilli; order Caryophanales; family Bacillaceae; genus Bacillus; species Bacillus sp. SORGH_AS_0510. Next base: position 1,383,596 of record NZ_JAUTAU010000001.1, on the reverse strand, counting down.
AAGAACCATTTCTTTATTCGTTAATTGGCTTACTTTTTCATACCATGGGCCCAACTGGTCATTATGGAAGGCACGTGAGGTTAAAGTCACCTTGTCAGCCTGATCCTTTAATGCTTGAATGATTTTTGGGTGGCGATGACCTTGGTTTACGGCAGAATAGGCACTAAGCATATCCATATATTTGTTGCCTTCCGGATCTTCTACCCATACGCCTTCTGCATATGAAATGACAATTGGCAGTGGATGATAATTGTTTGCACCATATTTTTCTGTTTTTTCAATCAGCTCATTTGTATTGACGTTCGATTCCATAATTCATTCCTCCGATTCGATCCTGAAATTATGTATGTACACTACTATTGTAGCCGAGCCTAAAAAAAGAATGAACACTTCTATTAAACTTTTTCTTTTTTTTTATTTACTATGCTTTGTTAAACTGTCTGTTGATTTCCGCTCCAGGCGCGAACGGTTCGTGGGTGTTTAGCCTCCTCGGCGAAACGCGCCTGCGGGGTCTCCCCTGAACCATACTCTCACAGGACATTGAGTATGCTTCATCGAATCGACACCGCACGAAGGAAATGCGCTAGCATTTTCTAGAATCTTCGCCTTCCGCTCCAATCAACAGGATTTAAAATCAAAAATGTTCTTTAACATAGCCATTTAATAAAAAAGAAAGCCCAGGGCTTTACTATTTTTCATAGTAGGTCCTGGGCTTATAGAATCTTATTTTTTAATTAAATCTTCACGTTGTGATTGATCAATCCACTCTTGTAGCTTATCTTTTAACGTGTTAAAGCCTTGTTGGCCGTCAGCTTCAGGAATAATAGCTGCTGCTTGGCGCTTACGAGGTTTCTTCGCTTTCACTACTTGCTGTTGAACAGGTGCTTCTTCTGTTGCACGAATAGATAAACCGATCTTACCAGCACTTTCGTCCACCGATAATACCTTAACCTTGATTTCATCTCCAACTTTAAGGTGCTCATTAATATCCTTTACATAACCGTGCGTGATTTCAGAAATGTGGACAAGACCTTGTGTATTTTCGTCTAGAGCAACGAACGCTCCATATGGTTGAATACCTGTTACTTTACCCGTTACAATGCTGCCTGTTTCGATTTTTTCTGACATGAAAACACTCCTAAGAATTAAATTATTTATACCCTTATATACGCATTAAAAGATTATATCATAATAAATAGGTTTAATCAAAAAAGCTTATTGACCTAGAAGAAACTTTTAACAAAATGTTCATGAAGAGAATTAGTAAAAAATTTAGACAATGATATACTAAAGGTGAGAATAATAAAAGAGGTGAACGGTATGAGTACAATCGGCCACACCATTAAAACTTACCGGGAAAGGCTGAACATGAGCCAAGAGGAGCTGGCACAAAAGGTAAGAGTGGGGACACAGACTATTGAAAATTATGAATCTGGGGAACAGATTCCCAGCAACCAAACGATTTTAAAATTATCGACTGTTTTAGATATCCCTGCTTCTGAGTTATTAGCACATAATAATGAGAAATGATAACATTACCGCTTTTTTCTTTTTATCCATGTATAAATAAAGGAGAAACTGGAAAAGCTTATGACATAAAGCTTTCTAGTATTCCCCCTTTTTGAGAGGACAACCACTTTGGATTGTCCTTTTTTTTATTTGGCTCTGTTAAACGTTCCTGTTGATTTCCGCTCCAGGCACGAGCGGTTCGTGGGTGTTTCGGCGAGCCTCCTCGGAGAAACGCGCCTGCGGGGTCTCCCCTGGACCCATACTCCCACAGGAGTCTTCGTGCCTTCCGCTCCAATCAACAGGGTGTATAAATCAACACTGTTCTTTAACACAGTCTTTTATTTAGATTGAACATGATTCATTGGCTTTAATGAAGAGTAATTTCTCTGCTATGTACAAGCAGCTTTCCATTGGGATTAGCTTTTCAAATGAGAACTCGTAAATGGCTTGAATACGTGCTGCCAACTTATTCAAGTCGTCTAATTCATGGACAGCTTGAATAGTGTCAGCAATTTCCGTTTCATAGCCGCCCAGTTTTAATTGAAATGGATCCCACTCATTTAATGCGTCTACATATTGCAAATTTGTTTGAATCTCTTTTCTCATATTTTATCCCCAGCTCATCTTAGAAGTTTATTTTAATACATACTCAGCGAGCACACTTTGAAGTTCATAGATGTTTAAGTTTTTATTAAACTGTTTTTGTAATGGCAGGGCATTTCCTGAAATCCAGATTTTTAATTCAGCATCTAAGTCAAAGTTACCCGCAGTTTCAATACTGAAATGAGTAATGCTTTTATAAGGAATAGAATGATACTCAACCTTTTTACCGGTTAAACCTTGTTTGTCCACTAATATTAACCGCTTATTCGTAAAAATAAACATGTCACGAATCAGTTTATATGCTTTCTCAATTTGTTCATTTGGTGCAAGAACTCGTCCAAATTCTCTTTGCACTTCTGCAGCGCTCACTTCGGATGCATTTCCCATTAATCCATCTAAAAATCCCATGAATTTCACCCTCTCATGTTACTATTCTAAGTATACAAAATTATCTTAGTAAAGAAAACTGACAACAAAACTACTTCAAACAGGCTACAATTTGCGTTAGAATTTCTCCTGCCGGTATATAGGCATCCCCTCCACCTTGTGCAAAGGATTCATTTCCTCCGCCCTTTCCATTTATTTTCGGCAAAATTTCCCCAATTAATGTTTTCATATTTTCCTCTCTAGCTGCCCCCCTTGCACATACCAGTTGCATACGAGAATCATTAGTAGAGACAAAAATAGCGATTGCCTTATCATTTTCTGAAATTACCAAGCGGGCAAGTTTTTGAAGCTCTTGTATCGTTCGATTTTCAAATACCTCATCCACTATTGGTTCATTTTCTGATGCTTTCTTAACCAACAAATCTTTTGCTTCAAACTCAATCAGCTTCTCTCTTGCTTGCTCCAAATTCTTTTCCAGGCTTTTCCTATTCTCAATTAACCTAGCAGCAGCAACTGCCATCTCTTTTTCTGGAGCATTCAGTAGCTTAGTTAGTTCAAGCAGCACTTTATGTTTTTTCTCCAGCTGCTCAATTACTCGCGTGCCGCATACAAATTGGAGCCGAATCTTTTTCTTCTGTCTTTCCCAATCCAATATTTTTATAGCGCTTACTTCACCGGTTGTTTTCGGGTGTGTGCCACCACAGCCGTTATAATCAAAATCAGGGATAATAACAAGCCGAATATCCTCTTTTACCTTAGTCTCTTTTCGAAGAGCATATTGGGATAACTCTTCTTCTGTTACCCACTTCACGATAATATCTCTATTTTCATAGATGATGTTATTGGAAAGCGCCTCTGCCTTTCTCACTTCCTCTTCTGTTAGCTTTTCTGTTTCAAGATCAATGGTCACAATTTCTGAACCTAAGTGAAATCCAACCGTTTTGTATTGAAAAAGGTGGTCGAATGCTGCTGATAAGATATGCTGCCCACAATGTTGCTGCATATGATCGAACCGTCTTTCCCAATCAACTTCTCCTTCCATTACTCCTTCAGTATTCTGTAGTGGAGCTTCTAGGTAATGGCGAATTTCTCCGTCCTTTTCTTCAACATTTATAACCTTTTTTCCCGCTATTTTTCCTGTATCATACGGCTGGCCACCACCTGTTGGATAAAAAGCAGTCTGATTTAAAACAACATACCATGATTGATCCTCTTCCTGCTGTTGTTTTATAACTTCTGTAGAAAATTTCTTTATGTAAGCATCTTGATAATATAATTTTTGCTCCATTTACTAAACACTCCAATAGTTTATATTCATGTCGTAAATTTATTGTCTTGAAAAATCAGTCAAAAAGCAAGAAATAGAAAAAACCTGTCCCTTATGTGGACAGGTTTTCCCTCCTTCACTGTGACAGTTTCAATTACTTGCTATCTTTTTTCCGTTGACCTGTTGCTGGTGGCTTCTGACCTGGCATGGAACCACTCATCATCTGGGGAAATCCTGCTTGCTGTCCACCCATCATTGGCTGTTGAAAACCACCCATTTGCGGGTATCCTCCCATCATTTGTGGATACCCATGTTGATGATATCCGCCCATCATCTGAGGGAATCCTGCTTGCTGTCCACCCATCATTGGCTGTTGAAAACCACCCATTTGTGGGTACCCTCCCATCATGTGTCCAAATCCAGGTTGTTGGAAGCCTCCCATCATTTGTGGAAAGCCTGTTTGCTGTCCACCCATCATTGGCTGTTGAAAGCCACCCATTTGTCCTGGAAAGCCCATTTGTCCTGGAAAGCCCATTTGTCCTGGAAAGCCGCCAAATTGTCTTTTTTCCATATAATCGCCTCCTTACCGTCTCTCTGTAGTGTATGTCTCATTTATTGGATAAGCTTAGATATATGCCCAAAGTATAATAATTTTTTCCAAATAAAAAGCTACCCTATATGGGCAGCTAATCATATTATTCTTTTTCATCCTGCGCCTTTTTTTGTCCCTTTTTATTCTTAGATATTTCACCACATGCAATTCGGTTTCCTGAGTCCCCTGCTGGTTGGGTCATACCGTCATCTTTCCCTTCGGTAACTACGATAGCAGTACCTTCTTTTGTAAACAATGATTTCTTTCCATTCTTCAACGTTACATTTGGTGCCATGAGCTCCGCTGAAACTGACCCACTATCGTCAACAATTAAGTTTGGTAAATCACCCGCATGTGCGCCTTTTGGGTGTAGAAGCCCATGCTCTTTCTTTTCTGGATTAAAGTGGTTCCCCGCAGATTTGAAATCTGGTGCAACACATTTTCCCTTTTCATGAATATGAATCGCATGCTCTCCTGGTGGAAGTCCTTTCAAACTCACGGTCATTTTTATACCGCTTGATTGCTCCGCCATTGTCACCGTTCCTAAGGAATCCCCCGATGCATTGAACATTTCAACATCCAGTTTTTTTACTTCTTTTTCCACACATCCTGTCAGCAAAAGGAATGGAATTATTAACCAACTTTTTTTCATATGTATCCCCCATTGATAGGCAATTTGCACTTAGTATGGGCTTGAGGTATCGGACCTATTCACTTGGGAGAAAAGAAAAGCGCAAGCGCCTTGGTCAGCCCCGACAGGCAAATGTTCTTCGGCAAGGAAAGTCCGCCTTTTGACTTTTCTTGCCGAAGGTTATTTGACCCGAGGGGCTAGGCGCTGGAGCTGGCCAATTCTCGAAGTCGAAATATATACTTTCTTAAAATTTAAAAAGAGAAACAGCTAGGGTTAACTGTTTCTCTGTTCGGACTGATTATTTTTTAGAATTTGTTCTTCTAATTCTTTGGTCTTTTGAGCCTCACGTTTGGAAATTTTAATGATGAATCTCATTGTAAGAAGCGCACCAATCAAAAAGATGGTAAACGTGATCATTGCTGGAATATACTCTGATTTATCTTCTGGAAAGTATAAAAATAAGGCTAAAACGGATGGTAGAAACATTTTTCTTCTCCCTTTCTAAAAGGAATAGCTCTAAAAGTTAATTATAGCAAAAAAAACGTTTCTTACCAATGAATCATTTTACCGTTCATTATTAGGCCATGGTAAACTTGCGTGTTGATTTCCGCTCCAGGAGCGAGCGGTTCGTGGGTGTTTCGGCGAGCCTCCTCGGAGAAACGCGCCTGCGGGGTCTCCCCTTAACCATACTCCCACAGGAGTCTTCGCTCCTTCCTCTCCAATCAACAGGGGATAAAACTAACAATGGTCTATTACACAGCCTTATTTTATAACGTTAATTTTTTTGATGATTACGTCTTTTTCAGGCTTGTCTTTTGGGTCAACGGGTGTGCTGGCGATCTTATCAACGACATCCATTCCCTCAATCACTTGCCCGAATACGGTATGGCGATGGTCGAGCCATGGCGTACCACCGTTTTTATCGTATGCCTCAATCATTTCTTTCGGATATCCAGCCTTTTCCATTTCCGATTTCATAGCTGGATCGAGTGATGTCTTTTGTACGATGAAGAATTGACTTCCATTGGTATTCGCTCCAGAGTTCGCCATTGAAAGAGCTCCACGAATATTAAAGAGATTATTAGAGAATTCATCTTCAAAAGGGTTGCCGTAAATACTTTCTCCGCCTGTTCCGTTTCCGCTAGGGTCTCCGCCTTGTATCATGAAATCGTTTATCACTCTATGAAAAATGAGTCCATCATAGTAACCTTCTTCACTGTGCTTAACAAAATTTTCAACTGCTTTTGGTGCATATTCAGGGAATAATTTTATTTTAATTTTCCCCATCGTCGTTTCCATTTCAACCAATTTCTCATTTTCTGCAACTTCAGTAGTTAGCTGAGGATACACTGTATTCGACACCTGTTGGTCTCCTTCCTTTTGTTCTGTTTTTGGAGCGGCCGTTTTCACTTTTGCCTCTTCCTTCTTCTCACTTGTCCCACATGCCGCCAATAATAGAACAATGGTCATGATGGTCATAAATATTTGTAAGTTCCTTCTCACTTAGCTTCCCTCCAATTATGTACTTTAAACGAATGAATAATATTTCACACATTGTTTTTAATTTACTATTTTTCAGTATAAAATGGAAGAAACAATTGTTGATTGGAGTGGTAATTGTGGCGGAATTACAAATTGGTGATATTGTTACAGGGATTTATAAAACCGGAAAATATGTTGGTGAATTAACGGAGATTCGGCCGCAGCATTATTTAGTGCGAGTATTAGGGGTTCTTAAACATCCAATGCAAGGGGATCTACACAATCCAAAGGATTCAGATGTTATAATTTTTCATGAACGACGTGCGCTTGCCTATAGAGAACAAACGAATATACCAAAACAGATGGTTAAACACTTTGAAGGTGAGATACCGGATTACCAAGTATCTTTAAAAGAGGCTATCGCAAAGATGAAAAAAGAACTTGAGGAAACTTCCTCTGATTGGGCTGAGATGAGCTTACAGGCTCTCGCTACATTAGAAAAAGATTATAAGCTATAGAAAATAATTTAGGCCAAATCAGTTTGAATGATTTGGCCTTTTATGCAAATTCATTTAATAGCTTTGAAAAATCAACGCGATCCCCAATGGTTGTTGGTTTTGGTTTCTCCAAGTATTTTTTATCCTTTTCCACGAGTTTGAATATATTGTAGGTAGTCAATGCATCGTCTAGTGCCCGGTGATGCCGGCCTGTCCCCTCTTTGCCATACTCCTGCACAGCTTTCCATAGGCCCGTTTGATTTTGGTCGCCAAAGAATCGTTTATACTCCATTGATAAATCCAATTCAGATGCCTTGAAAGGAAACGCCACACCTGCCTGTAAACAATTATGCCTTAGAACTTTCATATCCATATTTCCCCAAGTTACAATGGTGGTTTCATGATTATTTTTATTGAACTCCTCTAGCTTTTTCACAAGTTCATAAATGGATAACCCCTTGTCAACCTGCTGCTGTGAAATATGTAAGAATGATTTGCAGCGTTCTGATAGTTTAGGAAATTTATGAGGTGTAACATATGAAGAGAATTGCTCCGTTACTTCTTCATCAACGACAGCCACAATTCCAACCTCGATGATTTCTGCATAAAAGTCCTTCACACGCATATTTCGCTCTGGCATTGTAAATTCAAAATCGATAAATAAATATTGCCTTTTTGTTCTCATTTTTATTCACCACCATTCTTTTCCATCTTACTACCATTATATAAAGAAACCTGTACAAAAAATTGTGCTTTTTTTCTATTTTTTTTTATATCTTTGATTATATCATGAATTCAATTTAAATTTTTTAAATTTTTGTACAATAAACAGAAAAAGAATGGAAAAAATCCATTCTTTTGGCATATCCGCTATTTTTTAATTTTTATCACTGCCATCGTACATCTTGAAACACAAATTAGACGGTCTTGTTCATCAGTTATTTTAATATCCCAAACCATCGTTGATTTTCCTTGATGAAGAATAGTTCCTACTGCAGTAACCATACCTTCGGTTTTTGGACGTACATGGTTGGCGTTTATTTCTAATCCAGCAACTCCTTCCGTTTCTTTATCAACCAATTCATACGCTCCGATACTAGCAACTGTCTCGGCTAAGGCAACAGATGCTCCACCGTGAAGTAATCCAAATGGTTGGCGAGTTCGTTCATCTACCGGCATAGTCGCAATGACCCTCCCAGCATCTAATTGTGTGATATTTATTCCGAGCGCTTCAATTAATGTGTCCTTAATCATTTTTATCCCTCCAGTATGTAAATCTATTCTATCTAACCTATTCTGCATTTCTTAATTATTTCCTTTTATAAACAAGTGCCTAAATGAAAAAAACAGCCCCTAGAGCTGTTTTTAACCTGTTTTTTAATAATAACCTGGATATCCCATTGGTGGATAGCCCATTGGTGGATAGCCAAATGGTGGATATGGGTAGCCGTAAAATGGCCGAGCTGCAAAAGAAGCTCCCAATCCGCCTCCAAGTAACCCACCTAAAAAGCTAAGTCCGCCAATTGCTAATGGCAATCCAAAACCAAATCCAATAAATCGTTGATCCTGTACAGGGTACGGGCTTCGATAAGCGTACATGCCGCATTACCTCCTTTTTCATCTATACTTGCCTACACTATTGCATATGCAAATAGATGAGGTTTGGAGTGGGCGAAACCGCCTGTTTAGCCCTGTATGTTCTATTTTCCGATTGGTTCGAACCGTTCGACAAATAAGGCTAGCGTACGAGACATAACTCCTGTTGCCCCTGAAGGTCCTAAGTCATAGGCTTTTGAGGATGTAGCTGTTCCGGCAATGTCAAGGTGTACCCAAGGAGTTCCTTCAGCAAACTCACCAATAAACGCACCAGCCACTAGCGCATGGCCCTCACTACCTGGTGAGTTATTTAAATCAGCTACCTTGCTGTTTCTTACCCGTTCAATTTCTGTTTCAAATAATGGCAATTGCCACATTTGTTCTCCCGCTTCCATTGATGCTTCCAACACTTGCTCATACAATCCCTCATGGTTCGTCATTGCACCGGTTGTATGCAGCCCTAGTGCAGTGATAACCCCTCCTGTTAAGGTTGCAACATCGACTAGATATTCAGCCCCATGATGCTTTGCATATGTCACTGCGTCCGCCAATACAAGACGACCTTCAGCGTCTGTATTGAGCACCTCAATCGTTTTTCCACTCATAGAGGTAATGACATCGTCTGGCTTAAACGCTCCGCCACTAATCATATTATCCGTTGATGGAATAACAGCTACTACGTTTTGCTCCGGTCTAATCTCTCCGATAATCTCCATGGCACCAAGGACAGCTGCTGCCCCTCCCATGTCCGTTTTCATTCCTACAATACCGGCTTTGGTTTTTATGGAATACCCACCTGTGTCAAAGGTAATGCCTTTACCAACTAAACCAATAACATCTTTCCATTCGTCTTTTCCTTGATATTTTAAAACAATCATTTTCGGCGGTTCGGTAGACCCCTGATTCACTGCAAGAAACGCACCCATACCGAGCTTTTCTATTTCATCTTTATCTAAAATTTCCACTTCGAATTCATATTTAGCTGCAAGTTCATTAGCATAGTTGGCCAAATCCGTTGCTGTAAGTAAATTGCCTGGTGTGTTCACAAGTGATCTTGCTGAGTTTGTACCTTTTCCAAAAGCATACCCAACATTCAAGGATGCCTGAACATCCTCTGGATCATTTGTTGTACAATAAACAGATATATTCTCTAATTTTTTCTCTGGTTCATTCGACTTTTGCTTATAGCCTGCAAAATCGTAGGTAGACAACGCAAACGCCTCACTTAAAGCATGGGCTGCATCTAAACCGTCTACTTTTTCTGTAGTAAAAGAATCTAAGTAAATGGCGGTTTCAACAAGCTTGTTGGCTTTAATCTCTTTAAAAAGCTTACCAAATGCTGTTTTCATCTTTTCAAAGGTTACCTCTTTTTCTTTTCCTAAACCAACAAACCAAATGCGTTTCGCTGCAATTTTGCCAAAACTATGTACTTTCGTCACATTTTTTAATTTTGCAGAAAGGTCACCGTTCTTTACGAGCTCTGTAAGATGTCCATCAAACTTCTCATCTAGTAAAGTTAATGAACCTGTAAATTTCTCCGGTTTATCGAAAAGACCGATAACCAACCCTTCATGTTCTGTTGATAAATCTAGTTCTGTTTTTACGTAAAACATACTCCTGCTTCACCTCCGTGTATTCCATTTAATTATAACGAAAACGTTTTATTATTTCGACTAACTAATTATTATTCTTAGCGAAAAAAAAAAAACAGGCACACGGCCTGCTTTTACCTTTTCTCAGAACTTATATACTGTTGGCGAAAAACCTGCAGAGCCTTATCTTCATTTAATGCCTGTAATTGCTCCTCAGTTAGTTTGCCATCTCCTTTTTGAACTACATATACGTCGACCTGTTTTTTGCCCCATTTGTTATAAACATCTTCAACTGTTTCGTAATAAAGGTCCAGCTCGTTCCCTTTAATGGCTCCTCCTTTATCCGCAACTACACCATATCCATAGCCTGGAATAAAAAGGACCGTTCCAATAGGGAAAACGTTTAAATCAGCAGCCACAGTGGAAAACAAATCACGTTTTACTTTTACTCCGGAATATGTAATTCCATACTCAGGGTGCCCTTTTGTTTTACCAGTTGATTCGATGCCTGCTGTATAACCAGTAGCAGTAACTGTATATTTAGGATACTTTGACCAATCAAAAGCATCTTCTAGCGATGGCGACGTCGTGTTTGAAGCAGTTACAGTTGTTGAAAGCTCAGACGCAAATTGAGTAATAAGTGTTTTTGCATTTACGCCGGAAATGGATTGAAAGGTTGCTAATAATGCCATCAAGAAAAGACATCCAAGAGCAAAGCGTTTAATCCAATTTTTTGTTTTATTCATTAAAATTTTCACTCCTCCAAAATATTCATTCCCAAGCTGAAGGGAATTATTCAAAAAAGGAGTGAGAATTTTTGCCAAAAGGCGTTTTTAATAATGGTCTGTTGATTTCCGCTCCAGGCGCGAGTGGTTCGTGGGCGTTTCGGCGAGCCTCCTCGGCGCTAACGCCTGCTGGGTCTCCCCTGACCCGCACTCCCACAGGAGTCTTCGCTCCTTCCGCTCCAATCAACAGTTGTCAAAACACATTTTCTGCATTAAAAAAGACTCTTTACCTTTTGGTAAAAAGTCTTAGAACATTTGGTAACCATTTTTACGTAGTAGTTTGATGGTGAAGCCTGCAGCAATGGCTCCTGCAAGTCCGCTTACAAGGATAAGAATATCTGCAGTGGCTAAAGAACTGAATTTATGTCCTAGTTCTTGGAAGGCAACTTTACTGTTAGTAAAATATTCAACAAATGGGACTTTATCTACAATTAAAATTGCCACAACAGGGTACACTAGTGCCATTACCCATGACATTCTTAGTAGCATATTTAGAATAAAACCAATTCCAAAAAATAAGACAAAAAATAGCACAATCGATATGATTAACACAACAATGCTCATTTGCATCCGAGATTCCTCCCTTTATACATCAACTTTTAGTGTACTGAATGTCTAAAAGGGAGTCAATAAAAATCGAAAAGTATAAGCGCCTTGGTCAGCCCCGACAGGCAAATAACCTTCGGCAAGAAAAGTCCGCCTTTGGACTTTTCTTGCCGAAGGTTATTTGACCCGAGCTGTACCAATCATCGCTTTATCAAGCCATGATTGGTACAAGATACTCAAGGAGATTATTCAGGATGAAAACTGGCTAGGCGCTGGAGCTAGACAATTCTCGAAGTCGAATTTTATACTTTCTATTAGTACAAAAAAAAGCTCTTCGAAACGATCCGAAGAAGCAATGTAGAGCATTCTATTTAAATTCACCTAGTACCCTATTCTTTTTTCTTTCCAGATCCTCCGCAACAACTGCAAGTTTCCGACCCACCAAGTAGAAGCTGAAAATATCCATAACCCGAACAATACTCACACTTTTTTGTATCCAAGCTCTTCACTGTCATCTTGATCATCCCCTTTAAATTATTTACTTAATTTTCTGATAATATAACAAGGAACTAGAAAAAAGAAAAGAGCGGAATTGAACCAAATTCGGAAAAGAAAACGGATACATCGAAAGTTTTCTTTCATTTTCTAAGCGTTACTTAAATTTTCAAAAAATTACAAAAATAATTTATAAGCTGAATAACCAAATTGATCTCCTGGATTCAGACCATCAATGCCAGGCTTACTGCTATGCTCATTTTGTTCGATTAGATAGTGTAAAAGGATAGATGCATCCTTTTCATCAAGAAGCTCTTTTGGATCCATAAATCTTGCCTCATATAATTCATTTTCCTGATGAATGATTCTTTCTGTAACTTCCAGAGGTTCAAGCACGAATACAAGCATATTATCACTAATCTCTTCTTTTATTACACCTGTTCTTAATCCAATTAACCCTTTAACCGTACAAGTAAGCCCGGTCTCTTCCTTCACTTCCCTAACCACAGCTTCGTCGGCCGTTTCTCCCTCCTCAACAAACCCGGCAGGCAGGGACCACTGTCCTTTTAATCCCCCATATCTCTTCTTGACTACAAGCCATTGTCCTTCGGATGATTTAACGATGCCTGATACAGCTAACCACACCTTACCTCGTTTTTCACGACTGCTCATACCAACACTCCTAGCAAACATCTTTCCTCTAATATATCAAAAAAAGGACAGAAGATTCTCTGTCCTTTTCCAACAACATATATTTTTAGAATACGTTAAATTTACCTTTTTTCAATACAAGACCTGCTCCACCGATCATATAAAGTGAGCGATTATCGATTACTTTTTTCATGAAGGAAGCTTTAGCACCAGTAATCTTCTTACCGAATACAACACCAATTGCATCATCTTCGCCAAGAGAACAAACTGTCCCTTTATTGTCAAAAGTAAATGATTCTAGTTCAGACTTGTTGCGAACTAATGCCGCAATGTTACGAGCAACTACTTCACCCTGCTGCATAGCGATTTGTGCCGTGGGTGGGTATGGACGGTTGATTTCTTCATTGATGACAAGTGAGCTGTCACCAACGATGAATACGTCGTCATGTCCTGGTGCACGTAAATCAGGTTGTACCTTTACACGGCCTCTCATAGCTTCGAAGCCAGACTTTTCGATAATAGAGTTACCACGAACACCAGCTGCCCAAACCACAGTGCCAGCCTTAATTTCGCGAGGCTCCTCTTCTCCTTTAGCTACAATGATACCATCAGGAGTTGCTTCTTTGATTGCCGTTCCAATTAAGAATTCAACGCCTTTACGCTCTAATTGGGAAACCGCATAATTCACAAGCTCAGGATCAAATCCTGGTAAAACTGTTGGAGCAGCTTCTACACAGATAATCTTTACCTTATGGAAATCAACATCGTATTCATGACATAATTCAGGAATTCGATTAGTTAACTCACCTAAGAATTCGATACCTGTAAATCCTGCACCGCCAACTACAATGGATAAACGATTATCTTGCTTCTCTTCTTCCATATTGTATGTTGCAAATTGATATTCAATATGCTCACGTAATTGACGAGAAGAATTCACATTTGTAATACCGAAAGCATATTCCTTTAAGCCTTTGATTCCGAATGTTTCAGGCTCTCCACCTAATGCAATCACAAGGTAGTCATAATCGACTTCACCTTTATCTAAAATTACCTTCTTCTCTTCTCTGTTGATTTCAACCACTGTATCTTGAACAAAATCAACCTTGCTACGATCAATTACATCTCTAATATCATAACGAACACGATCATGATGCAGCGTACCAGCAGAAGCCTCGTGTAACCAAGTTGTTTCATAATGGTAGTCGTTCTTATTTATTAATACGATATCTGCTTCATTTACACCGATTAACTTTTGTAAACGAACTGTTGTCATAAGTCCGCCGTAACCAGCACCGATAATAACGATTTTAGGCTTTCTCAAAGTGATCACTTCCACCTTTTATAATAATATTTTTGAATAAATTTCTCTTTTTCTTATCTTCCACTGCTAAGGCCATTTTTATTTTGTTTTATACAAAAATGTTTGTGATATTATTCACGAATGGTTTCAAAGAAAAAGATCAAACTGATTAGCACAAAGAAGTGAAAAGATTAATAAAAATTGACAGAATAATAAAACTTGTTACATCATTCACATAAATGTGCGTTTTTCGTCACAAATTCTTAACAATATATCCACAATACATCTTATGCTACTTTAACACTATTTTCAAGCGGATTTTTAAATTATTTACCTTAAGAATATTATAAATTACACTATTTTATTACTAATAACTTATTGTTTAAATTGGTAGAAAGTTGTGAGGATTCCCTAGTTTTATGATATTATAGTGAGTGGAGTTTGTTACTACTAGTTGGGGGGATACGGAGTGCAAGAAAATCAAACAGTTTATGATATTACCATAATCGGAGGAGGCCCTGTTGGTCTATTTACTGCCTTTTACGGCGGAATGAGACAAGCATCAGTGAAGATCATTGAAAGCTTACCGCAACTTGGAGGTCAATTATCGGCTCTTTATCCGGAAAAATATATTTACGATGTAGCTGGATTCCCTAAAGTCCGTGCTCAAGAATTAATCAACAACTTAAAAGAACAAATGGCTAAGTTTGATCAAGCCATTGCTCTTGAACAATCTGTTGAGAAGTTAGAAAAACTAGAAGATGGTACATTTAAATTAACAACTAATAAAGAAGTACACTACTCTAAGACCGTTATTATCACGGCAGGAAATGGAGCATTCCAACCGCGCCGTCTGGAATTAGAAAGTGCACAACAATATGAACACAAAAATCTATATTACTTCATCGAAGATTTAAATCAATTTGCAGGTCAAAAGGTAGTGGTCTTCGGAGGCGGAGATTCCGCAGTTGACTGGGCATTAATGCTTGAGCCGATTGCTGAAAAGGTAACGATTGTTCACCGTCGTGATAAATTCCGTGCCCATGAACATAGCGTAGAAAACCTATATAATTCCAAAGTGGATGTAAAAACTCCATTTGTACCTGCCGAATTAATCGGGGATGATAATGGAATTAAACAAGTCGTTCTTTCTTCTGTTAACGGCGAAGCAAAAGAAATCCTTGATGTAGATGCTGTTATCTGTAACTATGGATTCGTTTCTTCCCTTGGACCGATTAAGGAATGGGGTCTTGAAATTGAGAAGAATTCAATCGTAGTCAATTCCAAAATGGAAACCAATGTCCCAGGTATTTATGCAGCTGGAGATATTTGTACGTATGATGGAAAAGTGAAGTTAATTGCTTGTGGTTTTGGTGAAGCACCAACAGCCGTAAACAATGCAAAAACATACATTGATCCAAAGGCAAAAGCACAGCCATTACACAGCTCTTCTATGTTTAAACAATAAGAAAAGCGCAAGCGCCTTGGTCAGCCCCGACAGGCAAATGTTCTTCGGCAAGAAAAGTCGCTCTTTGACTTTACTTGCCGATGGTTATTTGACCCGAGGGGCTAGGCGCTGAAGCTGGACAATTCTCATAGTTGAATTTTATTATTTTGTAAAAAAAGGCGCCATTTCGGCGCCTTTTTTAATTGTATTTAACATTCTTCCGGTGTACCTGTAGCTGTTGCGGTACGGAAGGATGAGCCACATCCGCATGATGCGATGGCATTTGGATTATCGATTGTAAAGCCGCCGCCCATCATGGATTCTTTATAGTCAATTTTTGTTCCTTGTAGGATAGGAGCACTTTCTTTATCAACAAGTATCTGTATGCCATATTGTTCGAGCTGGAGGTCCTCTTCTTTCACCTCATGGTCAAAGCCCATGCCGTAAGATAATCCACTGCATCCGCCTCCCTTTACGCTTACACGTAAGAATGCACCTTCTTCTTCGTTGTGCTTTATCATCTCTTTAATGTGCAGTGCTGCTGCTTCAGTTAATATAACAACTTCCTTACTCATGAAAATTCCCCACCTTTCCAATCTATTTAAAACATTGGATTTTCTTCTAGGTATTGGTAAATGTTGTCAACTAGTTCATCAGGTGTCTCACCTGTTACTACTTCTCCATTAACGAGTGCATATAATTTGGTTGCACATTTTCCACAATATCCAAGGCATCCATATTCAATAATATCCAAGTTAGGATCTCTTTGTAATTTTTCAAGTGCTTTTTGCGCACCATTCGCCAGATTGCTAATACAAAATTCAATGATAGGTTGAATCACTAGTTTCACCTCTCCACACATAGATATGCTACTCTATTTCATTCTCCCCGTCAATTACCACGCACTACGCTTTACTGTCAAGAATAGTATGAAAAATGTTGTTATTTGTACACATTTTAGTTATACTCTTATGTGGTAAAGAAACATAATATTATTCTAATATTTTAAAATTGCAAGCGCTAACCATTTTTGTGAAAACCGGACAAGAAAAGCACAAGCGCCTTGGTCAGCCCCGACAGGTAAATGTTCTTTGGCTAGAAAAGTCCGCCTTTTGACTTTACTTGCCGAAGGTTATTTGACCCGAGGGGCTAGGCGCTGGAGCTGGACAATTCTCAAAGTCGAATTTATCATTCTTATAATGTAAACAAAGGGGAATTAATAATGAAAAACCTTGTCATTCTCGGTGGTGGATACGGTGGAATGAGGATTTTGCACGAGCTTTTGCCGAATCATTTACCAGAGGACGTTACCATTACACTCGTTGACCGCGTGCCTTACCACTGCTTAAAAACAGAATATTATGCATTAGCCGCTGGAACCATTTCAGATACAGAAGTTCGTGTTGCTTTTCCGGAACATCCACGTTTAGTTGTAAAATACGGAGAAGTAGTTGGAATTAACACAGCTGAAAAAAAGGTTGAATTAAAAAATGAAAAACCTATTACCTATGATGACCTAGTTATCGGCCTAGGCTGTGAGGATAAGTATCATGATGTTCCGGGTGCAGAACAATTTACCTATAGTATACAGAGTATCGATAAGTCACGTCACACTTACTCTGTATTAAACAACCTCGCTCCTGGTTCTGTTGTTGCCATAGTAGGGGCAGGTCTTAGTGGAGTAGAGTTAGCTAGTGAATTGAGTGAAAGCCGGGAAGACTTACAGATCAAATTATTTGATAGAGGGAATCATATTCTATCCTCATTTCCTGAACGTTTAAGTAAATACGTCGAAAATTGGTTTGTTAAAAACAATGTTGAAATTATCAACAATTCAAATATCACTAAAGTCGAAGAAAAACGTTTATACAATCACGATGTGCCAATGGATTGTGAAGTGATTGTATGGACAGCTGGAATCCAGGCAAGTAAAATTGTCCGCGAAATGGCTGGGGAAAAGGACCGGATGGGAAGATTGCTTCTCACTCCACGCCACCACCTGCCAACAGATGAACATGTTTTTGTTGTAGGTGACTGTGCAAGCCTTCCACATGCTCCAAGTGCTCAATTAGCTGAAGGGCAGGCAGAACAAATTGTGGAAGTGTTAAAA
The DNA here is from genome assembly GCF_030818775.1 of Bacillus sp. SORGH_AS_0510. Classification (NCBI taxonomy): domain Bacteria; kingdom Bacillati; phylum Bacillota; class Bacilli; order Caryophanales; family Bacillaceae; genus Bacillus; species Bacillus sp. SORGH_AS_0510. Next base: position 1,366,103 of record NZ_JAUTAU010000001.1, on the reverse strand, counting down.
AGCCGTTGGAAGGGTGAAGAGCCGCCTGCTTCCTTCCCGCCAATAAAACTAAAAGGGATCTTAGGCTCTCTTGGTAAAAAGCATGGCTTTGGATTAATGGCGGAACGCCCTATTACAGGACGTGTAGCACGTCTTTTAAAATCTGGTATTTTATGGATGTACAAATTCCATAATGGATGATGAAACCATGAGGTTGGCCTTAAAAGGTCAGCCTCATTTTTATACAAAGATGAAAATTCTTCTTTTTTAATGAGGAAAAATAATAAAATAGTCCTCACTATCATCTTATTCAAATAATTAACAATTGTTATACCTTGTCTTTTTTCACCAAAGTAAAAAGCATTCCAACGAGCGGAATGCTTCTAGTTTTACAAAGGTTGATAGCCGTATTTTTCTAGTTCTGAGAAGATCGTTTTCAACCTTGGATTACCTTCACCGACGACTTTATCTTTTATCACGACAACAGGATAAAACATATCCTCATCAATTACTCTTTGTGCAAAAGTAAGTTTTTCCTCATCACCTGCAGGCTGGAGAATATCAACATAGACCATTTTAACAGGCTGATCAGGAAACTTTCTTGCAATAGCTGCTTCCAACCATTCAAAGGTTTCTCTAGAAGAAGGTAGATTCACACAGCTCGGACATAATTGTTCTGCACCATAAAGGACAATTTCTACTTCAGTTGTATTCATTGCATCATCCTGCCTTTTTAATTGGCTGTGTTAAAGAACATTCTTGTTTTATACCCTGTTGATTGGAGCGGAAGGCACGAAGACTCCTGTGGGAGTATGGTTCAGGGGAGACCCCGCAGGCGTGTTTCTCCGAGGAGGCTCGCCGAAACACCCACGACCGTTCGTGCCTGGAGCGGAAATCAACAGGCAAGTTTAACAGAGCCCTTTTTCTTTTATTTTACTTTATTCTTACTATAAAAACTAAGAAAATGTCTTTAAATGTGTGCTTTACTAATTTCTGAGAATGGATTTTTAGCACTAATCACATTATAATAAATGTAGGAAAGGAGTCGATTAACAGTGGAAGAACAACAAATGTTTGAACAAGTTCAAGAAGTATTAGATAAATTACGTCCATTTCTTCTTCGCGATGGCGGGGATTGCGAATTAGTAGATGTAGAGGATGGTATTGTTAAGCTCCGCTTATTAGGTGCATGCGGAAGCTGCCCAAGTTCAACCATCACATTAAAAGCTGGAATTGAAAGAGCACTTTTAGAAGAAGTTCCAGGCGTTGTTGAAGTAGAACAAGTTTTCTAATTCGATACGATTTAAAAAGCGATTGCTATCCAGCAATCGCTTTTTTGCATGGGTATGGTCACGCTTTGACTAAGGGTTTCCAGTCTTTATTCACCAACGTCTTAGGTTCTTTTCCTTCGATCACTGCTTGAATATTTGTCAGACAAAGCCTCAACATTTCCATTCTTGTTTCAACACTTGAACTCCCAATGTGTGGCAGCGCAACTACGTTAGGAAGCTGCAATAATGGATGATCAGCACCAATTGGTTCTTTTTCAAAAACATCAAGGCCTGCACCAGAAATGTCGCCAGCAACTAATGCCTCAAAGAGAGCCTGTTCATCAACGACTGGGCCTCTTCCTGCGTTGATAAAAATAGCCGACTGCTTCATTTTCCTAAACACATCACGAGTGAACAAGTTTTTTGTTTCATTTGTAAGTGGAGTTAGGCAGACAATAAAATCTGATTTTTCTACTAATTCATCAAAGGCCACATAAACCGCTCCAAGCTGTTGTTCCACTTCTGGTTTACGTGAACGGTTATGGTATAAAATGTTCATCTCAAAACCGGTTGCCCGTTTTGCAACAGTCTCACCAATTTTCCCCATGCCAACGATACCAATGGTTTTGTGATGGATGTCATGGCCAGCCAATAACAAGGGGCTCCAGCTTTTCCATTTGCCCTCTTTTACTAACTCGGAAGCTTCCATTAGCCTTCTTGCAGTAGCCATTAACAAGCCAAATGTTAAATCTGCAGTAGTGTCTGTTAATACATCGGGTGTGTTGCAAATCGCGATTCCCTCTCTGGTGGCAACCTTTAAGTCAATATTATCGAAACCAACAGCAAGGTTGGCTACTACTTTTAACTGTTTTCCAGCGGTTAAAATACTTTCATCAATAGAATCTGATAACATGGTTAGCAAGGCATCTGCCTTCTTTGCTTCAGTTAGCAGTAACTCCCTTGGAACTGGAATATCCTCATGTTCCCACATGTTTACTTCATAGTTTGGCAGTAGTGGTTTAACAACTTCGTCTGGAAGCTTCCGTGTAATAAAAACGTATGGCTTCATGCTGCATTCACTTCCTTAATTATTCTGATACACTTTATTATTTTACCATAAGTTTGGAATTACGTTATTTAATTAGTTCGAATACTTAAAATCATGTCAGTAACCACTCTAGTTGGGGGATGTTAAGTTGTCGGACGGGTGCACCAGCCATGTGAAAGAATCCAGCAAGAAAGCGTTCATAGTCACTTGTTTGTCGTAGTATTTTACTTAAGCGTTCCTCTAATACCTTCTTATCCTGCTCAGAACGAGTGATATAATAGCTCTCGATACAATCGTAATAATGAAGCGGGAAAATCAAACGAGAGTATAATAACCTCCAGGAAAAAGAAGTTAAGGGGGTCACACTTTGGTATTCGCTAAAAAACTGTTGTACGTCTACATCGTAGGTCTGGATATTACGAAAGTATCGTTCCCTTGTCCATTCAGCTAAATCACGGCTCCGATGGTCAAACACCCAATCGAATGGATTCTTGATCATGTAATGGTCACCCCATGTCTTTTGAGTAAAACGTTCATGACAAACGGTGCCTCCATCAGCTTCGGTTGGTTCATCATCCATCTCCGAATCCACCAGATATTGAATAGCGTTCTCTGTAAGTCCAAGGTAATATGGGAATGAGTCAATGAACAATCGTTCAAATTCATCTTCAGGTGTTTGAAAAAGGAGATTATTCCAAACCTTTTCCATTTGTTCAAGCCTTTTTTCCCATAGTGATTTCCATTGTCCAATTCTGCTCGATCTTTCAATCTGAAATGGGACCAGTCTGCCCCGCTCATGAAATTTAGCTAATTTCCGTCCTAGTTTGATCTTTCGTTGATCTTCGATTTGCCGATTGGCCAATACACAATATTTATTTTGTTCCCATGTGGTTATTAATTGTCCGTCCTTAGATGGTAAAATAACCGGGACATGTTGATCACCATAGTTTCTTAAATGTTCTGCGATTTTCTCAAGTTCTGTAATATCATCTTCTTCTTTACCGGAGGGGTTTGAGACTAAGTACAACCATCCATTTCCTCTCAGTGCCTCATACCTGTCTAGCTTCACGTATTCCTCAACAGTAATACCATACTGGTTTTCAAGTAACTTTTTAAGCATACTCCCACCTCGTATCCAGACATCTATAACCTCATGTATATGTTTAGTTGTTTAAAAACTTGTTTTTTGCTCAGTTTTTTTCAAAGGAATAATAAATGGTGGGATGGAGAAAATATAATTTTGGTTTACTCCTTTTACATAAAATTGCATATCTTATGGAAAAAGAGTATATATATAGTGAAAATCCAAAGAAAAGGTGATTAGAGGATGGCAGACCACAAAAAAGTAGATCTAACTGAAGAAACAGCTCGCAAATGGTTAAAGGAAAGAGGCGTCGAGGTTCAGGACATGGCAGACTTAGTATTCTTTTTGCAGGAAAAGTACCATACAAACCTGAAAATGGAAGACTGTATAGCCAACGTAGAACGTGTTCTGTCAAAACGTGAAGTTCAAAATGCCATTATCACAGGAATTCAGCTTGATATGCTTGCAGAAAAAGGGATGTTAGAGGAGCCTCTTCAATCAATTATTGGATCCGATGAAAGCCTGTATGGAGTAGATGAAATTCTTGCGTTTTCTATTGTAAATGTTTACGGCTCTATCGGTTTTACGAATTATGGGTACATTGATAAATTAAAGCCTGGGATTTTAGCTCATTTAAATGATAAATCCACCGGTGAATGTCATACATTTTTAGATGATATTGTCGGTGCCATTGCAGCCGCTGCCTCAAGCAGACTAGCACACCGTGCTGCCCGACAAGAAGAAAAAAGAGAAAAATAAGGGGGTCAGTCCCCCGCCGCTGTAAAGCGGCGGGGGACTGTCCCCTTTATAGCTTCCATTGATCCAACGAATCCACTACGTGTGTTGGCTTACGGTCGTAGCCAGTAAGTAATTCTTTTGTAGTTACTCCTGTATGGACTAAAAGGGTGTCCATTCCTGCATTCATTCCTGCTAATATATCGGTATCATAATAATCCCCGACCATCAGTGTTTCCTCTTTTGAGGTACCCAGTACCTTTAGAGCTTGTTCCATTATAATCGACTCTGGTTTTCCAATAAAAATTGGCTTAGTTTGTGTAGAGACAGATATGACAGAGGTTAAGGACCCATTCCCAGGCAGCAGTCCTCTTTCAGTTGGAATGGCTATATCGCCATTCGTCGAAATAAATGTTGCTCCATTACGTACCGCTAGACATGCCACAGCTAATTTTTCATATGTAATCGAGCGGTCGATTCCTATGACGACATAATCAGCGTCTTCTTCAGCAAAAGAAAAGCCTTTCTCTTCAATAGCTGTCTGAATCCCCTCTTCACCAATCACATATACAGAAGCATCTTTCTTTTGTTCGTAGATGAAATTGGCGGTTGCCTGGCTTGTTGTGAATACCAAGTTCTCCTCCGCCGGAATATCAAAACTCACCAGTTTTTCAGCTACTTGCGCGGGTGTTCTTGATGAGTTATTCGTGACAAACAAATACGGAATTCCATTGTCACGTAGATTTTTTACAAAATCAGATGCGGCTTCAATTCGCTCTGATCCTCTATACATAGTTCCATCCAGGTCAATTAAATAGCCCCTATACTTTTTCATATGATCACTCCCATTAGTATCCTACCCAAATTTTATTAAAAGAAAAAGACCGTTAGTGAACGGTCTTCATTAGTTTTTAAATGCAGATACGGGACCTAATTCATTGGTCAAATATTCACGAATATTGCCCGCAAAAGTTACTAACTCATTTAGATGTGCTGAAAACTGCTGGTAAAGCTCTACATGATCGACTGAAATATATTCCTGAACGAGATTCTTTCGATACTGAATTAAAATCTTTAAATGATCTCCTGTCTCAGCGGAAATAACTTTTTCATCAACTAAGATATCAATAATGTCATCATAACTGCCAGGATCTCTCATGATAAATCCGTCAATCATGGCATTTCCGACATCCAGGACAGACTCAATCATCATTTGATTCAACCGTTCTAAAGCCGCTTTCTCTAAAGCTGTTGTCCATTCCTTTTGCTGTGAGAAGAGGTGAATAAGTTTTTCTAAATAGACGAGTGTTGCTTCTATTTTTTCCCTGTCTACAAAATACATAGAATTCCACTTCCTTTTTCTAAGTTGCAATAGCCGGTACTAACGCGGTTGGTCGTGCATAAAAATATCCTTGAGCTAAGTCTACGTTATTTCTTGTCAATACAGATGCCTCATCCGCATTTTCAATTCCTTCAGCAACCACTAGGGAACCTGCTTCTCTTGCTACCAGCATGAGCCCTTTTAACATCGATTCCTTAATTGAATTTTTATCTATATTCTGAATAACGGAACGATCAATTTTAATGATATCTGGCATGATATCACTTATAATACTTAAACTTGAATAGCCTGCGCCAGTATCATCCATGGCAATTTTATAGCCCATTAAGCGCAGCATTTTTATATTATAAATAAAATTTTTTAAGCCTTCAATCGAATCATTTTCTGTAATTTCAAAGGTGATTTGCTGTGGTGGTATTTCTTTGAATTGCTTCATTAATTTTTTTAAATCACGAGTAAACCGGATATTTCCAAGTGTGAGCGGAGTACAATTCACAAAGATATTCTTCCGGCACTTGGCAGCCTTTATTTGCTCCAGCACTTTTTCAATCACAATCATTTCTAAATCATAAAGTAATCCCGTTTGTCTGGCTACTGAGAACAACGGCAAAGGACTTTCTAGAACAGAGCCCGTTGGACCACGGGTAAGCATCTCCCAAGCGTGGACCTCACCAGTAGCAACATCAAAGATAGGCTGTGCTAATAATTTTATTTCCTTTTTAGAAATAATCTTTTTCATTAAATAGACCATTTCATCAAATTCAGACTTCACCTTTTTTTCAGCCATAGCAATCGCCTGTCTATGTGCTCTTGCAATTGAGTCTTGTATCGACAAATACTTTTTTTCCACAAACATATACCCAGTCCTAAAGACTGGTTGGAGAAAAGGATATGCCATATGCAGATTTTTTTCTACACTATAGACGATTTTTTTCATAGCCAAATCAATTTCAGAGAGAGAATGGCGTGAATAATCCACTTTTATGTACAATGTTAGTCCATCACCGTAAAAGTCATCAAGCATAATCACATCCTGTTTATCTACGCCTTGCTCAACAGCTGAGCGAAAGAACTTCTTTGTATGTTTGATAAACTGATGGCTTTGGGTCTGTCCTAACTGCTCTGTCAACTCAATCATATCTTTTAAATGAAAGACAACAACTGCTACCTCGCATCCCTCAGTAAAAGCAGCCTTTACCCCTTCTAAAACAGGATTTCTTAAAATGAATTGGGGTGGATAAAAGCGCATAGTTGACAGAGGTAGTATAATCTTTCCCCATTTAACAACATTTTTGACTTTTTCTTTGTAACGACGGACCATTTAATTCATCCCTCTCAGAAGCCAACATACATGATTTACGTATATTGTAGCATAATTTGACATGATTCGTGTTTTTTTATCCATAAATTTCTAGTAAAAATTATGAATATTCAATACTCCCCTCCTTCCCATTTATTTGTTACTATATAAGAGATGCGTAAAAGTATGAATCAAAGGAGAATATTTCATGAACGAGCGCTTTTTCTTATATGATGATACAGAAAATACGAAAACAAGATTTGTCAGCTTTGTTGGAGAAAACCAACGTTTTGATTTAGCGATTGTCCAAAGTGACCGTCATTACGGTAAACACTTGGTTCTTGATATGCAAGGAAACCGCTTTGCTATTATTGGATTGGATGATTTACAAGAAGAGGGCTATTTAGAATATGCATTTCAATTAAGTGAAGCAGATGCCGAAGAATTACGTGGCTTTTTAATGGAATTAGTTTAGGGTTCATAATTACACACTTTTTTTCAAATAATAGTTGGTAAAGGAGTGTGTATATCATGGCAGATAAAGATTCAGAACAATATCATGATTTTTCAAATGTGGAAGCACAAAGAAATTTCCTAACTGTTGAGGATCTTCCTGAAGGCGCCTATGGAGCTCCTCGAGGAAAATTCCAACCAGTAGAAAATAAAAGCACTCCCTGGGAAAAGGGACAACGTTACTATAGTGCATTTAATTATGAATATAAATCTCTGCATGAAGGTTTGCCTAGACAGATGGACGGAGCACACCCGCCTCACGATGATCCTGAAACGGAGACACAGGCGCCTTACAACGAATAAAACAAAAAGAGGATGTCCCGAAACAAAGTGTCAGACCCCACAACCTCATATTTATAGCTGAACTTTTCCTAAAGATTCACTATATATGAGAAATAAACGTGAGGTCAGACCCCTTGGGACATCCTCTTTTATTTTTTCACTTTTTTTAAAACAAAGTATGCACAGCCAAAGTTGCAATATTCATAAAGGTATTCACTTAACGTGCTTATTTTTGTATCAAAAGTAGCTTTTTGATTTTGGTCATCAAAGAATCCCTTTAGGCGAAGCTGCCCGTATCCCCAATCACCTACAACATAATCATACCTAGATAAAATATCACTATACCTTGATTTAAAAGCCTCTTCATTATACCCATCCCGATATTCTTGAAGAATTTCATAAGCGGTATTGTTTATTACGATCATACTTTTCACCTCAGTTATCCCAGCCATTTCCTACTACCCATTATAACCGATTCCCCATCAATTACTAAGAAAAAAAAACAGAACATTGGCCATTCTAATAAAAGGAGGTGTTTATGTTGAAAAAATTTATCATAATCGCTGGATTATGTAGCATAACAGCTTTAACTGGATGTAGTAAGGATATGGGAAATCGCGATGTCTATGAAGAAAGCGGAAATACCATTAATGTAAATAACAAACGACACGATCTTTACAATGAGGGAGCAAGCCGTGGGGTTCGAAATGTTAGTGACAATTATGGATTTGTCCGTCACCAAAAAAGCCCATTGATGAACGATAATACTGCAAATGACGGCTATACCGCTTTAAACCGTGAGCAGCTTGCCAATATCATTAGTAAATATAGTGTAAATAATCCTAATGTACACGATGTGGCCACTCTTGTTACTGACCAGGAAGTGTTAATTGCCTATGATACAGACACAAAAGATCGAAATAGAACTGCCGACCAAGTGAAGAAAACAGCATTGTCAGTTGTACCAAGATACTACCACGTATATGTAACAGATAATAAAACATTAATGCGCGACGTTGAAAACCTGGCGAACCTTGACTCTAACAGTCGAAATTCTCGTCACGCAGTTACAGAGCTTATTGCACAAATGAAAAAATCCCCTCAAGGTATGCGTTTGAATGCAAGTGAAAATGAAAATGGCGAAACCGCTGACGATATGAATCTTAAGAGACCTAACATGCATAAGTAAGTAAAAATAATAACAAAGAGAGGTTGACCTCAGTCTCAACCTCTCTCATTATTTTTATGCTTCCTTTGCTTCTTTTTCTCCAAGTAACTGCTTGTGTTTCGCTGCAGCATTTACTTGCTCGTCTGCATGATAAGATGACCGAACAAGTGGACCTGCTTCACAGTGACTGAAGCCCTTACTTAGTGCAATCTCTTGTAATTCTTTAAACTCATCAGGATGGTAGTATTTTTCCACTTTTAAATGACTCTTTGTAGGTTGTAGGTATTGACCAATAGTCATAATATCTACATGGTTTGCTCTTAAATCATCCATCACTTCTAGAATTTCTTCTTTTGTTTCTCCAATTCCGATCATTAAACTTGATTTGGTAGGAATGCTTGGCTGCATTTCTTTCGCACGACGAAGGAATTCAAGTGAACGATCGTATTTTGCACGGGCTCTTACTCTTGGTGTTAAACGTCTAACCGTTTCAATATTATGGTTTAAGATATCTGGTTTCGCATCCATTAACATCCTTAGGTTCTCTTCTTTTCCACCCATATCGGAAGGGAGTACCTCAATGCTAGTAAATGGGTTTTTGCGACGAATAGCACGAACGGTTTCAGCAAAAACAGCAGCGCCGCCGTCCTTTAGATCATCACGAGCTACCGCTGTAACAACCACGTGCTTTAAGTTCATAAGTTGAACAGAATCCGCCACTCTCTCCGGCTCTTGTAAATCCAATTCAGTTGGTAGCCCAGTCTTAACCGCACAAAACCGGCAGGCACGCGTACAGGTGTCACCAAGTATCATGAAGGTTGCAGTACGTCTTACTGCCCAGCATTCATGAATGTTTGGACAGCGAGCTTCTTCACACACAGTATGAAGATTCTTTTCACGCATCATTTTCTTTAGCCCTGTGTACGTCTCGTTTGTATTAAGCTTTATTTTAAGCCACTCAGGCTTTCGCAGAATTTCTTCTTTCTTACTCATTATTACACCCCTTAAAATCCCATTCATATGTATGGTAAGTGAGTTCTTCATTTGTCACTTTACCATACTAGTTAAGGAACGACAAGCAAGTAGATTATTATTGCATTACCAATTATTAGCGATAATGAAATAGCTTATTATCCATAAACTAAACATGTACATTAATTGGGAAGGAGGATTCCTTTTGCGGGCTGTTCTGATTATTGGAACTTTCCTTTTATTTTTCACCTCTTCCCTTGCACTGAGGAATGCTCATGCAGAGGAACCTGATCCATATCAGGAAAGAATGAAGCTTTATAAAAAGGTTGAAACGGTCACTCAAATTCCATGGTATTATTTAGCAGCCATCGATCAATACGAAAGAAGCATCCGACAAGTCCGCAGAGACTTGCCCAAGCCAGATAGCGTAATTGGGATCTACTTTCGTCCCGAGCAATGGGCAGGTCTAACCAATCCCAATCCTGATGAAGTGAATCCAGCTGCTATTCAATTTTTTGATGGGATGGGTGTGGATGGAGACGGAGATGGAAAAGCAAGCCTTAAGAGCGATGAGGACGTATTATACGCATTTGCCCATTATCTTCTTTCTTACGGAGTAGACCCTGATAATATAAAAATCGGTCTGTGGAATTACTATCATCGTGATAGAACAGTGGGAATTATTGCTGGTAAGGCTAAGATATACCGACATTTCGGACGACTCAATTTAGATACCCAAGTATTCCCAGTCCCTATTCGCAGCAATCATAGTTATCGGAGCACTTGGGGAGATGCACGCGGCTGGGGTGGAAGAAGAATTCATGAAGGTACAGATATCTTCGCAGGGTACGGGGTACCCGTTCGCGCAACGAACTATGGCATAATCGAGATGAAAGGCTGGAATAAATTTGGCGGTTGGAGAATCGGCATTCGTGATATTAATAATACGTATCATTATTTTGCCCATCTCAGCGGATTCGCTAAAGATTTAAAAGTCGGGCAAATCGTTGAACCAGGAATGGTCATTGGCGGTGTGGGCAGCTCCGGATACGGTCCTCCAGGAACCTCTGGAAAATTCCCACCGCATTTACATTACGGAATGTATAAGGACAATGGGATTACAGAGTGGTCCTTTGACCCCTATCCTCATTTAGCCAAGTGGAAACGTCTAGAACGAATAAATTTGCGTAAAAAATAGAGGCTGACTCCTGGTCGGCCTCTTACTAATTTCCAGACTTTTTCGTTTCGGATTTGGTTTTGGTGTCGGTATTCTTTTCTGGTATTTGAATAGATGGCGTGACACTGCCTCCGCCTCCATTGTAGAATTGCGGAACCTCTCCCTCTACCAATGAACCACCTACTGGTATGCTTTGTTTTAACTTAGTAATTTTAGTTGCAAAAGGAGTAATAATTTGAACGGACACTACTATATCAACAGAAACCTCTACCCACGTATTATTGATCCCCATTTCCTTTGTTTGGATATGGACATCCGGTTCTACTTCACCAATGGCATGAAATTTGACTGGTATTTTGGGTCCAATATTCCCCAACAAAGAAATATTTGTTGCTTGACCTAATGGAACATACCAGACAATTCCGTCCTCCTTTGCCGTATTTTCCGTTTCGATTTCTACATCCGTCTCTAGTAAGGCAATTTCACCCCTTTTGGCTGTTTTTAGGTTCTTTTGAATTTGCGCAGTTGTTTCAGCCAATACACGATTGATTAAATCTGTATTCAGTTGGGCATTTTGCCCTTTTCCATTACTCCCTGGCACAATTTTAATTACCTCATTGTTGTCTCCCACATTTGTTGTTCGCTTGGTAATGGCCCGATTAATGACCAGCGACGCAATATTTCGCGTTTCTGATTCTGCATATCGCATTAAAGTCGGTTCAATCCCTCTATTAACGAGCCATAAGCCAGTTGCCGTCGAAAAAAGAAAAAATACAAAGGTTAGCAGCATGACATATCGGAAAGGCAGCGGTCCTCTTTTAGTAAGGCGCCTGCGAAATTTGGCCAAAGACAATCACCCCTTCATGCTATATGTATGCTGTGAAAAGGTGAACTAGCCCAATAAAAGAGGCTATATTGATTATTTAATCCTGTTGATTGGAACTGAAATCAACAGACAAATTTAACAAAGTCATACAATAAAGTAGTTCTAGCCCCTGGCTACTTCTACTTTTTGCTTCTACTTGCTCTAAAAAATAGATCTAAACATTGGCTACTTCTACTTTTTACCTTTTCTTGCTCTAAAAAGTACATCTAGACACCGGCTACTTCTACTTTTTGCTTCTGCTTGCTCTAAAAAATAGATCTAGACATTGGCTACTTCTACTTATTACCTTTTCTTGCTCTAAAAAGTACATCTAGACACCGGCTACTTCTACTTTTTACTTCTGCTTGCTCTAAAAAATAGATCTAGAAAAATATCTATGACTGTGGCTGTAACAAATTTTATGACAAATCTAAAAAAAAGCCTGCTGTCCTCAGCAAGCTTTTAAACCATCTTCAATAAAGCATCCTTACCAATCATACCTTGGTGAATTCCCAATTCTTCCGCTTCAAATGTGACTGATTCCAGTGGAGCATTTAGAAGCTGATCAATAGTTCTTACACCGACAGCTCGGCCGGCAATAATTTTACGGTCCTTTAATTTTTCATTTAATAATCCTACATCTAAAGCACCGCACATAATATATCCCTTATCGCTTGTCACTGCAAGCAATGTTGTTTTTGGAAGTAAAACAGATACAGCCAAAAAGGTATGGCCGTTAATTTCAATTGGCGAAAGATCAATCAATTTCCCTACACTCCTTTCCTCACTATCACTCTATGATGAGTTCGGAAAAAGAGTGTATTGTTATTTTTCCAGCTTCCACTTTAATAAGTCCCGTAAAAACTCAGGCAAGAAATACGTTTTTTCTTTTTTCGGAAGGATATCTTTGAAAAAATGTCCAAAGGTGAACATATCAGGGAGAGCTAGTTTATAAGTCCTTTCAAGCTCCAATTTGCTCCCATTGATCGAAATCCCATCATCAAGAAAGTCAATTTGGTCATAAACAAACATTCCTAACACCTTTCCCCTAAATCCTAAACCCTTTATGTGTTTATGGTGTAACGCTTCGTCCTGTGTCTGCTCGAGGATGGAGGTCAATTCTATACCCGTAACCTCAATGACACACGGATTAATCGGATGTGGACAAACAGAGAGCAAATCATACTCTGTTACCTCCCCTGATAATGAGCCAAGCAGGAGTCCCGCATTTACCACCGCACAATCTGCCTGACACCATTCCCTTAATGCTTCACAAAGCAAGATAGAAAAGTTTGTTTCATGAAAGGGATCACTTTGTAATGGTACGGAAATGGACGTAATTTTCTCGCTTAACATGTCCTTTCCTTTTTCTAAAAAGAAATCAATCTTTTTTTGTTCATCTGCAACAGCCGGCAGCTTGTTGAATTCGTATAGAATCGCATCTTTTTGAACAAGCTCTTTTTTCTCATTTAATTGAAGTGTCACATGACCGACGAAGTTTCCATGCTTTCCTGCTGCACCAAGTAAAACATTTTTAATCATCTCTCCATGTTCAAGGAAATGATGGGTATGGGCACCTAAAATTACATCGATTTCAGGAAATTGTGCAGCAATTTTTTCATCGTCATGTAATCCTAGGTGGGAAAGAAGAATCAGAACGTCTGCATTTTCTTTCATATACGGGACCCACTTTTTCAATTCTTCCATTGGGTCTGTCATTTGCCAGCCCAGTAGTTCATAGAGATGAGTAAACGGTGCTGTTAATCCTAATACCCCTATTTTTGTCCCTTGAATTGTATGATAAATTTTATAAGGATGAGCCCATGAAGGATATTCAGCTTCATTTGTATAAAGGTTAGCAAGTAACACGTCAAATTTTGCTTCATCATACAGATGATTCAAATCATTGAACGGAAGATTAATCCCCTCGTTATTTCCAATGGTCACAGCTGTATACTGACACTCGTTTAAAAGAGCTACATTTCCCTTGCCCATTGTTGCATCTGTAAAAGGATGCCAACGATCAAGAAAGTCTCCGATATCAAATAAGAAAACCTCTTCCCCTGTCTTCTGGAGCAGCTCTCGCTTTTCTATGAGAAACTGTTGAATCCGCGGCCAGTGCTCTAAATGGCTGTGTATATCATTCGTATGAAAAATATGTATTGTTTCCATCTTTCACCTTTACCCTGTTATTCCTTGATACATTAATCTTACTCCTACAACGATTAGAATAATTCTTATAATCCAGACAATCGTTTTGCTTTTTAGCTTCGTATTTAAGAATACTCCTACCTTAGCACCTATCCAAGCACCAGGCACTAATGCCAATGCATAAAGCCAATTCACATTGCCCAAAGCGATATGTGTGATGGAACTTAAGATCGCTGTGGGTAGAATCATAAACATAGATGTCGCCACTGCAACATGTGGCGGGAAGAAAAACAAAATAATCATGGTCGGAACCATTAAGGAGCCGCCGCCAATTCCAAAAATTCCGGACAGAAATCCAACGACAAAGGATATTAGAATGGCAACAATGGGACTGAAACCATATTCAAAGTTTCTTCCGATATTATCAGTAAATTGCCGAATAACTCCCTTATCTTTACGAAAAGGAAGAGGTTTCAATTTATCTTTGATCATTAAAACAAAAGATACAAAAATAATAAATAATCCAAAATAAAGATTAAATGAATGCAAATCTAGTTTCTCTGTAACCCATGCACCAAGAATGCTACCGGGGCCACTTCCAATTAAGAAAATTAATCCACTCTTATAATCAACCGTTTTTAGTTTCATATAAGCAAGTGTGGAGGAAAGGCCAGTAAAAATCATGGTAAAAAGGGAGGTACCAACAACCACCTGTGGTGTAAGGTGGCTGAATTCAGGCAGGGTAGCTAAGTATAGCAAGGCAGGTACAACAATGATACCTCCTCCCATACCAATCAAGGATCCTAGTGAGCTTGCCAGTACCCCCACTATCACCAATATTATCCATTCCATAACTTCACCTTCTAATGTCTATGTTAAAATAAATCTAGTTGCCTTGGGGCGAGTCCTTCGTAGTCTATGTCTAAAAGTTTCATCATATCCTTCGCGTTATCTGCTGCATCTCCACCAGAGTTATTATTGAACAAAAGGTAAACATGTTCAGTTTCTCTGGTAAGCTTCAGAATTGAGTCTCGCCATTCCTCTAATTCTTTTTGATTGTAACGATAAAGATAACGTACCTCTCGCCAGTTTTCTGCGTTCCTCTTTTGCCAGCCATGAACATTTCGGCCGTGGAATCTTACTAGGACCATATTGTTGCCTGCGGCGGTTAAAACGGTGGGAACAGAGCCTTGACCCGCCTGTGGTTCATCGCAAATACTGTGAATCCAATTCTCTTGTTTCATAAAATCAAGGGTCTTTTGTTGATATGGAGGGGCAAACCATGATTGGTGCCTGAATTCTAATGCACAAGGAATGTCATCCATTTGTTGTTTACACCATCGCAAGTAATCAACATTTTCTCGTTTGCAGCTAAACCACGGGGGAAATTGAAATAGGACCATAGCGAGTTTATTTTTTTCTATATAGGGCTGTAAAGAGTCTTTAAAGGCCAGAAACATCTCTTGTTTGCTTTCAAAGGGAATCTCCCCACGAATATGCCCAGTCATGCCTTGATAGGCTTTAACGATGAACTGGAAGCTCTCAGGGGTGTCCTGCATCCACTTCTCCGCATTCCGCTTGGGCTGAATTGCATAAAAAGCAGAATCTACCTCAACGATTGGAAAATGGCCTGCGTATTCTTTCAGCTTGTCCCGTGAGGAAATCCCGCTTGTGTATAAGCTGTCATGGTCTCCCCAGCCCGTTACACCGATATAAATCAATTCACTCACCCCCCCGTTATTAATAATACCATACAAAAACCCGCCAGCTATAGCCAGCGGGCGGGTTTCGTTTGTAAAATATTAACCGATAGAACCTTCCATCTCGAACTTGATTAGACGGTTCATTTCAACGGCATATTCCATTGGTAATTCTTTCGTGAATGGCTCAATGAAGCCCATAACGATCATTTCAGTTGCTTCCTGTTCAGAAATACCACGGCTCATTAAGTAGAAAAGCTGCTCTTCTGATACTTTAGAAACCTTCGCTTCGTGCTCAAGTGAAATGTTGTCATTAAGGATTTCATTATATGGAATTGTATCTGATGTAGATTGATTATCCATAATCAATGTATCACACTCAATGTTTGCACGAGCACCTTCCGCTTTACGCCCGAAGTGAACGACTCCACGATAGGTTACTTTACCGCCATGCTTAGAAATGGATTTAGATACAATCGTTGAGGATGTATTAGGAGCTAAATGAATCATTTTTGCTCCAGCATCCTGGTGCTGACCTTTACCTGCAATCGCAATCGATAAAGTCATACCACGAGCACCTTCACCTTTTAAAATAACGGCTGGATATTTCATTGTTAACTTAGAACCGATGTTTCCGTCAATCCATTCCATTGTTGCGTTTGCTTCACAAACTGCACGCTTGGTTACTAGGTTAAATACGTTGTTAGCCCAGTTTTGGATCGTTGTGTAACGGCAATAAGCATCTTTTTTAATGATAATTTCAACAACTGCACTGTGAAGTGAGTTCGTTGTATAAACAGGGGCAGTACAGCCTTCAACATAGTGAACATGTGCACCTTCATCAACGATGATTAACGTACGCTCAAATTGTCCCATGTTTTCAGAGTTAATACGGAAATACGCCTGTAAAGGAGTATCTACTTTTATACCTGGAGGCACATAAATAAATGAACCACCAGACCAAACAGCTGAATTCAATGCCGCAAATTTATTATCAGTCGGAGGGATTACCTTAGCCCAGTGCTCACGGAAAATGTCTTCATTTTCTTTAAGCGCAGAATCTGTATCTTTAAATACGATTCCAAGTGCTTCAAGGTCTTCCTTCATGTTATGATAAACAACCTCTGATTCGTATTGTGCGGATACACCAGCAAGATACTTTTGCTCCGCTTCAGGAATACCCAACTTATCAAATGTTGCCTTGATTTCCTCAGGTACTTCATCCCATGATTTCTCCGATTTCTCAGATGGTTTTACGTAATACGTAATTTCATCAAAGTTTAACGAACCCAAATCTCCGCCCCATTGTGGCATTGGCATATTATAGAAATGCTCAAGTGATTTTAAACGGAAGTCGAGCATCCATTGTGGTTCACTCTTCAGCTTAGAAATCTCTTCAACTATTTCACGTGTCAAACCACGTTTAGATCGGAATATGGAAACGTCTTTATCGGCAAAACCATATTTATAATCACCGATTTCTGGCATTTTTTTAGCCATCTCGTGTTCCTCCTTTTTAAAGCGGAAGCGCCTTGGTCAGCCCCGACAAGCAAATGTTCTCACCCCAATGAAGTCCGCACTTTGACTTCATTGGGGTGAGGTTATTTGACCTCGAGGGGCTAGGCGCTGGAGCTGGATATCAGTCCAGTTTCAAAACCGCTGTTTCGTTTATTCTTGTTCTTCTTCCTTCAAGCCTTTTTCCATCGCCTTCCACGCTAACGTGGCACATTTGATGCGGGCAGGAAACTTGGCAACCCCCTGAAGGGCCTCAATATCACCTAAATCAATATCATCATCATACTCTTTCCCTTGCATCATTTCAGAGAAGATCTTTGACATTTTCAATGCCTCTTCGATCTTTTTCCCTTTAATTGCTTGGGTCATCATAGATGCGGAAGACATTGAGATAGAACAGCCTTCCCCTTCTTGCTTTGCGTCAACCACAATTCCATTTTCCACCTTGAGGCTCAATTGAATGCGGTCTCCACATGTAGGGTTATTCATATTAATCGTGTGGCTGCCATCCTCCAAAACACCACGGTTCCGGGGATTTTTATAATGATCCATAATTACTTGACGGTATAGTGCATCTAAATTAGAAGACATCGCTGAAATACTCCTTTGTTTTGACAAGCCCTTCAACGAGTTTATCAATATCCTCTTCAGAATTGTATAAATAGAAACTTGCTCTAGCAGTTGCTGAAGCCTTAAGCCATCTCATCAGCGGCTGTGCGCAGTGATGTCCGGCACGGACAGCAATTCCTTCTGCATCTAGCACAGTTGCTACATCGTGTGGATGTACGTCTGTTAAATTAAAAGTAATAAGTCCTGCCCGCTTTGCTGCATCAAGCGGACCATAAATTGTCATACCTTCAACGACAGACATTTTGTCTAACGCATAGGCAGCCAGCTTATGTTCGTGCTCTGCAATGTTGTCTAATCCAACCTCTGTCAAAAAGTCGATAGCGGCTCCTAGACCAATCGCACCTGCAATAATAGGTGTTCCACCTTCGAATTTCCATGGAAGCTCTTTCCACGTTGATTCCTGCAATTGCACGAAATCAATCATCTCACCGCCAAACTCAATTGGCTCCATGTTTTCAAGTAAATGTTTCTTCCCATAAAGAACACCGATGCCTGTAGGAGCGCACATTTTATGACCAGAGAATGCAAGGAAATCACAATCCAAATCCTGTACATCAATTTTCATATGAGGTGCACTCTGAGCACCATCTACCACCATGATGGCCCCATTTTCATGGGCAATTTGAGCAATTTCCTTCACTGGATTGATGACGCCAAGTACATTCGATACCTGCATCACAGATACAACTCTCGTGTTTGCAGTAATCGTTGCACGAACATCATCAAGTGAGATGGTTCCGTCCTCTTGGAGCGGAATATATTTTAACTGGGCACCAGTCCGTCTAGCCACTTGCTGCCACGGGATAATATTACTGTGGTGCTCCATATAAGTGATAACAATTTCATCGCCTTCTTTAAGATTAGCCGCTGCATAACTAGCTGCAATCGTATTAATAGAAGTCGTTGTACCTCTTGTAAAAATAATCTCTTGTATCGATTTTGCGTTGATAAATTTACGGACCTTTTCACGTGCCCCTTCATAGGCATCCGTCGCTCTTGTTCCTAATGTATGCACACCACGATGGACATTGGAATTGATTTCACGGTAATATTTATCAACTGCCTCAATCACTTGAAGCGGCTTCTGTGATGTAGCTGAACTATCCAGATACACCAACGGCTTGCCGTTCACTTCTTGGTCTAGGATCGGAAACTGTTTACGAATATCATG
The DNA here is from genome assembly GCF_030818775.1 of Bacillus sp. SORGH_AS_0510. NCBI lineage: Bacteria > Bacillati > Bacillota > Bacilli > Caryophanales > Bacillaceae > Bacillus > Bacillus sp. SORGH_AS_0510. Next base: position 1,347,200 of record NZ_JAUTAU010000001.1, on the reverse strand, counting down.
GATATTCATTAGCGTACTTTCCTTTCGATCACTTCAGTCAGCTGTTTCTTAACTCCTTCTATTGGTAGCTGGTTAACAACTGGTGCAAGGAATCCATGAATGATTAAGCGCTCTGCTTCATGCTTAGGAATACCACGGCTCATTAAGTAGTAAAGCTGTACTTTATCCACTCGGCCGACAGAAGCTGCGTGACCTGCAGTTACATCATCTTCATCAATTAGAAGAATTGGGTTGGCATCTCCACGTGCTTTTTCGCTAAGCATTAATACGCGAGATTCTTGCTCTGCATTTGATTTAGAAGCACCATGCTCAATTTTTCCAATACCATTAAAAATGGATGTCGCACTGTCCTTCATAACTCCATGCTTTAAGATATACCCTTCGCTGTTCTTGCCAAAGTGAACAACCTTTGTCGTAAAGTTTTGCGTTTGTTCGCCACGGCCAACGACAACTGTTTTTGTATCACCGTATGAACCGTCACCAATTAGGTTGGTTGTGTTTTCAGAAATAGTGTTACCTTCGTTCATTAATCCTAATGCCCATTCAATACGAGCATCTCTTCCAGCAACACCACGGCGGTTAACATACGTAGTTGTTCCTTTTGCAAGATAATCCACTGCACCGTAAACAACTTTCGCATTCGCATTAGCGATAACCTCTGTAAGGATGTTTACGATTGAATTTGATTCTTCAATCGTTGAAATATAGTTTTCAACATAAGTAACTGAGCCATTATCTTCTGCAACAACAATCACGTGGTTAAAAAGGTTAGCCTCAGCATGATCATGAACGTAAACCGCTTGAATAGGTTCAGCAATTTCAACGTTTTTTGGAATGTATAAGAACACCCCACCGTTCACTAATGCCGCATGAAGAGCTGTAAGACGGTGCTCATCAGCATTAATAGCTTGTGTCATATAGTATCTTTTCAACAGCTCTCCGTGCTCTCTTGCTGCTGTAAAAATGTCTGTAAAGATAACTCCCTTATTCTTTAATTCTTCTGATAGAGATAAAAAGGCAGGAGTTTGGTTCCTTTGAATATATAGGTTTTTATCAGCTGCATCTACATCAACTAATGCCTTTACTTCTTCTGGCAGTTCAGCAAGTGAAGCATACGCTGCACTTTTAACTGTATGTTGATCAAACTGAGTGAAATTCCATTTATCAATTTTTGTTTTATCAGGTCTTGGCATTGGCAGTTGTTCAAAACTCTCTAATGCTTTGAGACGGAACGCTTCAAACCAAGCAGGCTCGTTCATTTCTTTCGAAAAGGAGCTTACAAAACCCTTATCAAATGGTAATTTTGTTTCTGTTGTCATTGTAATCCTCCTAACACTCTCTTACGCTTCTTGCCCAACTGTTTCATCTTCAATTCCAAGCTCTTGTTTGATCCAGTCATATCCTTCTGCTTCTAAGCGTTGTGCTAGCTCTGGTCCGCCTGATTTTACGATACGGCCCTGCATCATAACGTGTACATAGTCAGGAGTGATATAGTCTAAAAGACGTTGATAGTGAGTAATAACTAGGCATCCGAATTCTTCGCCACGCATTTCATTGATACCTTTAGAAACAACTTTTAATGCGTCGATATCTAGACCTGAGTCAATTTCATCTAGGATCGCAATTTTTGGTTCTAACATCATTAATTGTAAGATTTCGTTACGCTTCTTCTCTCCACCAGAGAAACCTTCGTTAAGGTAGCGCTGAGCCATATCTAAATCCATTTCAAGGAATTCCATTTGTTTATCCATCTTACGGATGAATTTCATGAGGGAAATTTCGTTTCCTTCGCCAAGGCGGCTATTTAATGCTGAACGTAAAAAATCGGCATTTGTTACGCCGTTGATTTCACTTGGGTATTGCATTGCTAGGAATAGACCTGCACGAGCGCGCTCATCTACTTCCATTTCAAGAACATTTTCACCATCTAAAACAATGCTGCCGCTAGTTACTTCATATTTAGGGTGACCCATAATTGCAGATGATAAAGTGGATTTACCAGTTCCGTTAGGACCCATGATTGCATGGATTTCTCCACCTTTTACTTCAAGGTTTAATCCTTTAATAATTTCTTTCCCATCAATTTCTACATGTAAATCTTTGATCGTTAAAGTTGATCCAGCCATATCTATACCTCCGAAAAGAAAGTGTTGTATCATGCAGACCGGGATTGGTCTGTAACTCTATTCTCATTTTATTCTCATTACAATCTTATAACAAATGAAATGTATTAGCAACTCCTAAACAGTAAAAACAATACCCCTATTTTCATTAAGCTGTTGCTAATTGAGAATAAGAAGTGTCTTTTAAAGAATTTTCTGATAAAAAATCCCTAATCCCAATATGTAAAAATACACTCGGTTAAAATCATACCTTATTCTTTCAGCATTTGCCAAGTGATTTTGGGTGCAATATCTCTTCTATTTTTACCCAATAATGACGTTTCATGTATGACTTCAGAAATACAAAAAGTCAGTGAGTAAATCACTGACTTTTCCTATTTTCTTCTTATTTAATATCGTTCGATTCTTATTCAGAAACAGGTACAACTGCACCTTTATATTTATCAAGAATGAAGTCTTGAATTTTTTTTGAATGAAGAACTTCTACAAGTGCTTTAATCGCAGGTTTGTTTTCGTCACCTTTACGCACAGCAATCACGTTCACGTAAGGAGATTCTTTATCTTCAATTGCAATAGAATCCTTCACAGGGTTTAATCCAGCATCAATTGCATAGTTAGAGTTAATTAGGACTGCATCACCTTCACCATTATTGAAGATTTGTGGTAAAAGCTTCGCTTCATAGTTTGCATCAAATTTTAAATCCTTTGGATTTTCAACAACATCTTTTAATTCAGCTTTTGTTTTATCAATGCCATCTTTTAGCTTAATTAATCCTTGTGCTTCTAGTAATGAAAGTAGACGGCCATGGTCAGCTACAGAGTTACTCATAATTAAGTGAGCACCCTTTGGAAGGTCACTTAACTTTTTGTACTTTTTAGAATAGACACCGATTGGCTCGATGTGAATGCCGCCAGCGTTAACAAATCCGTAGTTAAATTCTTTGTTTTGAGATTCTAAGTAAGGGATGTGCTGGAAGTAGTTAGCATCTAATTCTTTTGAAGCCAATGCTTTGTTTGGTAATACATAGTCAGTGAAAGTTGTAATTTCCAGATCGATTCCTTTTTCTTTCAATAATGGTTTTGCTTGTTCTAAAATTTCAGCGTGTGGAACAGTAGATGCACCAACTACTAATTTTGTAGTACCGCCTTTTTCTGAAGTACCTTCAGATTTTTCTTCTGATTTGCCACAAGCAGCAAGCGCAAGGGCTAATGTTAAAGCTAGTAAAACGGATAACCATTTTTTCATGTTGAACTCTCCTTTTATCTTTTATCTAATTTAGAAGTGATGAAATCACCAATTAACTGAATGATGAACACGACAATTAAAATAATGACTGTAGCCACAAAAGTTACGTCATTTTGATTTCGTTGGAAACCATAGTTATAGGCAAGGTTTCCTAATCCCCCTGCGCCAATGGCTCCTGCCATCGCTGTATATCCCACAAGGGCAATTGCTGTTACGGTAATACCGGAAATAAGTGCTGGCATAGATTCGGGTAATAGTACCTTCCAAATAATCGTTCCAGTAGTTGCACCCATTGATTTTGCCGCTTCAATGACACCTTTATTAATTTCCCTTAGACCAATCTCTACCATCCTTGCATAAAACGGTGCAGCCCCGATAATTAGTGCTGGTAACGCTGCGTCTTCACCAATCATGGTTCCTAATAGGAAGGTTGTAAACGGGATTAATAACACAATTAAAATAATAAATGGAATCGAACGGAAAATATTCACAATACCACTGATGACCGTGTTAACCGGTTTGTTTTCCCATAAGTTTCCTCTGGATGTTAGGAAAAGCAGCAGTCCTAAGAAGGTGCCTAGAATAAAGGTAACAAGGACGGAGATAGCCGTCATATACACCGTATCCTTCGTGGCTTCCCACATCATAAGCCAATCGACATTTGGAAAAAGCTCATTAATCATTTGTTACCACCTCCAAACCAACCTGCTGGGAACGAATAAAGTCTATTGCTTTGTTTACTTCTTTGTCGTCACCATCAAGATGAATAAAGAGAGTACCATATGAGCCGCTTTGTGTTTGTGAAATTTTCCCCTGCAGTATATTAACTGTTACATCATGCTGTTTAATTAGATTCGTAATGAGCGGCTGCTCAGCTGATTCGCCAATGAAAGTCAATTGAACAACCTGACCGGAATGGTAACGTTCGAGCAAATGTTCAGCCGTTTCTTTCGTTTCTTCCGGCTCTGTCACCTGCTGTACAAATCGTTTCGTGATTTGCTTTTGCGGGTTCTTAAATACATCTAATACGGAGCCAAGTTCAACTACTCGACCGCTTTCCATAACCGCCACCCGGTGACAAATTTTTCGGATGACATGCATTTCATGTGTAATCAACACAATAGTCAAACCTAGTCGCTTGTTGATATCGACTAATAACTCTAATATTGAATCGGTTGTTTGAGGGTCAAGCGCTGACGTCGCTTCATCACAAAGAAGTACCTTCGGATTGTTTGCTAGTGCTCTAGCAATCCCTACTCTTTGCTTTTGTCCCCCGCTCAGCTGTGAAGGATAGGCGTTTTCACGTCCCTCAAGTCCTACAAGCTTAATGAGCTCATTGACTCTTTTCTGTCTCTCTGCACCCTTGATCCCTGCAATTTCAAGAGGAAAGGCAATATTTTCACTTACTGTTCTTGACCACAATAGGTTGAAGTGTTGGAAGATCATGCTGATCTCCTGGCGTGCCTTACGCAGCTCACTACCCTTTATTTTTGAAATCACTCGACCTGCTACAGTGACAGTCCCATCCGTTGGGATCTCTAAGCCATTTAGCATCCGAATTAACGTACTTTTTCCTGCACCGCTATATCCGATGATTCCGAAAATTTCCCCTTCTTGTATTTCTAAATTTACTTCATCGACCGCTTTTAGCTGACCCTGTTTAGAAGGGAAAATCTTACGGACATTATTTATTGAAATCACTTGTAATCACCCGCTTTTTATCCTATTTATCTAAAATTCAGAAAGAATATCATATGACTAGTTGTTTATATATAGAGTTTGACTGTTTAGATGAAAAGATTCTATTTTAGGAAAATAAAAAGCCTTCCTGCACAGGCAGAAAGGCATTAGTAAAATAGACCTTTCTCCCATCTCCCAAAGCAATCGCTTTGTGTGAATTGGCACCATTTCAATGTAACATTGACGGTTGCCGGGCTTCATCGGGCACATCCCTCCACCTCTCTTGATAAGAGCTTACAGCATCTATATTCAATTAACAGATTAGTCAAATTAAGTAATCTTTTAACACGAAAGCTATCGTATCATGGATAAAAAGGGGTGTCAATAAAAATATCTTTACATTTTCTATTTTTTCATCTGGAAAATTTAAGCATTGGCTTTCGCTGATACCAGACCTGTTGCTGTTTCAATAGCTGATTCAAGATCGTCAATTAAGTCCTCGACATTCTCAATCCCGATTGAAAGACGGATTAAATCCTCTGAAACACCAGCCGCCCTGAGTCCTTCCGCATCTAATTGTTGATGCGTTGTACTTGCCGGATGAATGATTAAGCTTTTTGCGTCACCCACATTAGCTACATGGGCCCACAGGGAAAGGGAATCAATCAGCTTTGCCCCTGCTTCTTTTCCACCTTTTATGCCAAAAACAACCATGGAACCTGCACCTTTTGGTAAGTATTTTTTCGCTAATTCATAATCAGGATGTGATGGATGCCCAGGATAGGATACCCAATCTACTGCAGGGTGGTTTAATAAATATTCGACAATGGTTTTTGAATTAGCTACATGCTCCTTCATTCGGACATGTAGTGTCTCTAATCCCAACGTAAATTGGAAGGAGTTTTGCGGGCTTAAAGCCGGACCTAGGTCACGTAATAACTGTACACGCGCCTTTACGATATAGGCTAGGGCACCTAATGCCTCTGCATAGACAAGATCATGGTAGCTTGCATCAGGAGTTGTAAAGCCAGGAAATCTGGAAGAATTCCAATCGAATTTCCCTCCATCAACAATGATACCTCCTGTTGTTGTACCATTTCCTAACAACCACTTGGTTGCTGAGTGAACCACAATGTCAGCCCCAAACTCAATTGGTCTGCATAAATACGGCGTAGCAAAGGTGTTATCAATAATTAGAGGTACCCCCGCCTCATGAGCAATCTCTGCTACCTTTTCAATATCCAGGACACGCAAGCTTGGATTCCCAATTGTTTCTGCAAAAACAGCCTTTGTTTTCGGGGTGATTGCTGCACGGAAGTTTTCAGGATTTTCTGCATCAACAAAGTTCACCTTAATGCCGTATTTTGGAAGGGTTACTGCAAACAAATTATAGGTTCCACCGTAAAGGTTGGAAGCAGCTACAATTTCATCTCCCGCTTCAGCCACGTTGAGGATTGCAAGTGTAATAGCAGCCATGCCGCTTGCCACAGCCAATGATCCTACTCCGCCTTCAAGAAGTGCTACTCTTTCTTCGAATACGGTAGTCGTTGGATTGTGGATTCGAGTATATATGTAGCCTGGTTCTGCTAAGCTAAAAAGATTAGCCGCATGTTCAGTATTTTTAAATTGATAGGCATTGTTTTGATAGATAGGAACGGCACGAGCACCTGTTACTGGATCTGGAGCCAATCCTCCATGAACACTTAATGTTTCAAAGCGATACTTTTTTTGACTTTCTCCCATTTACCTGCTCCTCCTTTAAACAATAATAAACAAAAACCCCCGCTTCATAAGAAGAGGGGGTCTCTCTTCTTATCTTTCAGAGCTTTATGCTCTGCTGGATTTAGCACCGTGAATAAACCGGTTGCCGGGCTTCAAAGGGCCAGTCCCTCCGCCACTCTTGATAAGAATGTTTATGTGATTGTTTTAATTGATAGAATATTTAAATAATACAATACAGGATGTCAGAAAGACCGTCAATACTTTTATTCAAATAATTTTCGCAAAATCTTCCTGTGCTTTTGTTAAATAAAAAAGAGACTCAAGTAATAAGGTAATTCTTAACGGTGCATCTACTTTTATTTCCTCTTTTTGTTCAAGTACTCGCAGCCTTGTCGCACCTTCAACTAGTTGTTTCATTGATAAATCGCTGCCTCTAATTTCATAGCCCACTTGATGCTCAGATGGATTTTGGAGAATAAATACTGCTCCATTTTTTATTACTAGCTGGACTAGTTGCTGGTCGCAACGAAGATTTATATGGACATCTGCCTGACGAATTAAAGGATACACATGCTCCTGTTGTTGCATTTTCACTAGAAATTTTTGAATTTCCTCAATCATTTTTACCACTCCGGTCTATACTCTTATACCTAAACTATTCAGCAATAGGAGCGGAATTCCTTTTATAATCGCTCGACAATATATGGGCTACGGGTAAAATTTCCTGAGAAATATGTCGGATGCTTGGGGTTTATGAAATGTCGGTATTTGGTCACAGTTTTTTGTAGTGTTTGTCAATTAAACTTAGGATAATGGCACGGTTAATTTTTTTGAGGATGTGGACTATGTGGCTTATAAAGAGCGGTGCGAATCAGTGGAATTAAAAATATTAAAATTGCTTTCCCAACGAATGACTTTAACAGATAAATACAAAAAATCATATCACAACCTCGAAAAGGGGTATGAGGGCGAGGTGGCATTTGATATATTGACTGCAATGTTGAAATGTAAAAGTTTAATACTTAACGATTTATTTTTAGAAACCAGTGGTACTAAATTCCAAATAGATTCTATTATAGTTACTCAAGAACCAATCTATCTTTTCGAAGTAAAGAATTATGAAGGTGATTATTATTATGAATCCGGTAGATTCTACACCATCTATAAAAAGGAAATTACAAACGCTTTACTGCAAATAGAGAGAAGTGAATCCTTACTTCGGCAGCTGCTCCAATCTCTTGGCTATCGAAACCCTATTAAGGCGTATGTAGTTTTTATTAACCCCGAGTTTTATTTATATCAAGCTCCTCTTGACGAACCTATTATTTACCCAAATCAGCTTAATCAATTTATGAAAAAATTGAACAATCATCCTTCGACATTAACAGCCCATCACAAAAGGTTAGCTGACCAATTAGTTTCTATGCACCGAACTGATTTTAACAAGGACAAGATTCCCCCTTATGATTGGCATTCTGTTAAGAAAGGAATAAATTGTTGTTTATGCCATTCCTTTAACGTTACTGTTTTAGGCAAAAAATTAGTTTGTGGTGTTTGCGGTTATACAGAAGGTCTTGACAGCTCTATATTGAGGGGAGTAAATGAATTTAGTTTACTTTTTCCAAATGAAAAAATAACAACCAATGTGATTCATGACTGGTTTCAAGTGCTGGATTCAAAGAAGACTTTTTTAAGGGTTTTAAAGAAGAACTGTGATGCTCTTGGAAAGAAAGAATTTATTTTTATTAAATAGAATTAGTTTTTCCACGGAACTAATAATAGAAAAGGGTATGCTGATATTACTCGGGTTATGATTTTTCCTCTTTTTCGGGAACTACGGGATTTGTGCACCTTTCACATTTCCCATACTCGCTCTTTTTTGGAGGCTACGGGATTTGTGAACCTTTCACATTTCCCATACTCGCTCTTTTTCGGAGTCTACGGGATTTGTGCACCTTTCACATTTCCCATACTCGCTCTTTTTTGGAGGCTACGGGATTTGTGAACCTTTCACATTTCCCATACTCGCGCTTTTTCCGAGGCTACGGGATTTGTGAACCTTTCACATTTCCCATACTCGCTCTTTTCGAAGGCTACGGGATTTGTGAACCTTTCACATTTCCCATACTCGCTCTTTTTCGGAGTCTACGGGATTTGTGAACCTTTCACATTTCCCATGCTCGCTCTTTTTCGGAGTCTACGGGAATTGTGAACCTTTCACATTTCCCATGCTCGCTCTTTTTCCGAGAATACGGGATTTGTGAACCTTTCACATTTCCCATACTCACTCTTTTTTAGAGGCTACGGGATTTGTGAACCTTTCACATTTCCCATACTCACTCTTTTTCGGAGGCTACGGGATTTGTGAACCTTTCACATTTCCCATACTCGCTCTTTTTTGGAGGCTACGGGATTTGTGAACCTTTCACATTTCCCATACTCGCTCTTTTTTGGAGGCTACGGGATTTGTGAACCTTTCACATTTCCCATACTCGCTCTTTTTTGGAGGCTACGGGATTTGTGAACCTTTCACATTTCCCATACTCACTCTTTTTCGGAGTCTACGGGAATTGTGAACCTTTCACATTTCCCATGCTCGCTCTTTTTCCGAGAATACGGGATTTGTGAACCTTTCACATTTCCCATACTCACTCTTTTTCGGAGTCTACGGGATTTGTGAACCTTTCACATTTCCCATACTCACTCTTTTTCGGAGGCTACGGGATTTGTGAACCTTTCACAATTCCCATACTCACTCTTTTTCGGAGGCTACGGGATTTGTGAGCCTTTCACAATTCCCATACTCACTCTTTTTTAGAGGCTACGGGATTTGTGAGCCCTTCACAATTCCCATACTCACTCTTTTTCGGAGGCTACGGGATTTGTGAGCCTTTCACATTTCCCATACTCGCTCTTTTTCGGAGGCTACGGGATTTGTGAACCTTTCACAATTCCCATACTCGCTCTTTTTCGGAGGCTACGGGATTTGTGAACCTTTCACAATTCCCATACTCACTCTTTTTCGGAGGCTACGGGATTTGTGAACTTTTCACATTTCCCATACTCGCTCTTTTTCGGAGGCTACGGGATTTGTGAGCCTTTCACATTTCCCATACTCGCTCTTTTTCCGAGTCTACGGGATTTGTGAACCTTTCACATTTCCCATACTCACTCTTTTTCGGAGGCTACGGGATTTGTGAACCTTTCACAATTCCGATACTTGCTCATTTGGGCTCTGTGAGGCTATAAAGTCCAACTGTATTCGCTCAAATTTCCAACAAAAGTAAAAAGCAGACACCCCTAGGTATCTGCTTCACTAAATATAACTCTTAATTTTATCCAACAAAAACGGAACAGAATGAAAAGCATACAGCGTTTCTACTACCATGCCGTCTTTTATAAATAGCAGGCAAGGTACGCTTTCTATCGCCAATTCCTTCGCCAATTGCGGATAAAAGTTTAAGTTCATTTTTCCCATTTCAATTACTACCAGCTCTTCAACCACAAGCAGCATCTTTGATGCCAGCTGACAGGTACCGCAGAGCGGGGTATAGAAATAGATAAGTCCTGTTGACTTCCTTTCAAGGAAATTAACATAATCATTGTGGTTCCATTCGTTCATTACTCGTTATCCCATTTCTAAAAACTCAGTATGCACATCGATGTTCGCGCCTAAAAGGACCGTCGCTAAATGCTGAACTGGTGCCGTTGCGACCTCACGATACATCCGATCGATATATATATGTTCAGCATGTGGAAATTCTCGCTTAAATTGCTTACGGAGTTTCTCACCTGCTTGATCGGCATCAACAAGAATGTAAACATCCTTATCTTCAAGAAACTCAATTAATTCATCGAGCTTCGAAACACTGATGGTTCCATTCGTACAAATGATTTCAACCGGTTCCTTTACAATACTTTTTACCTTATTTTTATCTGACTTTCCTTCGACAATAAGAACTTTGTCAACATACGAATCATTCATATCCATCACCTGTAATAGAAGTTGTTTATGTTAACATATTCTAAATTTCTCATAACGTGTGCCTACTTGTTAGTATGTTAACTATATCATTATTGTCTTCTTAAAAATAGGTATTTGCTCATGTACAATGGCTGCAACAAGAATGCTTAGTTAACACCAACCGCCTTCGTCACAATCGGTATATTTGGCATCGGGTTGGTCTGTGACGGTTACATGCTGATAAATTTTTTGCTGGTCTGCTTCATAATGATGCTCCAGTTCATATTGCATATTCTCAGGCAATTTAATCTTACCAATGCTTGTGGATTCTAAGAAAAGTTCGATTTCTCCATTTTTAATTTTTCCTACTACCCGATCGGTCACATCTACCTTTTGCTGTTTTAATGACATATGTCCACCTTCTTTAATATATTTACGTTTAGTTTCCCCATTTTAGTAGAAGAAATCGTGGAAATAATTATTAAAAGAGGGACTTCTATACTATAAAAGAGAAAAAGCACCTTTAATATAAGGTGCCTTTCTTAAGATGATTAGTCTTGTTTAATCATTCCATCGTATTGTTCAGCAGTCATTAGTTTTTCTACTTCGCTGCTGTCAGAAAGCTCAATTACAATCATCCATGCTTTTTCATATGGAGATTCGTTAACGAATTCAGGGCTGTCATTTAAATCTTCGTTTACTTCTACCACTTTTCCACTCACTGGTGCGTATAGTTCAGAAACAGTTTTAACAGACTCTACGCTACCAAATGCTTCATCAGCTGATACTTCAGTACCCACTTCTGGTAGTTCAACGAAAACGATATCTCCTAGCTCATGTTGAGCAAAATCAGTGATACCAACGCGAACTCTTTCCCCTTCAACCTTTACCCATTCGTGCTCTTCTGAATAACGTAATTCTTTTGGTGTACTCATTAGCTTAAATCCCTCCATTGTTTTTTTCTAAAAAATCTATCATCGAATGAATTCGATTTCAATGAGTCAGGAACAGAAGAGCGGGTTATAACCACATTTTTTCATACTCTTCTTCTTTAAAGCCTACGGTGACTCGTTCGCCATCCGTCAAAATCGGCCGTTTGATTAACATCCCATCGGAAGCGAGTAATGCTAGCAGTTCTTCCTCTGTGGCAGTCTTCATCTTATCCTTTATCCCTAATTCACGATATTTCATACCGCTTGTATTAAAGAATTTTTTTAGTTCAAGACCACTTTTTTCATAAAGATCCTGCAATTGCTCACGAGTTGGGGGATGTTCCACAATATGTACTTCTTCATAGGAAAGATGATGGGCATCCAGCCATTTTTTTGCGTTTCGACATGTGCCGCATTTTGGATACCAGTAAAAAGTAAGAGACAAAAGTTTCACCGCCTTTTCCCACTAATTCAAATGACGCACAAACGTCATTTGAATATTATCATAACGTTTTTCAAAATCCTAATGCAAAAAATATGTACCAAAATTAAGATTCGACTAATTTCGTAAATACTCCTGCTTTTTCTACGATAATTTTATAAAAAAATATGGGCTCCCTTCAAACATAAAGGGAACCCTTAAAAGTTAGATTAAACAATATAACGTTCTGCTTCAATAATTACGTCTGCTGCTTCACGTTTTTTCGCTACCACGTTGATCGGCGTATGGCGAGTAAATTTGCGAAGAGATGACAGCATCATGCGTAAAGTATCTCCATGTTCAACGGCAACAAGTGTTTCTTTTGCATCTGCCTCAATTTTATTAAATGCTTCTTGGCAGAAGATTTGTGTGTAAAGAAGCTTTTGCTTGCTCTTTTCCACGCCGTCTTTTGCAATCGCTTTTTCTGTACGTAACACGGCAGATTCCATAGCATAAGCATTAGATACGATATCTGCAATGTTAACGAAGATTTCTTGCTCTTTTTCAATGGCTTTGCCATATTTTTGTGCGGCTAAACCAGCTGCAAGCAAGCCGATTTTCTTTGCATTTTTCACTAAATATTTCTCTTGTGCTAGCGGCTCATCACCTGGCTCTTCAGGCATAAGCATCATTAGTTCCTCTTGAAGGGCCATGGCCTTTTGGAATAATGGAAGCTCACCCTTCATTGCTTTACGGAGATAAGTGCCAAGCACTAACAAGCGGTTGATTTCGTTTGTACCTTCGAAGATACGGTTAATACGAGAATCACGGTATGCTCTCTCAATTGGATATTCCTGCATGAATCCATAACCACCATGGATTTGAACGCCTTCATCTACTACATAATCTAGCACTTCACTGTTAAAGAATTTATTCAATGAACACTCAATGGCATACTCAGCAATAGAATTAGCTACTTTTTTAATATCTTTCGCTTCTTCATCAGTGAGCTTTCCTTGGTTATCTTCATATAAGCCAATTGTACGGTAAACAGCACTTTCTGCTGCATAAATTTTGGATGCCATTGTACCAAATTTCTCTTTTGTTAAGTTAAATTGAGAGATTGGCGTTTTAAATTGCTTACGTCCGTTTGCGTATTTTACTGTCATTTCAAAGGCGTTCTTAGAACCGCCTACACCTCCGACAGCTAACTTGTAGCGGCCGATATTTAAGATATTAAAGGCAATTACATGACCTTTACCAAATTCACCCAATAGGTTTTCTACCGGTACAGGAACATCTTCTAGAATTAGGGTACGAGTGGAAGAACTCTTAATCCCCATCTTCTTCTCTTCAGCGCCTGTGGAAACGCCAGGGAATTCTCTTTCAACAATAAATGCAGTGAAGTGTTCGCCATCTACTTTTGCATACACGACAAATACATCGGCAAAGCCTGCGTTTGTAATCCATTGCTTTTCACCGTTTAGGATATAGTGTGTGCCTTCTGCATTTAGTTTTGCTGTTGTTTTTGCACCAAGGGCATCGGAACCTGAACCTGGCTCAGTTAATGCATAGGCAGCAAGCTTTTCACCTGAAGCAAGGCCAGGTAAATATTTGCCTTTTTGATCATCATTGCCGAATAAAACGATAGGTAATGAACCAATACCTACATGGGCACCATAGGACAGGGAGAATCCGCCCGCTTTTGACATTTTTTCAGTGATTAGTGAAGAAGTTATTTTATCTAGACCTAGACCATCAAATTCTTCTGGTACGTCAGCTGCTAATAGACCCAGTTCACCCATTTCCTTAAGAAGCTTTACTGTACGATCAAACTCATGGTTTTCTAAGTGTTCAATTTGTGGAAGTACTTTGTTTTCCACAAAGTCCTCTGCTGTTTTAGCAATCATTTTGTGCTCATCTGTAAAATCCTCTGGTGTAAACACCTGATTATAGGAAACATCCTCAATTAAAAAGCTTCCGCCTTTAATAATTTTTTCTGTTTGGTTTGCCATCTCTATTCCTCCTAATCTTTGAGTTAAGTAGCCAGGGGCTCGGTTCCCTGCCCCCTGATTTTTTTTACAAGAGTTCGAATACTCCGGCAGCTCCCATTCCGCCGCCGATACACATCGTTACTACACCGAATTGCTCATTTCTGCGCTTTAATTCGTGGATTAGTGAAAGTGTCAATTTTGCACCTGTACATCCGAGTGGATGTCCAAGGGCAATTGCGCCTCCATTTACGTTCACAATCTCTTCATTTAAGCCTAGTTCACGAATAACTTGTAAGGATTGGGAAGCGAAGGCTTCATTCAATTCGAACAGATTAATATCAGATAACTCTAATCCAGCAAGCTTTACTGCTTTTGGAATAGCAACCACAGGGCCGACACCCATGATTTCAGGTGGGACACCGCCAACTGCAAAGGACCTGAATTTGGCTAATGGCTTCAAACCAAGGGATTCCGCTTTTTCACGGTCCATGACCATCAATGCGGCAGCTCCGTCACTTGTTTGTGAAGCATTTCCAGCAGTAACTGATCCTGTTACAGAAAAGGCAGGGCGCAGTTTACCTAAAGTTTCAAGATTTGTCTCTGGACGAACGCCCTCATCCTGTGAAAACTTCACTGTTTTTTCAATAAGTTTATTATCATGTCCAACAGTACGAATGGTCACATCCACTGGTACGATTTCATCGACGAATTTCCCTTCAGCAATTGCTTTGGCTGCTCGTTGATGACTTCTTACGGCAAAAGCATCCTGGTCTTCACGGCTAATGCCATATTTCTTTGCCACTTCTTCTGCTGTATGGCCCATACCCATATAATATTGCGGAGCCGTTTCCGCAAGCTTGATGTTTGGTCGAACCACATGCCCCATCATAGGAATCATGCTCATTGACTCCGCTCCTCCTGCGATGGCTGTGTCGATTTGACCAGTCATAATTCCCTGGGCTGCATAAGCAACCGCTTGTAGCCCTGAGGAACAAAAGCGATTGATTGTGATTGCAGGAACTGTGTGTGGTAGACCAGCAAGTGCTCCGATATTACGGGCCATGTTATTGCCTTGTTCTGCTTCCGGCATGGCACATCCTATGATTAAATCGTCAATATTTCCTTCATAATTACCTGCACGCTTTAATGTTTCTCTTACTACCAATGCTCCCAAATCATCAGGACGAACATGGGCAAGCGTTCCTTTCTTTGCCTTACCTACCGGGGTTCTGGCTCCGGCCACGATTACCGCTTCTCTCATGCAAGTTCCCTCACTTTCTATCAAATTAGAAGAATATAAAATCCTTAGTTACGTAATGGTTTACCTTTCACCAGCATGTGCTGCATACGCTGTTGTGATTTTGGCTCTGCGATTAGACTTAAGAATGCTTCTCTTTCTAAATCTAATAGGTATTGCTCATCTACTTCCGTTCCAAATGGGACTCTTCCGCCAGCAATGACATAGGCAATTTTTTTGGCGATTTTTAAATCATGCTCGGAGATATAGCCAGATAGACGCATTGCTTCTGCACCTAATAAAAGGGTTGCATAACCCGTTTCACCGACCACAGGAACCTTTCTACGAACTCTCGGCTTATAGCCCTGCTCGTGTAGGGCAATAACTGCTTGCTTTGCATCATACAAGAGGTGATCTCCATTAAAGCTGATGCCATCCGAGGAGTCTAAGAAATTCGTTTCGCGGGCTTCCTCCGCAGATGTTGAAACTTTAGCCATGGCAATGGTTTCGAATACTTTATTTGCAACGTTCTGCAGATCAAACGGAACACCGCTTGGAAGATTTTCTAAGTGCTTAATATATAGCTCTTTGTTACCTCCACCGCCTGGAAGCAAGCCGACACCAACTTCGACAAGTCCCATATAGGTTTCTGATGAAGCTTGAATATGTGCAGTTGGAAGACAAACCTCTGCACCGCCGCCAAGCGTCATACCAAATGGTGCTGCAACAATTGGCTTCGAGCTATATTTCACTTTTAATAACGCGCTATGGAGGTGACGAACCACTAAATCAAGCTCATAGATATTGTCATCCTGTGCTTCCATCAGCATCATGGCAAGGTTTGCTCCAACGCAGAAGTTTTTACCTTGGTTACCGATAACAAGACCCTTATAATTCTTCTCTACCTCATCTACCGCAAAATTGATCATTTGGACGATATCAAGACCAATGGCATTATTCGGTGAATGGAATTCAAGAAGAGCAACACCGTCGCCAATGTCAATTAAGCTTGCACCGCTGTTCTTTTTAATGACACCTTTTTGTTGTTTAACCTTTTTAAGATCTATTACCTTCGGATTAAATTCTACTAAGCGGTATTGACCATTGTGATAGAAAAATGTCTCCCCATTTTCCTCAATATAGAAGGAGCTAAAGCCCTTTTCTAACATTTCAGTCACCCATAGAGGTACTTCGATTCCTTCTTCCTGCATCTTGTTAACTGATTTTTCAACACCAATCGCATCCCATGTTTCAAACGGTCCTTTATCCCAACCAAAGCCCCATTTCATTGCACGGTCAATAGCTACGATATCATCGGCAATTTCACCTAAAAGCTTCGCAGAGTATACGAGTGATTGCTTGGTGGTATTCCATAAGAATTGTCCAGCCTTATCATTTGCGAAAACAAGCGCTTTCAATTTGTTCCCTGAGCCTTTTTCCTGTTTTGCCAGCTCAACCGATGGAGTAGAAAGTTTTTTTCGTGGTCCGTACTCCAAGGTATTTGGGTCTAACTCAAGAATTTCTTTTCCTTTTTTCAAGAAAAACCCTTGTCCGGACTTGCTGCCAAGCCAGCCTTTTTCCACCATTGTTTTAAGAAATGCAGGAATTTCAAATACTTCTTTCTCATGACCATCTACTTTTTCGTAAACATTGTTGGCTACGTGATAGAAGGTATCTAAACCGACGACATCCAAGGTACGGAAGGTTGCACTCTTCGCGCGGCCAATCAGCGGGCCGGTGATTGAATCAACTTCTCCAACACTTAAACCGCCTTTTAACATTTCTTGAACAGTGACTAAAAGACCGTACGTACCGATGCGGTTTGCAATAAAGTTAGGTGTATCCTTTGCAACAACCACGCCTTTTCCAAGTACATCCTCACCAAATGTTTTCATAAAGGAAAGAATTTCTGGATCAGTGTACTGAGTTGGTATGATTTCGAGTAATTTTAAATAACGAGGTGGATTAAAGAAATGGGTTCCTAAGAAATGCTTTTGGAAATCTTCTGAACGCCCTTCAACCATTGCCTCTACAGAAATACCTGATGTATTGGAGCTAATAATACTTCCAGGTTTACGGAACTGGTCTACTTTTTCAAATACCTGCTGTTTTACCTTTAAGTTCTCAACGACTACTTCAATCACCCAATCTACGTCTTTTAATTTCACTAAATCGTCTTCCAAGTTACCAGCTTCAATGAGAGCAAGGTTTTTCTTTGCAGTTAGTGGGGCCGGCTTTTGCTTTAGCAGCTTTTGAATAGCGGTCGCACTAATTCGGTTGCGCACCTGTTTATCTTGTAATGTGAGTCCTTTTGCTTCTTCTTCTTTTGTCAATTCACGTGGGACGATATCCAATAAAAGTGTAGGAATTCCGATGTTCGCTAGATGCGCTGCAATCCCCGAACCCATGACTCCTGATCCTAGGACAGCTGCTTTCTTAATTAATTGGTTCAACACTGTCTCCCCCTTCAAACTTTGAATGAATACTCATTCATTTTTTAGTCAAAAAAAATTCATTACTGAATGAGTTTTGTTACTATTTACTATAAAATATTTCGAAAATTTGTGCAATCAATAATAGCGGAAAATTGAAATTTTTTTGAACACTTGTTTATCCTTACATAATTTCTAATCACTGGGCATCCTAATCATGAGGTGATAAAGATGGCGAAAATGAAGAAAAACCCTTCAAAAGCTGGAGTTAGTGCCGCCAGTGTCAAAGGTAACGGCGGACCAGGAAACGAAGAAGCCCACTTAGATAAAAAAAACAGCCAGAACAATCAATTTAAAAGGTAGGCTTTGTAGAGAACATTGTTGATTCTTATCCCCTGTTGATTGGAGCGGAAGGCACGAAGACTCCTCGAAAATGCTATCGCATTTCCTTCGTGCGTGGGCGAATTCAAGATGCAATTCAATGTCCTGTGGGAGTATGGTTCAGGGGAGACCCCGCAGGCGCTTGCGCCGAGGAGGCTCGCCGAAACACCCACCGAAAGCGAAGTGCCTGAAGCGGAAATCAACAGACAAAATCAACAGAACAATAAGGTAAGTAATTAAACAAACTAATAGGAGGGATCTTTATGCAGCAGCAAAATATGAACATGCAAAATCAACAAGCAACCATGCAACAACCTCCAGGTGTCGTATCCACAAAAGATGCTCTATATTTAACAGATATGATGTCATGGAACCTACTTTCTTCGAAAAAAGCCCATTTCTTTGCCAGTCAGTGTCAAGACCCTGAGATTAAGGCAGAAGCAGAAAAGGTTTGCCAAATGCATGAGCGTCACTACCAACAGCTTCTAGGCCACCTAGGCATGCATTCTAATCAACAACAACCATTAAATAATATGCAATAAAGAAAAGCGGAAGCGCCTTGGTCATCCCCGAAAGGCAAATGTTCTTTGACAAGAAAAGTCCGCCTTTTGACTTTTTTTGCCGAAGGTTATTTGACCCGAGGGGCTAGGCGCTGGAGCTAGACAAAAAAGGAGGAAAGCTACCATGAACCAAAACCAGCAAAAAATTCAAAACCCTGAATCTCAAGTACCTAAAACACCACAAATGAACGACCGTGATTTTATTAATGATATTCTCTCAACGGAAAAATACATGACTACCGCTTATACAATGGCACTGCATGAAGCAAGCCATGAAGGATTATATCAGGATGTTATGCAAATTTTCACTGAGACACAACAGTGTCAGCGTGATCTTTATGATCTAATGTTTAGAAAAGGCTGGTATTCAATTGAAGCTGCCGATCAACAAAAGCTTCAGCAATCCTACCAGCAGTTCCAAGGTTATACCAACCAACTGCCACAGCATGGCGGCGGAAATAACACAATGCAATAAGTAAAAAACCCGAAGGCGACGCCTCCGGGTTTCTTTATGTACTTATTGAACAGATTTCCGGTGCTGTTCGTTCATTTGTTTGATTTCACCAATAATCAGTTTCATTTCCTCTTTTGCCTCTGGGTAAAGTTCATTCCAATGCTTTGCTAAAGCAGGCATGGACTTCGCAATATGGGTATACAAAGCCCACGCCCTCACCTTTTCCTTTGTCTCTTCATTGGATTCTCCTACCAAAAGTTCGCTATACTTCTCAACCAAAGCTTCGAACTGCTGAGCAAATACTTTCTCCTCCATCGTTACACCTTCCGTCCTTACCCAAATGCGCACATGGGCATATTTTGCAGCGTTTACCTTCTGGTAACTGATAAGAAAAACAACAAGTCTTTCTCAAACGAATCTCCTCATTCGATTCCTCCTCGTACCTTTTTTCACCATAATATCTTTGAAGAGGATTGATATCGTATGTGCCGAATAGGGACCCCTCTGCTTCAAAAATTAAACAGCGAAAATCATCTGCAACATTACTATTCTCGTTCTCTTTCAATTCCTTTTCATAGAGCCAAAATAGGTATACAACAATATTTTCCCACAGAATGGATTTAGATATCCCCACAGCTTTTTCTATTGCAGTAATGATTGGATCAATGTTGTTCACAAATAGGTCCTTCATCACACTTGCACGCCATACGTCCCGGTCCTCCCCATTCCAATCCCTTGCTGTCAGCTCTTTTAACGAAAAGGATGGGAGCCACGGTTCCCCCTCTTTGGGTATTTCCATTGTAATGTTTTCGAGGGAGATATTCAGACTTTTATTCCAGACGGTCATGCTATATAGAGCCATCACCGGTAAAAAGGCATATCTTTTAATAAAAATAGATCCTGCTACTTTTAATGAAGGTGCACCAATAGTAAGTGCTACATTGGCAAGTAAATGTTGAACGAACGTTTCGTCATATAGCTTGGCAACAGGAAAGGAATCCCCCTCGTTACTGCCGTTCAGCCTGTATTTTTTTAATACTTGAAGTTCGTTCGAAGTCAGCTGTCTATCCATTCATCACCACCGCCTTATCGATAATACATCTTCCCCTGCCATAAGGAATGCATAATGGAGTCCCAAATAACGGGTCCATTGTTACCTCACAGTCCATTCCGAACACATTCTTCACCAGACTGCAATTGATCACGTGCTCCGGCTTCCCTTCTGCATATACCTTTTTATCCTTTATTGCCACTATATTATGAGCGTAGCGGCAGGCTAAATTAAGATCATGAAGCACCATCACAACGGTCCGCTTTTTCTTTTCATTTAATTCAAATAGTAAATCGAGGATTTCGATTTGATGCGTCATATCGAGATAGGTGGTTGGCTCGTCTAAAAGGATCACTTCTGTATCTTGAGCCAATGTCATGGCAATCCAAGCACGCTGTCTTTGCCCACCGGAAAGCGAGTCTACCGT
The DNA here is from genome assembly GCF_030818775.1 of Bacillus sp. SORGH_AS_0510. Classification (NCBI taxonomy): domain Bacteria; kingdom Bacillati; phylum Bacillota; class Bacilli; order Caryophanales; family Bacillaceae; genus Bacillus; species Bacillus sp. SORGH_AS_0510. Next base: position 1,326,576 of record NZ_JAUTAU010000001.1, on the reverse strand, counting down.
TCTTTCCTTTAACTCCTCTAACCGCGTCGCTCTCAAGGCTTCGTTCACCTTTTTCTCATCCTCTTCTGACCATTGTTTTAACCATGATTGATGAGGATAACGTCCCTGTTTTACAAGTTGGAGAACTGTAAGCCCTTCTGGAGCAGATGGGGAGACTGTGGTAAAATGGCCATCTTTTTGGCTACTTCCTTGGTAGAAAGTTTGGCAATTGCTTTTCCTTCGAGCAACACACTACCGGTGGTTGGCTTTAATAGACGTGCGATGGAACGAAGAAGTGTTGACTTTCCGCAGCCATTTGCTCCAATAAAAACGGTGATCTCACCCTTTGGAATCGTCAATTCCAACTCATCAATAATGAGTGTGTCTCCATATGAAAGTGATAAACCCTTCGTTTCAATCGCATTCATCTCGTGCCAGCTCCTTTTTTCACGTTTATCTTGCCTTATGCATTTCTTGTTTTAAAAAGTAAATAAATAAAGTACGGTGCACCAATACCCGCTGTAAACACTCCTGCAGGTACCTCCAGAGGTGAAAACATCGTTCTTCCTATCAAATCTGCTGCCATCACAAGGATCCCGCCAATTAGTGCGGAAGCTGGAAGCAATGCACCAAAGGAAGAGCCTACTAAGCGTCTAGCCATATGTGGTGCCATTAAACCAACAAAGCCAATTCCGCCTGCAAAGGCAACAGAGCTTCCGATCAATGCTGTACTAATCATTAATAAGAGGAAACGTTGTTTTTGAACCTTGCCGCCTAATCCAGTCGCCACTTCGTCGCCAAGTTCCTGAATATTAATGGTTCTCGCTGCCAAGAACGCAATGATGAGAAACAAGACCGTCCACGGTACTAATGTTGCAACGTTTTTCCAGTTTGACCCGTAAACTGTACCGGTAATCCATATGTTTGCCTGACTCGCCTGGTAGATAGGTCCCATAATCATCATTAATGTAGTTAATGCCTGCATCAACGTAGAAATACCTATTCCGATTAAAACGAGGCGAATAGGTGAAACCCCATTTTTCCAAGCAAGGAAGTATACTAAGAACGCTACAATTCCAGCACCCAAAAAGGCAGCCAATGGAAGCCATGCAATACTGACGGTTAAGGCATTATTTTTATCACTAAAGAAGGCTAAAAAGCCAACCACTGCAACGGCTGCTCCCCCAGTAATCCCCAGAACATCTGGTGAGGCTAATGGATTCCGAATCATTCCTTGTAATATTCCACCGGCAACCGCTAATGAAATCCCAACCATTAAGGCAACTATAATTCTTGGCAATCGAAAGGAGGTAATAATAAGCTTTTCCATTTCAGGGCCGCCGCCAAATAATACTTGTACAACTGTTAACGGGTTGATTTTCATTTCCCCTGTCCCCGTACTAATAACAAAAACGATGAAGGTGGTTATAAGCAGAATGGCAAAAATCATAACTGCTTTCTTATCAATTAAAAAAGAAACTTTATCTTTAAATAACCGGAGGTTTCTATATTTGCTCATCGTGCATTAAACCCCCTTCTCGCAATAAAAATAAAGAACGGAGTTCCAATAACTGCCGTCATCACACCGACAGGCACTTCTGATGGCATTAAAATGTATCGTGCAGCAATATCTGCTGCTAATAAAAGAATAGCTCCTAAAATAGCAGATAAGGGAATGACCCAGCGATGATCAATTCCAATAATAGAGCGTGTGATATGAGGAACAACAATTCCCACAAACCCAATCGGACCAGCAACGGCAACAGAACCGCCTGCTAGTAAGATGACAATCACACCGATAGCCACTTTGATAAGCCCTGTATTCAGCCCAAGTCCCTTAGCTACATCTTCCCCCATGGACAGGATATTCATTTTTCCAGAAATGAGCACGGCTCCTAACCAGCCAATCCCAATATAAGGCAAAACAGAGTATAAGGTCTCTAACTTTCTTCCTTGAACCGAACCCGCCAGCCAAAACAGTACCTGCTCCAATGCCGCTTCATCCACCACAAGCAAGCCTTGTGTAAAGGAAGAAAACATGGCGGACATCGCGGCTCCTGCTAAGGTAAGCTTCATCGGTGTTAACCCTTCTCTGCCAAAGGAACCGATCGCATAAACACTCACTGCGGCAACGGCTGCACCTAAGAAGGCCAATCCGTTAAAAGCTTGGAGATCAGTCACAGAAAATACCGTAATAGCAACTACAACAGCAAATCCAGCTCCTGCATTAATGCCAAAAATCCCTGGTGATGCCAATGGATTTTTGGTTAGCGTTTGCATAAGAACCCCGGCAATTGCTAGGCTTGCCCCTACAGCAGAAGCAATGAGTGCTCTCGGAAATCTAACAGTTTGAATAATAATATGTTCGTTCGACCCATTATAATTCGTATAGGACTCAATCGCTGTCCGCCAGCTCGTATCTGTATAACCTAATATGACACTGGCACACATTAATAACAGCATGAGCAGAATTGCCGTAATGAGACCTACCCACTTTAATGATGTAGTTTTTAACAGCATGTGCTTAAAACCCTTCTAACATCTTTATAGTCTTAATTAATTCAAGTCTATCTCTAAATGATAATGATTGTCAATGACTATGAAAATCATTTTCATTTACCTTTTATTGTTGTTCACAAATTCGTAATTGATTTTGAAAATCATTTTCAATTAAATCGTTGACATCTTCCTTTTGTTCATTTTATGATAAGGGTGTCATTGAAAATGATTATCATTTACATTTACTTAAGGAGGATGTTTATACATATGAAAATGACAAAATCTATATTATCTATTTTCTCACTCCTAGCCATTTTCTTACTGGCAGCTTGTGGGGGGACAGAGGAAAAGACAACCGAAAAGAAAGAAGCACCGAAGACGGCTACTGAAAAAAGCTATACAGTAGAACATGCCATGGGATCGACAACGATCAAAGGTACACCTAAGCGTGTAGTTATTCTTACAAACGAAGGAACAGAAGCCCTATTATCAATGGGAGTTACTCCTGTTGGTGCCGTTAAGTCTTGGACTGGTGATCCTTGGTATGAGCATATTGCGGATCAATTAAAAGACACAAAAGTTGTGGGTACAGAAAGTGAAGTAAACGTGGAAGCAATTGCTGCGCTTAAGCCGGATTTAATTATCGGTAATAAAATGCGTCAAGAGAAAATTTATGAGCAGTTAAGTGCGATTGCACCGACTGTTTTTGCCGAAACATTACGCGGTGACTGGAAGACAAACTTTAGTCTATATGCAAAGGCTGTTAATAAAGTTGATAAAGGTAATGAAGTATTAGAAACGTATAACGGTCGTATTGCTGACATTAAGGAAAAACTTGGCGATAAGAAGAATATGAAGGTATCTATGGTTCGTTTTATGTCTGGTGAAGTTCGCATTTACCATAAGGATACCTTCTCTGGTGTAATCTTAAATGATCTTGGATTTGCTCGCCCTGAGAGCCAAAACGTGGATGATTTTGCAGAAAAGAATGTAACGAAAGAACGTATTCCTGCAATGGATGGAGATATCCTCTTCTACTTCACTTATGATACCGGGGATGGAAAAGGCAATACGCTTGCGAAAGAATGGCTTGCTGATCCATTATTCAAAAACCTTGAAGTAGCTAAGAAAGGCGAAGTTCACGAAGTAAACGATGCAATCTGGAACACTGCCGGCGGTGTTCTGGCAGCTAACCTTATGCTTGATGATGTTGAGAAGATTTTCTTAAAAAAATAAGGTAAAGTTTGGGCCGCCATGAATATAGGCGGTCTTTTTCATTGTAATTTATTGTGGGGTGTTAGGAGATTCCGCCAACTTTTGTATTTTTCCCGCCGACTTGGGCCGGAATTCCGCCAACTTCTCCATTTTTTCCGCCAACTTGGGCTGAAATTCTGCCAACTTCTCCATTTTTTCCGCCAAACCCTATTTTGGGACCAACAAAAAAGAGAGCAGGGCTCCGATGGCCCCGCTCTCTTCTCTATTACGCTGTAGTTGAGAACATGTATTTTTTATAATGGTATCGAATGGAGAAGATTAAGCCCAGTCCGAGCATATTCCCCATAAGGGCACTACCTCCATAGCTGATGAACGGTAATGGAATACCCGTAATCGGCAGGACACCTATCGTCATTCCAATATTTTGAAATACGTGGAAGGTAATCATACTGATTACTTCCTACACAGATATAGGTATAAAAGTTATTCTTCGTTTCCATTCCAACCTTTGTAATGTGATAAATCAATAAGAAGAATAAACTGATTAACACACTCGCACCGATAAATCCATATTCCTCACCAACGACACTAAAAATGAAATCGGTTTGACTTTCCGGCAGGTACACTTCACGGTTCCCCGTTCCTTTTCCACCTGTCTGCCCTGACCCAATCGCGAGTAGGGATTTAGTCAGCTGATAGGCGTCTGAGCCTTGGTAACTATAAGGGTCAAGCCAAGAATAAATCCGATTAAATTGATACTGTTTAACACCTAGATATTTTTCAAGCAAGTCTGGGTTCCACAATACAAAGTAAAAGATCGTCCCTATGAGCAAGACACCAGCTGAAAACATCGGCGTAAGCAATTTCCAAGAAATTCCCGAAATAAAAATCATACCTAATAAAATGGCAAGGAAAACAAGTGATGTTCCTAAGTCCTGTTTAATAATTAGGATCAGAGGGTCCCATTGTTACCAATCCCAGTTTAAGCAACAGCCAGAAATCTGATTGCATCGTTTTAATTAGATTTTTGTGATGGTGGTCCTCAATCGTTCGAGAAAGCGCCAAAATAATAAAAATTTTAACAAACTCTGACGGCTGGATGGTCCCCATTCCCGGAACCTTAAACCAGTTTTTCGCTCCATTAATAACAGGGGCAATACTTGGAGGTGCGATAATCAGGAAGGCAAGAAGAAAAATTCCGAACCCATACGCATACCAGGTAAGTTTCCGCAATTGATCAGAATCAAGTGTCATGACACTCGCGATGATCCCCCCGCCGACAACGTACCAAATGATTTGTTTTAGTAAGAAATTCTCCTTATATTGACCGCTTGCTTGAGCACTATAAATGGCTAAACAGCTGGCTAGAAAAAGTAATATTAATATAAAAACGAGATTATAATCAAGTTTAGAAGTTGTATTTTTGTTTGAAGTCATGCTAGGTCTCCACCTTATATTAAAACTTGTCCATTCCTCCATTATATTTTTAAAAACGACAAATCACAACTTCTAAACGACAATGGTTTTATTTACATACTATTTTCCTACATATTAAGAAAAGCGGAAGCGCCTTGGTCAGCCCCGACAGGCAAATGTTCTTCGGCAAGAAAAGTCCGCCTTTTGACTTTTCTTGCCGAAGGTTATTTGACCCGAGGGGCTAGGCGTTGAGCTGGACAATTCTCAAAGTCGAATTTTATTCTTTCTTAATTATGTAAAATAAATTCGTTTTACCTCGTCTGCCATCCAATCTAGATTGCTTGGTACTTGTGGTATGCCGTAACCAATATAGAGTGGCGTGGTGACAAAACGCGAGACAACCTTGGCATAGATTTTATCGTCAATATGATGAAAAAAGATGTTGTAGCTTGTCGCCTTAAAAGGAAAGTGATTGAGGATATAATGGACCGCCATTTGCAGATATTCCGAAAATGCTTCCTGATAGCTGGAATCTTTCATTTCCATATTAAACTCATAAAATCCGACACGAGGCTTGGTCGAAAGCGTGAACTTAGTCCCTTCTTCTTCTGCTATCACAAGCCCTTCAAACATTTCATGCGTCACTTTTTCCCTATAATCAATATCATTTAGTCCTACAATTTGCATATGCGGGTGTGCTAATGTTCCACCTGATAATGGACCATGATTTTTGAAAAAAATAACCGACCGATAGCGCCCGCTTTCCTCCATTTCTAACCAGTGCTTCAGTCCAAACTTAATTAAGCGGTGCAAATGATCCTTTGAATAAGTAGAGAGCTCTCCCTGACAATCGTCCGTTTCGATTAAAACGGTCTGGTAGGCATTTTCTAAAACAGGATATTTATTTTTTAATAGAATGATGGGGCCATCCACTGCAATAAGGTCCGTCAGCTGGTCACGTTCGCAAAAAGGACATGCCTGTTGTTTGTTCCGAATATTTTCTGGCTTCTTGACTCCGATAGACGTATTGAAATGAAGATGTGTATTTTCCAAACGCGTTTCTCCTCTCGAACGGGTATGTTTCTATTTTATGGGAGTCGGCCCTTCATTTGCACATAATTTGTTTGGTTCCTTGAGATTTTATGCGTATCAATAAAAGTGGATTTCATGAACCAACTGTTTGCTGCATATCTTTTTAACGTACAAGCTTATTAATAATAGAAATGAGAGGGGACTTATGTTAACAAAACTGGAAGCACTTATTCTCGGGATCATTCAAGGGTTGACTGAATTTCTACCTATTAGCAGTACAGGACATCTCTATTTGGGAAGGAACTTATTTGGATTACAGGAAGCTGGACTATTGCTCGACACAATGCTTCATATCGGTACCTTACTAGCAGTTTTTGTTTTTTATAAAAATGAATTTATAAAAATCATTAAAAACCCTTTTAGTAAATTAACCTTTTTGTTGATCGTCGGGACCATACCAGCAGTTATTTTTGGGCTTGCATTTAAAGATTATATTGATGAAATCTCCAAGACGGGGGTGACCATAGGTTGGGAATTCCTTTTAACAGGGCTATTCCTGTGGTTCGCTGATTCAGTGAAAAATGGTTATAAAAAGATGGATGATATTAGCTACAAGGATGCATTCATCATTGGTACATTTCAGGCAGTGGCTATTCTGCCAGCTATTTCCCGTTCAGGAATGACGATTGTTGCTGCTCTTTGGCGAAAGCTCGACCGTGAGACAGCTGCATACTTTTCTTTCCTTTTATCGACACCTGCTATTGCTGGCGCGATTGTCTTGCAGACGAAGGACTTATTGGATGGCCAAGGTGAAACCATATCTTTATCAGCCCTGTTGGTCGGCATTATTTCCTCTGCGATCTTCGGGTATATTGCCGTTAAATGGATGATCGGTTATTTGAAAAAGAAATCCTTAAAGCCGTTTGCAATCTATGTGTGGGCACTGGGAGTTATCGTGTTATTTTTCCAATTTACAGGGAAGTTTTAATCAGGGAAAGTAACAGTAAAGCGAGGCTACTTCAACTTTCACCCGTTTTTTTGAAGGAAAAGGAAACGTATAGGATGCCTACTTCTACTTTTGCTGGCATTTTTGAGAGAAAGTAAACGTAGAACGAGCCTACTTCTACTTTTGCTGGCATTTTTGAAGAGAAAGTAAACGTAGAACGAGCCTACTTCTACTTTTGCTGGCATTTTTAAAGAGAAAGTAAACGTAGAACGAGCCTACTTCTACTTTTGCTGGTATTTTTAAAGGGAAAGTAAACGTAGAACGAGCCTACTTCTACTTTTGCTGGCATTTTCGAAGGGAAAGTAATAGTAGAACGAGCCTACTTCTACTTTTGCTGGCATTTTTAAAGAGAAAGTAAACGTAGAACGAGCCTACTTCTACTTTTGCTGGCATTTTTAAAGAGAAAGTAAACGTAGAACGAGCTTACTTCTACTTTTGCTGGCATTTTCGAAGGGAAAGTAATAGTAGAACGAGCCTACTTTTACTTTCCTCATTTTTTGAAGGGAATGTAAAAGTAGAGCGAGCCTAGGCTGGGAAAGTTTCGCAAATAAAAGGCTGGTATTCGCAAATAAAACTTGTATTATCGCAAATAAAAAGTGAACTAACGCAAATAAACCCTGTTTTTTCGCAAATAAAATGGATGTCAGTCACAAAAAAGACAGTTCGAGATGACTCGAACTGCCTTTTATTATACTATTGCCGTTTGTTTCGCCATCTCACGTGCTGCTACTGCTGCTTGTTCTTTGGCTTTTGCCATAATTTCCGGTACTTTCTTCGGAAAATGGTCCATTCCCTCTGCAACAACTGTATCCAAGCTCTCAAAACCTAAGAATTCAAATACCTTCCTTAAGTAGCGATCACCGAATTCGAAATCAACCATTGGTCCTGTTGAGTAGATTCCACCTCTAGTTTGAATATGAATTGCCTTTCTGCCAGTAAGAAGTCCCTTAGGTCCTTCCGAGGTATTTGTAAATGTTTTTTCTACAATAAATAAGTTATCGATGAATTTTTTCAAAATGGACGGGGCACCTAGATTCCAGATTGGTGTAACAAACACATAATAATCCGCTTCGATAAAGCGATCAGCCAACTCATGCATCTTTTCCAGCTTTGTCCGTTCCGCCTCCGATAACTGATCCTTTGTATAGCCCATGAACGATAATTTCGCTCTCGCATAAAGTAGATCCATATCAATATCAGGGATTTCCATATCGTATAAATGCCAGCGCTCGATTTCCACATCTGGCTGCTCTTTTTTAAACTCCGCTAAAAATACTTCTCCAATTTGCATTCCTTTTGAAAGCTTACTATCATTCTTCGGATTAGCTGTAATATATAAAAGTTTTGACATGGCCATCATCCCTTTCTTTTCCACTAGTTTTATTTACTACTACTATAGTACAACAAACTTCCATGCTCACCATTGAACAAAACGTGAAGTTTGTGAACTAAGTGTGACAGTTGCGTCTCCATTTGAACAATACGTGACAATTCTTCACTAGAATAAACAAAACTTAACAAAACTTAACAAAAGTCACATTCAGTATGATAATCTTTTATTAAAGTTAACTTGGAATTGGAAAAGGTGGGTGACACATGGAAGAAAAGGCATATACTCCCGATGAAGTGGCACAGATCTTTCAAATCTCAAAACATACGGTTTATGAGCTGATAAAAAGAGGTGAGCTGCAGGCATTTAAGATCGGTAACAAAATGAGAATTGATCACGCTGAGCTTGAAAGGTATAAAGAAAATACAAAAGCTCCGGCAAAGAAAATTCAATCAAACCCAACAAGCACGACCAACAATCATGCTCTGTCCATTCGATTATCAGGGAGTCATGATTTTCTCGTCGAGCATTTTGCTAAACAAGCAGGAACGGCATTAAACGTACAAATTCAGCCTTCTTACATAGGCAGTCTAGAGGGACTTATGATGCTTTACCGCGGGCAGTGCGATATAGCAGCCATTCATTTATTAGATCCGACATCCCAAGAATATAACCTGCCATTCATTCATCAGCTTTTTGTCTATGAATCAATCCTGGTCCTTCGACTCGCTGCTAGACAGCAAGGCTTCATCGTCGCCAAGGGGAATCCAAAGTGTATTCTTGATTTCTCTGACCTTGTGAGGAAGGATGTCCAATTCATTAACCGCCAAAAAGGAGCAGGAACAAGATTCTTGCTTGACTCAAAGCTATCAAGCAATGGAATTAGCCCTAGTAAAATTAACGGGTACAACAATGAAGAGTGGAATCATCTTTCCGCCGCGTCCTATATTAGCAGGGGAATTGCTGACGTAGCATTCGGAATTCAATCTGCTGCTAGTCATTTAGGTCTTGATTTTGTTCCCGTTACCCAAGAACACTTTGACCTAGTGTTTCGTTTTACAGAGGAAAACAAGCAGAACTTAACAGATTTAATTCAATACCTGCAATCTCCTGAGTTCAAAGACAGCTTAACGGATTTAGAAGGGTATTCAATCGAAGATTTAGGAAAAGTAATCTATCAAACTACTTTAACGGAGGAAACCACATGTTAAAAAATCGCTATGTTGCTGTTTTATTCGCTTTCATGCTTTTAGTCCTTTCCGCTTGCGGAAATTCAGAAACAAAAGATGTTGCGGCAAAAGATCAAAAAAAGGAAACTAAGGCTGCACCAACAGAAATGATTCTTGCAACAACAACAAGTACACAGGACAGCGGCTTATTGGATGTTCTCATCCCCATGTTTGAAAAACAGAATAATGTAAAAGTAAAAACGATTGCAGTTGGTACTGGACAAGCATTAGAGATGGGAACAAAAGGAGAAGCAGATGCCCTTCTAGTACATGCCCCTGCAGCTGAAAAAGCAGTGGTTGATGCTGGTGACGCCATAAACTATAAGCGTGTAATGTATAATGACTTCATTTTAGTTGGTCCAAAAGAGAATCCAGCGGGTGTCAGTGGTGATGATGTTACTGCTGCGTTCAAGAAGCTGGCAGAAGCGAAAGCTACATTTATTTCCCGTGGGGACGACTCTGGAACGAACAAAAAAGAACTTGGCATTTGGACTTTAGCAAACATCAAGCCTGCAGGTGAATGGTATGTTTCAACAGGTCAAGGTATGGGGCAAACATTACAAGTGGCAGCTGAGAAAAAAGGCTATGTGTTAACAGACCGTGCTACATGGCTTGCCCAAGAGAAAAACTTAGACACTCTTAAAATTATTGTCGAAGGCGGCAAGGATTTAATGAACATTTATCATGTCATGCAAGTAAATCCTGAAAAGCATGATAAAATTAATAGCAAGGATGCGGAAAAATTCGTAGAATTTATGGTAGATCCAAAAATCCAAGATGTAATTGAAAACTTCGGTAAGAAAGACTACGGTCAATCATTGTTCTATAAATATACTGAATAGTTTGTCAAGCGAGGCTGACTCATAAGGGGATTGACACCTTTGCTATTGAGTTAGCCTCTATTTTCACCTGGAGGGAAGCAATGCATGGAACTTTTACTAGATGGACTTAAGAAAGCATTTGAAATGATCTTCTCTGGAGACACAGAGGTATTTGAAATTACTTGGCTGACTCTAAAGGTTTGTTTAATTGCCATTCTATTTAGTACCTTGCTTGGACTTCCCCTCGGTATTCTACTTGGATTAACTAGATTTAGAGGACGCAAATTACTTCTACTATTTATTAATATGGGTATGGGGCTCCCCCCTGTTGTTGCCGGACTTTGGATTACTATGTTTTTATGGCGTTCCGGCCCGTTAGGTGATTGGTCCCTGCTATATACACCTACAGCTATTATTATGGCACAAGTATTAGTGTCATTGCCTATAATTACAAGCTTAACTTGTTCCGCTTTTCAGCAAGTGAATGATAAAATGCTCCTGCAAATCAAAGCGCTTGGTGCAACGAGGCTCCAAACGTTAGTCATTCTCGTCAAACAATCAAAGATTGCGATTCTAGCTGCGGTAATGGCTGGCTTCGGCCGGGTTATAGCAGAGGTGGGTGCTGCCATGATGGTAGGCGGAAATATTCAAGGTGATACTCGAATATTAACTACTACGATCGTGATGGAAGTATCGAAAGGGAATTTTGATATCGCCCTCGCTCTTTCGTTTATTTTATTGACCGTTGCCCTAATGATTACGGCCATATTAACCTTTTTACAGCAAAGGAAGCGATTCTCATGAGCCCATTGATCGAACTGAAAAACATCACTTATAAAGCACAAGGTAGAACGATTCTCAATATTCCTGAATTCCAGATTCAGCCACGAGAATTCCTCGGCATAATGGGACCCAACGGTGCGGGGAAAAGCACGCTGCTAAAAGTACTTGCTTTTCTTGAGAATCAAACGAGCGGTGAGATTGTTTATCGTGGACAGTCCATCCCGAATGGAAATGCTCCGCTAGAGTTACGAAGGAAATTCTCGATTGCCCTTCAGCAATCTTTACTCTTAGATGCGACTGTTTTTCACAACATCGCCATCGGCTTAATCTTACGAAAGATTCCAAAAAGCATTATTAAGGAGAAAGTCGCTCATTGGATGGAGGTATTTGGTATCACGCATCTGGCTAAAAAAAATGCGCTCTATTTATCTGGTGGGGAGGCGCAAAGGGTCAATTTAGCACGAGCTATGATTGTGGAGCCAGAGATTCTTTTTCTCGATGAACCATTTTCTGCTTTAGATTTTCCGACTAAGATAAAGTTAATGGAAGATTTTAAACGAATTATTGAGGAAGCAAATACAACTGCTGTGTTTGTCAGCCATGACTTGATGGAGATTCATTATCTTACGAAACAGCTTGCCATTATTGCTAATGGTGAAGTGAAGCAAACCGGACCAACATCAAGAGTGTTAGAACATCCGAATGCATCCACCTCCCCTTTCTTAAATGAATGGAAAAAATTCTATCCAGTCGCACGATGAATGACAGCTCCCACGGAGACTGTCTTTTTATTTGATTAGAAATGAGGTCAGGAATAAAATATGGTAGAAGTTTACTTTTTATAGATACATAATAACTTGGGGTTTTAAGGAGGAGTTCATGCCATGAAATACGCCATTATAACCGGTGCGTCCAAAGGGCTAGGTGCAGCGATTGCGAAACGCCTCATTCAAGAACAAATTGGTATTGTTTCAGTTTCAAGATCAGAAAATCAGGAAATAAAACAATTAGCAGACGAAAAAGGTCTATTTTATCAGCATTATTCCTGCAATCTCTCTTTGGAAAAAGAAGTTCAGGAAGCATTTATGGAAATTGCCCATTTGATTTTTGAAAAGGATCCTGAAGAAATTCTACTTTTTAATAACGCGGGCGTCATCGAACCAATCCGGACTGTCGGCAATTTAGATCAAACGCCGATCATTCGCAATATTCAAGTCAACTTAATTGCACCGATCATTACAACCAATCTCATTTTAAACAAAGCACAGGTCACAAATACGAGAGTACAGGTTGTGAATGTAACCTCCGGGGCAGCCGTCCGTTCGATCGAGAGCTGGAGTGTGTACTGCAGTTCTAAAGCGGGTCTTAATATGTTTACACAGACAGCAGCACTCGAACAGGCTGAAATGAACACGAACAACAAAATCATAGCTTTCAGTCCAGGAGTCATGGATACCAACATGCAGGAAACCATTCGCTCTTCTTCTAAAGAAGCGTTTAAGGATTTGGAGCGCTTCAAAGAATTCAAAGAGAAAAATCTTCTCCTATCGGCAGATACAGTGGCAAATGCATTAGTAGATTTACTGCTTAGTGGAAATGTAGAAAGTGGAAAAGTGTACAATGTGAAAGATTTATTGTAGGAAAAAAGCCTTGCATGCAGCACAGCGAGGGTTCCGTTTTAAGGTGCTCTTCTTAAAATACGTGCCAAAATGACAATCGTATTGGCACCGTTTTTAGTATAAAATAAACGGAGATTTTCCGGTTATGTAAAGAAAAATCCCCATTTTCCAATTTTTCGAGTCAATAGGCGGAATTTCTCCGTCTATTTAGTAGCTCGCGCGCTTAACCTGATTCCCAACCGATAATAAGGGACTCTCTTGATCCTAAGATTCGTAGAGAGGCCTTTTTTAGTCTTCATGTGGAAACCATAATGTAACACTGGTTCCCTTGTTTAATTTACTTTTTACTTTGATCAGCCCTTTATGAGCATCCATTAAAGCCTTCACAATGGAGAGACCAATGCCAACCCCGCCTGTTTTCCGGTCACGTGATTTATCGCCGCGATAAAACCGTTCAAATATATGTGGGATATCATCCTCGGCCATACCAGACCCTTCATCTTGAATCTTGAAGCCGACATATCCTGCCTTCTCCGTTTCAACAGAGAGGGTGACATTCTTCCCTTCCGGTGTATATTTCAGGGCATTATTTAAGATATTTGACAGGATTTGCATGAGCTTGTCTTTGTCCGCTTCGAACAATTCTTCCTGTTTTGGCTCCTCGATATGAAGGTGTATCCCCTTCTCCTTAAATATGGGCATAAACATTTCGTAAAGTGCCTCTAAAACACTGCCAGCCTCTAATTCTATTTTTTCCAGCTTAATTTGCGGATTTTCCGCAGCCAGTAATTTTTCCAGTTCATTCACTAGTCTTACCAGACGCATCAATTCTTCGTGACTTACCTGAAGCCGCTGTGGTGTGGGCTCCCAAATTCCATCCTGAAAGGCCTCGATTTGACTTCTTAACGTGGCAAGCGGCGTTCTTAATTCATGTGCCAAGTCCCCCGTAAACTGCTTCCGAAGCATCTCTTCCCTTGCCAAGGATTCTGCAAGGTTATTGAAGGAGATAGCAATTTGCTTCACTTCAGTAGGCAAACCTGACAATGGGATTCGAATGTCCAAATTATGCTGCTGAAGTTCATTTGCGGCAAAAGAAAGCTTTTTTAAACCGGCAGTCAGCTTTTTCGAAAAAAGCATGCTGAAGATGATGGCGAGAACAATCGTTAAACAAACCGCCGCGTAAATATAAAGCTGAATGGTTTGAATAAATGTATACTCATCATCAATTAAGCCTTTGGGATAAATCGCCACCAGTTTCCCAATAAGATTATTATCTACTTTTAGGATATAGGATTTAGAATGCCACTCCTCCCCATCCGGTGCTGGCTCTGTCAATCCGAAGCTATTCAGCATGCTACGAATGTTAGAGGAATCCATCTGCAGTTGTCCAAAGCGATCATATAATTGAAAATACAGCTGATCGGTCATGGCATGCTCGTGCAATAGGCCATACACAGGATCACTGGTAAAATGGCCATTTTTCCTATAATCCTTCTCAATTTCCGTGATAATTCTATCAATCTTCTTTTCCCTATTACGATCCAAATAACTATTAAAGCTCTCTTCAAACCCATACTGAATAAAGAAGCTGACAATGACTATTCCAATCATAGAGATCAAAACTAAATAAAACAGGATTTTAGACCGGAGTGTTTGCAGCATCTAGTACCCCTCCAAATTTATACCCCATCCCAAAAACCGTTACGATGAAATCCGGCTGCCGTGTATCTTGCTCAATTTTTTTTCGGAGGTTCTTAATATGGGTATCGACGCTGCGTTCATATCCTTCGTAATACATACCCTCATCCTGAATTTTCTCTAATAAGTCCATCCGGCTGTACACACGACCCGGATTCTCAGCCAAATTCGTTAATAACTTATATTCGATTGGAGTTAATGTCACGTATTTATCGTTTACTCTAACTTCCTTCTTAATAATGTCAATGACAAGCTTTTTACCGTTGAATTCAAGGAGTTGTACTTTTTCCGCCTTTTTCACACGCCTGAGGATGGCTTGAACGCGAACAACCACTTCCCGTGGGCTGAATGGTTTGGTTAAATAGTCATCTGCTCCCATGACAATTCCATTGATTCGGTCATCCTCTGCCGATTTAGCCGTAAGCATCAGAATGGGAACATCTGATTCTTTCCGTACGAGCCGGCAAACCTCTTCCCCAGAAATATCGGGTAGCATGAGATCTAATATGATTAAGTCAGGTTTGATCGATTTCGCTTTTTTTAACGCATCTAGTCCATTATCAGCACTGTGAATTTCATAGCCTTCTCTCTCTAGATAGGCTTCGAGAACTTCTACAATTCTTCTTTCATCATCCACTAATAATATTTTCATTATGATCACTCCCCATATATTTACTATATCATCTTGGGTCTGTGATTTTTGTAACTTCACAAATTCGTTACAACTTAGTCAAAACATCTTCAATTTTAGAAAAATAGCTACAAAATGAGCGGTTTTCCTTTTTGAAGTTGTAGTATTCTTAGGGAGTGAGGAGCTGACTGAAATGAATAAAATATCCTTTAAAATAGGCTTACTTTTCTTCTTAACTATTTTCCTGTTAGAAACGATATCCATGTTCTTTTTGCATAACAATATCATTCATTCCCGCGTGCATGAGGAGTTGTCTGCACTCCAGACCAGGGGGAATAATCATCGTGAGGTTTTAGAGGCATCGTTCCATGAAGAAACGATTAGACATATTGCCATGATGGAAGCACGGACCGATACACAGGTGATTTTAACAAAACCAGATGGATCAATTTATATGTCATCCAATAAGGTGACAGATGAAATGAAGCATATTCTTCAACGAACACCGAAGAAGATTCCACATGAAGGACTCATCTTAGAAGATGATTGGAAAAAGGCGACGTATATTGCTTCTATCAGTCCTGTCGTGGTTGATAAAAAGACTGATGGCTATGTCTATATGTTTCAAAATACACAAAAGATAAAAGACTTAATTGCCGGACTGAACCAACATTTTCTGTTCGCAGGACTGCTTTCTCTTCTCTTTATGATGATTATCATCGTGTTTTTAACCAGGGTGGTCACAAACCCGCTTATTAAAATGAGTGAAGCAACCAAACGAATCAGTAAAGGTGACCTTAGCGTCTCTTTACCGAAGCTAGGGAAGGATGAAATTGGAGAATTGGGAGAATCAATTAAAGTCTTAGCTAGTGATTTAGAAAGTTTAAAGAATGAACGAAATGAATTCCTGGCAAGTATCTCTCACGAACTGCGAACACCGTTAACCTATATTAAGGGGTATGCTGACATCGCCCGACGTAAGGAAACGGACGAAAAGGATAAGGAACACTATCTAGTTATCATCCATGAAGAATCACAGAAGTTAGCCAAATTGGTGATAGACCTGTTTCATTTGGCGAAAATGGACGAAAATACATTTTCTATCGAAAAAGAGGAGGTTCATTTGCGCCCTTATTTTCAAGGAATCATAGAAAAAGTTTCTCCAGCTTTAAAGGAGCAGCATTTGGATCTAGATCTGGAATGTACGGATGACCTATATTTATTAATTGACCCCATCCGTTTTGAACAGGTCATATTGAATCTGATTGATAATGCACGTAAGTATTCCGAGCCCTATACACAAATTAAGGTTGGGGTTAAACGAATGAGTGGGAAGGTCCATTTCAAGGTCCAGGATGAAGGAAAGGGCATACCAGAGGAAGATTTACCAAGGATATTTGAACGCTTCTATCGTGTGGACAAGTCACGAACCCGCGCCTTGGGCGGATCGGGGCTAGGACTTGCCATTGTGAAGCAATTGGTTGAAGCCCACGGGGGCACCGTAGAGGTAACAAGCAGCCCGAATAAAGGGACAACTTTTGAGATTATTCTCTAAGTAAAAACTCCTTATCGCCATATTCGATAAGGAGTTTTTGTTGTTTATTCTGTCTTCTTTTTCACTTCATCCGTTAATTCCTCTATGCTTCTTCTCACGTTGCCTTTGCCTGAATAGTTTTCGATTAATTCTTTCACATCGATTCCACTTGAAGCCTTTAACGATTCCTGAAGGCTAGCCATTAAGTTCGTTGCATAACTGGTGATTTTATTGGCACCGCCATTTTCACCTGAGCCGCCGCCCGTATCCACAACCGTAATTTTATCGATATTAGATAATGGAGCTGCCACTTGCTTCGCATATTCAGGTAGCATTTTAATAACCATATCCAAGATCGCCGCTTGCCCGAATTGCTCGAACGCTTCGGCGATTTTTTCCTTGGCTTCCGCTTCTGCCAAACCTTTTAAGCGGATAATTTCTGCTTCGGTAGAACCTTGAGCTTTTTGTGCTTCTGCTTTCGCCAAACCATCTAGGCGGATTCTTTCAGCTTCTGCTTTTGCCATGGCCTCGATGCGGTATTTATTTGCTTCCGCTTCCGCCATTTGCTTCGCTTTGTCAGCAGCAGCTGATTGCTCAACAGAATAACGGTCCGCATCTGCCTTCTTCTTCACTTCTGAATCATATTGACGCTCGCGGCGAAGGATTTCTTTCTCTTCGAGTTCGATCTGCTTTTGTCTTTCGATAATCTTGATTTGCATTTCCTGCTCCATTACCTCTTGCTTCGAACGTGCACTTTCAAGATCGTACGCCTGGTCGGCGCGGGCTTTGGCTATATCTTGCTCACGGCGGAAATCAGCAACTTTCAGCTGATTCGTTTTTTCAGCCTCAGCGATTTCTGTTGCCCGCTCTAATTCAGAACGCTTTGCTTCCTTAGAGGCTTCCGCTTTTTTAATCCGTGTTTCTTTCTCTGCCTCTGCCGTAGCAATATCTGCATCCCTTTTTACTTGCGCAATACGCGGCTTACCAAGTGAGTCAAGGTAGCCGTTTTTATCACGAACATCTTTAATTGTAAACGAAACAATGACTAATCCCATTTTCGCCAGGTCCTGTGAAGCAACTCTTTGGACCTCCTGGGAAAACTTGTCGCGGTTTTTATAGATTTCTTCTACCGTCATTGAACCAAGAATAGAACGTAGATGTCCTTCAAGGACTTCCCTTGCTTCATTCTCGCGGTCTTCCTTCGGCTTGCCCAGGAACTGCTCAGCAGCCGTTGCGATTTCACTAATAGATCCACCAATTTTAATAATCGCAACGCCGTCTGCCATAACTGGAACACCCTGTTCTGTGTACACCTCAGGCGTGGTTACTTCTAGCTTACTTGAAAGTAGACTAAGCGGTTTTGCCTGTTGAAATACCGGTAAAATAAAACTACCGCCGCCGCGAATGATTTTAATTTTATTCCCTGATTCGTCCACATGAACATTTCCGTTACCGAGGAAGCTACCTGTTACAATAAGTGCCTCATCAGGTCCGGCTGTTCGATACTTAGTAATAAATACACCAATTAATGCTAAAAGAATAAGTACGGCAATACCAATAACAACCCAAATAATGCTAAATTCCATTTCTTAAAACCCCCTCTAAATAAAACTTTCTATTTCTTGATGGACGGTAACTTCAAGTACCCCATTTTTCACCTGCACGACAAGCACAGTTGAGCCATACGGGATTTGCTCTCCGTCAAAGCTGGATGCTGGTTTCGCAATTCTTCCACTTATACTATCTATCAGCACTTCCCCAAAACCATCAGCAGGGATGCTTGTAATCACGGTACCAATACGTCCACGTAAATCTGATTCATTATAGACCAACGACTCTTCAGCAGAAGATAAGGGTACTAATACAAACACATTTAATAACGTGACCACTATAAACGCGGCGACTGCAGAGATAGCTAATATTAATAAATAATGTAAGGATGATAGCTTTTCGAACAAATAGCCGCTTGCCGACATGACAGTGATAAAAGCAAAAATTAGAACAGGATTTAGAAAGTGTAATCCCCCATCTCCTGCTCCATGGAAATGAAACACATCTGCAAACAATACATACAAAACAGTTAACACACCTGAAATAATCAGGCCATACAGATAGATGGTTTCTAAAGGAATGCTGAATGGTTCCAAAGGCATCAGTCCCTTCTTATGTAGGTACCTTATTTACGTTTACATGTGGAAAAAGTTTCATTTTTCTTCAAAAATTTACCGAATACTTATTATTTCAACACGGAAATTGAGTATCCTGCCGGAGTATGAGTAGATACTTTGAACAATATTTGCTGGTGATTTTGTGATTGGCTCATTTTTTGGGGGGATTGGCTGATTTTTGGACTGGATTGGCTCTATTTTTAATGGAATTGGCTCATTTTTGAACCAGATTGGCTCATTTTCAGAGGTTAATGGATATTTTTCCAAATATTAGGTTTTTACCGCAACAAAAAGTGCCATAGCTCCGAGCTACAGCACCTTACTGAATCATATTCAAAAACTTCCTAGTTCGTTCTTCTTTCGGTTGAGTAAAGATGGCTTCTGGCTTGTCTCTTTCGACCACGACACCTTGATCCATAAAGATGACCTCGTCTGCCACGTCACGAGCAAAGCGCATTTCATGAGTAACAACAATCATAGTCATGCCTTCATTAGCAAGGTCCTTCATAACCTTTAAAACTTCGCCCACTAGCTCCGGATCAAGCGCAGATGTCGGTTCATCAAACAGCATGACCTCTGGTTCCATGGCAAGCGCCCGGGCTATTCCGACACGCTGCTGCTGACCACCAGAAAGCTGTGCCGGATAGTAGTCTATTTTATCTCCTAGTCCCACTTTCTCTAAGAGGGTCTGGGCCTTTTTACGGGCAGCATCTTTACTTTCACCCTTCACCACAACCGGTCCCTCCATCACATTCTCAAGGGCCGTTTTATGAGGAAAAAGATTATAATTTTGAAACACCATTCCCGTTAAACGTCGAAAGGAAGCGATATTCTTTTTCGAAACAGCCTTTGAAAAATCGAGACTTTGATCTTCAATAGAAATGATCCCTTTTGTTGGAGTTTCGAGCACATTCAAGCACCGAAGCATGGTCGTCTTACCAGAACCAGATGGCCCGATGACAACCACCACTTTCCCCTTCTCCACTTCAAGGTCAATCCCCTTTAACACTTCTAATTGACCGAACTGTTTATATAGACCTTTAATTGAAATCATCGTAAAACTCCCTTTTTCCTATAATCCCCATGCTAGGCTCCATATCGGTCCAGTCTTTTTTCCATAAAACCTTGAATGACAGATAGAAAAAAGCAAATGACCCAATAAAGGAGGGCTGCTTCGGAATAAACCAATAGAAACTCATAATTGGTTGAAGCGATTTCCTGTGCACGGCGGAACATTTCCGTTACGAGCACCAGTGAAGCTAGTGACGTATCTTTTACAAGGCTGATAAAGGTATTCGATAATGGGGGAATGGATACTTTAGCTGCTTGTGGCAGAATAATTCTCCGCAATGCTTGTGTATAGGTCATCCCAATGGAATACCCTGCTTCCCATTGGCCTTTCGGGATGGAAAGTATGGCAGCCCGAATAATTTCTGATGCATACGCCCCCACACTAAGTGAAAATCCAATAACCGCTGAGATAAATGGATCGAGGGTAACACCGAGATTAGGAAGTCCATAAAAAATGATAAATAATTGCACCAGTAATGGTGTTCCTCGAATCGCAGAAACATAAACTCTAGCGATTATTTGCAAAACTTTCACATGAGAAATTCGGGCCAATGCAGTCAGCACGGCTAAAATTATACCGCAAATAAAGCTTATAATTGTTAATGGAATCGTATTGACAAGTGCTCCCTCCAGCATGGGCTGAAGGGAACTTTTTGCAATATCGAATAACTTTTGCGCTCTTTCTGGATCAGTAAAAATACTATTTAAGTACATCTTCACCAAACCATTTCTCTGAGATTTTTTTGTATGTGCCATCATCAACAATATCTTTTAACGCTTTGTTGACTTCATCTACAAGGGCACCGCTATTTTTTCTAAACATAAAGCCACTCGTCGACGCATCGTCACTTGTTGCCGCAATCTTAACCGGGGCATCTGGCTTACTCTTTTTGAAATCTAAAAACGTTAACTTGTCATTGACCGTTGCATCGACACGTTTTTGTCCAAGCAACTCGATTGATTGTTGGAATCCTTCAACCCCAACAAGATTCGCACCGTATTTCTTAGCGATATCAGCGTAATTACTTGTCAAAGATTGCGCAGAGTTTAACCCCTTAATATCTTCAAAGCTTTTTACTTTATCGTTATCCTTGCTTACGATTAATACAGCAGATGACGTAATGTAAGGATCTGAGAAATCATACTTTTCTTGACGATCTGGACGAATTCCCACTTCGTTCGCAATCATATCAAATCGCTTGGCATCAAGTCCTGCGAACATAGCATCCCATTGTGTCTCTTTGAATTCGGCCTTCACACCTAGACGCTTCGCTACTTCTTCAGCAAGCTCGACATCAAATCCTGTTAATTTTCCATTTGTATCATGGAATGTGAATGGTGGGTATGTACCCTCTGTTCCAATGGTAATCGTGCCGTTATCTTTGATTTTTTTCAAAACATCCCCATCAGCTTTTTCAGCTGTTTTGTTCTCTTTTTTCTTATCAGCATTTTCATCTTTACCACATGCTGATAGAACAAACATAAAGCTTAATAAGAGTGCAAATAGTACAGTTAATCTTTTCAAAACGAAAACCCCCTAAATCTGATAGTTTTTGTAGGATTTAATTATCATAGTACATCATTTCTTTTCTGTCAAAGAAAAATTGTTGGGAATCGAAATTTATTTTGCCCCTTTATAAATAAAAAAAACCTATCAGAGAATCCCTGATAGGTTTTGCTTACTTATGCTACTTTTTGTTCCGACTTAGGAGCATTTTTCTTTTTCAAAAGCGGTCCATAGAAAAGGATACCACTTGCTAAAAGAATCATTCCATAGGTAAATGTTTTAATATCTGCTGTACCTGCGATAATGACCCATACAGAATAAATTGTAGAAAGGAGTGCAATGATACCATCTCCTACTCTTGATTTATCTCCTTTATAGGTGTCACCAGTGACAACTAGTTTTAGTTGATAAACCGATGAGATAAAGTATGGGACTAAATACGATAAAGTAGCTATGACAATTACAAAATCAAATGCTCCTGAAATTGATTTTGAGATCGTCGAGAAAATAAATAATTGCCCTAGCCCGTTAGAAACGATCATTGAAAAGACTGGCAGGCCTTTTTTGTTTTCTTTAAGGAAGGCAGGAAGGAATAAGCCTTGCTTTGCTGCTTGATATGGAACTTCAGCACTTAACATTAACCAACCGATTGTTGAGCCAAATAAACTGATCAACCCCACTGCTGCTAAAATTTTTCCACCAATTGGTCCTAAAACTGTTGAAATCGCATCAATTAATGGTTTATCAGAGTGAATAAGTGTGTTTTGGTCTAACATCCCCATAACTAGTGTACTAATTCCTACATAAATTCCAAGTGCTATAAATAAGCCAAGGATCGTTGCACGTTTTACGTCAGTTTGTCTTCTCGCACGTGAGGCAAACACCACTGCTGATTCTACCCCAATAAATGCCCATAATGTATTCACCGCTGCATTGTTTATTTGCTTCATCATACTGATGGAGTGACCAGCATCATCGAGTCTTTCTGCCATGAATGGAAGCATGTTACTTTTTTCAAAAGCAAACAATCCAACGATAATAAATAAGATAAATCCTGCAACCTTCGCAGCAGTAGCGGCAAAGTTTAATTTTCCGGCACTTTCCATTCCACGGAGAATGATGGTGTGCGTTCCCCATAAAAGAACAGAACAAACAATGAAAGTTAAACCATTACCTACCTTAAGTGTAAAGTTACCAATGGTAAACCATTCTGCTTGACTTGTTAAAATCGGGAAAAATGTTGATAGGTAACCAGCAAATGTTGTAATCATCGCTACGTTTCCTGCTAAGTTTCCGATCCAATAACCCCAAGTGGACATAAAGCCTGCTAATGTTGATGCATGTGACCCTTGCTTAAACAAGTCTTTTGCATAGATTTGCGGTCCGCCTTGTAATTTTGGCTTACGAATGGCTAAGTTTCCGAATACGAGTGCAGTCATCAACACCCCGAAACCTGTGACAAGCCATGCAGAGATAACGCCGGCGGGACTTGCTGATTCAGATAGTGAACGTGGCAGCATAAAGATCCCCGAGCCAACCATATTACCAACTACCAGTGCTGTTAACACCCAAAATCCTAATTTATTTGTCTTCCCCATGCTATGAACACCTCTCTCCAATGAATGTTTATTTTTATTGTAAGATAATGTTTTAAATTAACAATTGATTGCATAAATATGAAACAACGTTATTAACTATAGGATTGATAGGTCTTTATGTCAATGGAAAATTTTATCTTGCTAAAGTATTAGTGAGTCAAAATGTAAAAAATAGTAAACAACAACATGAATCATTATAACTTCCTATTGTTCTCTTTCAAATATGGGGTTAATGGAAATTAGAATAGGATTATCCAAAGAAAGAGAGAGCGCCATTTTGGCACTCCCTCTTTCCATGTAATATTTTATTTCCACCAGTCATCAAACATCGTAGCAGGTAGCTGGCGCTTATGTTCTGTTATGAGATAACGCTTTTCTACTTTTTCAGCTACATCCTGTGATACAGGCTTTCCTTCTAAATAATCATCCAATTCATCATACGTGATTCCTAATTCCGTCTCATCCGCTTGACCCGGTTTTTGATCGAGGAGATCAGCTGTTGGTACCTTTAAATAGAGGCGTTCGTCAGCTCCCAGTTCCTTAAGAAGCTCTTTCCCTTGGCGCTTGGTTAACCCAGACAGTGGCAGGATATCTGCACCGCCATCACCATACTTAGTATAGAACCCCGTTACTGCTTCCGCAGCATGATCCGTCCCAATCACAAGGAGACCTTCCATTCCGCCAACAGCATACTGGGCAATCATTCTCATACGTGCTTTCACGTTCCCTTTATGATAATCGCTTAACGGCTCAGCATCGATGCTTGAGTTATATTCATTTTGAACTTCATCGACGGCCGCCTTGATATTAAACACAAGCTGGCGGTCAGCTCGGATGAAATCTAATGAACGCTGAGCATCTTCCTCATCCTTTTGAACGCCATATGGAAGACGAACAGCAATAAAAAGAGCATTCTTTCCTTCATTTCGTAGTTCTTCTACTGCCAGTTGTGCTAGTCTTCCGGCGAGTGTAGAATCTTGGCCGCCGCTAATGCCTAATACGTATCCCTTTGCCTTTGTTCGTAACAGATAATTTTTCAAGAAGTCGACTCTCTTGCGTATCTCCTCTTTTGGTTGAATGTTTGGAGCAACGTGTAAGTCTTTCATGATTTGTGCCTGTAAACTCATTGAGTATACCTCCTGACCAAATATTAATATATGTACTGTACCACAACTTTATTTCATTCGCTCATTATTTAACTGCTTGTTCTAGGTGTGTGGACAATCACCTGCCCTATTGAAAAATATAATAAAATAGGACGGTGATCAAAAATGCCTTTTTCAATTAATATTGGCAATTTTAAAGTTAATTCTATAAATAATAATGCAAATATTAACCTTGGTCCTACAGTTCAGGATAGTAATACGGCTAATAGTAAAGTAATTGGCTGTACCATTAACCTAGGTGACCATTGTATCATCAACACCAAACAAGTCACAAAATCCGTTGTAAGTGACATGAATAAAGCGGACTGATAATCTATTACTATCGTGGCCATACTAACAAAAAATATGCCCATGGCCATTTTATGTTTTTTAGAGGGCTGGATAGTGGAGTGATGAAAATGGAAGCTAAAACATGTAATGAATCTAGAGTGGTTCGAACGAGCAGGATTTTTCCTAATGATGTTAACAACCATAACACATTGTTTGGCGGCAAATTAATAAGCGATATCGATATGATCGCATCCATTTCAGCCGTAAGACATTCACGGGCAGAATGTGTGACGGCGTCGATTGATTCCGTGGATTTCCTTAGTCCGATTACGCCAAAGGATTCGGTATGTATTGAGACCTTTGTTTCATACACAGGCAATTCCTCTATGGAAATTTTCGTCAAGGTCATTGCTGAGAACTTAATGTCCGGCGACAGGAAAATTGCTGCAACGGCCTTTTTAACGTTTGTTGCGTTAGACGAGAATGGAAAACCCACGAAGGTCCCTGGTATTATTCCTGAGACTGCAGAAGAAAAGAAGCTTTTCGAAACAGGAAAAGATCGTGCTGAAAAGCGAAAAGAACATAGAAAAAGCAGTAAGGAACTTGCTGGGGTTTTTACAACGAAGAAGCCTTGGGAATAGTGAAGTGGGCAGCCAATATAAGATATTGGTTGCCCATTTCACTAATTGCCTTTATTCAGTCTCTAATTCATTCTTGCTTTTCCAGGTCATGACGCCATCTTCTTCATCGATCTCAATCGTAACGTCTACGACCCCTTTTTCTGCCATGATTTTTTCTTCCAAACGATCTTTAATATCATCGGCCGCTGCTACTGTTAATTTCGGATCCACCTCAATTTCCAGCTCAACATGGAGATCTTCTCCCTCTTTAATGACCGTAATCCCCTGAATGTCCTTCACATCCGGGTCGGCCATTACAAGTGCACCAATTTTATTTTCCATCTCTTCATCCGCTTGTCCGATTACCCCAGCTGCGTTATCTAAAAATACTTTACCTACTACGAAAAGCATCATTATTCCAATGATAATAGAAGCAAGGCCTTCCAATTGGTGCAAATCGGTGTAGTGTGAGATAACAACCGCGATAATGGCTAATAAGCCACCCATAGTTGCGACTAAATCCTCCATGAACACTAGCTTTGTGGCAGGCTTCGCCCTTCCCAGATTTGCAAAGCTTTTTCCAAACACCGCGAATCCACTGGCTTCTACCTCAATTTCATGTAACACTTCCTTCATCGCCTTAAACAAGACAAAGGTCTCTAACAGCGTAGCAACCGCTAGAACGGTAACATTTATGGCAAATCCGCCGGCTTCTGTTGGATGCACCACATGATGATAACCTTCTTTAATCGTTTCGAAAGCCATAATACCAACTATAAGAACAGCCCCTAACAGAACAAGATTGACTAAGCGGCCGAAGCCATTTGGGTATTTTTCCGTCGGTGCCTTTTTACTTAATGCAGAGCCGATAAATACAAAGAACTGGTTCGCTGCATCACCCAAGCTATGCATCGTTTCCGCAAACATCGCAACATTTCCAGTAAACATATAGGCGACGCCTTTAATAATTGAAATGACCGTATTAATAATGGCTGCCAGCAGAGCTGATTTATTTCCGCGCTTTAATAATTGAAATATTTCTCCCATCGTATCCTCTTTTCTTTGTGAAGTGTGTATCCTTACTATTTTCAAAAATAACCTTTTTCATGAAAAATAAACAGATTCCTTTTCAGGCGAAGGAATTTTCATCAGTAGATGGTAAAATAATGAAAAGTATATGACCAATGGAGGTTACATAATGACATTAGAGGAATTGATGCTGGAGTTGGAGAAACTGGGATCAGAGCAAACAAAGAAAACCTATTTGAATCATGGCGCAAAAGGAACCTTCTACGGTGTAAAAGTGGGCGATTTAAAGAAGCTTGTAAAGTATGTGAAAAAGGATCAAGAACTAGCATTGGCGCTCTATAATACGAATAACCATGACGCTATGTATTTAGCAGGACTCTCCGTAAAGCCTAAGCTAATGGAAAAAGAAACACTTCAGGATTGGGTGAAGAATGCCAACTGGTACATGCTTGCGGAATATACGGTTGCCAGCGTCGCTGCTGAGAGCAAGTATGCTTTAGAGTTGGCTCGAGAATGGATGAAATCAGAAGTCGAAATGACAGCTGTAGCTGGGTGGAGTACGTATTCTAATTATTTATCAATTACGGCTGATGAGGAGCTTGACCTGGAGGAAATAAGATCGCTTCTAAAGCAAGTAGAAACGACGATCCACTCGGAAAAGAATCGTGTCCGTTATATGATGAACAATTTTGTTATTTGTGTTGGAGCTTATGTTGTGGAGCTTCACGAAGAAGCGATCCGGGTTGCAGACATTATTGGCAAAGTCCAAGTTGATGTTGGAAACACTGCCTGTAAGGTACCGATAGCTACCGATTATATAAAAAAAATCGAGCAGCGTGATAAGATTGGAGTCAAGAAGAAGACGTGTATCTGCTAAGTGGATAGGAATTTAAAAAATAGCGGGCTAAAGTTGATGTAGGCTTGTTCTACTTCTATTTTACCTTTAAGAAAACGAGTAAAAGTCGATGTAGACTCCCTCTACTTCTACTTTTCCTTCAAAAATGCGAGCTAAAGTCGATGTAGACTTGTTCTACTTCTACTTTTCCTTCAAAAATGCGAGCTAAAGTCGATGTAGACTCGTTCTACTTCTGCTTTTCCTTCAAAAAAACGAATTAAAGTCGATGTAGACTTGTTCTACTTCTGCTTTTCCTTCAAAAAAACGAATAAAAGTCGATGTAGACTCGTTCTACTTCTGCTTTTCCTTCAAAAAAACGAGCAAAAATCGATGTAGACTCCCTCTACTTCTACTTTTCCTTCAAAAATGTGAGTTAAAGTCGATGTATACTCGTTCTACTTCTGCTTTTCCTTCAAAAATGTGAGTTAAAGTCGATGTAGACTTGTTCTACTTTTACTTTTCCTTTAAGAAACCGAATTAAAGTCGATGTAGCCTCCCTCTATTCAATAAAATCAAATAAAAGGGGTCGTGTAGCTTTACCATTCTACGCGACCCAATATTGCAGCTATTATACGTTCCTTAACACCAAATACAAACGCTGATTACGTGCACTTTGTTCTTCTGCAGACGCTAAATCATACTTTTTCAACAAATGGAAAACTTCATTTAAAAGCTCCTGTGTATGCTCACCAGAAAAGAACTGATTGAATAATGGCTTCATATCCTCTGGCAAAAATTCCGCCTGTGATTCGTACTTACTTTTCACATCTTCTTGTGAATGGTTCAACTTACATTCGCCCATGGTAACTCCTCCTCGACTACATCATACCTCTAGCATATCAAAAAATTGGACAAACAAAAAAGCCCACAAGCGGGCTTTTTTTACGTTTTCTTTATATCCGATTTCGTCTCCGTTACTTCTAATACATCCAAAAGGAAAACAAACACAGGAATTCCGATAATCAGACCCCAGATTCCAAAGAAGTGTTCCGAAAAAATCAATACGATGAAAGTATAGAAAACAGGAAGATTCGTTTTTGAGCTCATTAGATTTGGATTTAAGATATAAGCCTCTACACCATGGATAATCATAATCGCAATACCGACGTAGAGAACCTTCATTAACCCACCAATACTATAGGCAATAATAACAAGCGGAATCAAGGAAATTATCACACCGGCTACAGGGATTAAACCCAGGACAAAAATCATGATGGACAATCCGCCTAATTGTGGAAAATCAAGCAGCCATAATGAAATTGTTGTTAAAATACAATTGACTACAGCAATAATTAATTGTGCTTCAATGACTTTACCGAACGTACGCACAAATTTTTGGGCGAAAAATTCAATTTCCGCATAAAATGGTGCAATTTTACTCGTTTTAAATTTCTTTGTAAATTCGATTAAGCGTGGCTTTTCTAGCAAGAAGAATAAACTGAGTAACAAGGCTAACAAAACCTGTAATGTGATTTTACTAATATCTGTAAAATACTTTAAAACAAAAGTAAAACCTTGTTCCAGATAACTAGAAATTTTAATTTCTTCAAGCCGTTTTACCACATAGTTTAAAAAGATATTATCATGTTTGGATGTGTAAAAGGCCGTTAACTGCTTGATTAATGCCGTTATTTCTCCGGCAATCATTGGTAAGTACATTACCAAGCCATAAGAGAGCAAGCCGACAATACATGCATAAGATGTGACTACAATTAACTTACGATTAAGTGGAATTTTCTTTTCAATGAATTGCACTAACCGATCCATTAAAAAGGCAAAAATAAATGTAAGTAAAATTAGATTAATCATGGATTGCATTGCGTATAAAACGAGTGCAATTAGGACAAAAATTGATATTCTCTTAAAACCACTGCTGCTCAAAAGTTTATTTATCATCGTTAATTATCTAACCCCATTATTTTTACTATTAACTGTATGTTAATTATATCAGACCCGAAGGCATTCTGTCCTTAAAAAACCCTATCTTACCGTAAACTGAACTGGCGTCATCGAGCTATCGATTGCTTTCCCCTCATACCCCTGCTTACTTAGGTAATCGAGTAAGGCAGGCAAATGAGCAAGCGTTTCTTTTCTCTCGTGCATAAGAATGACAATTGGACCATTATGATTCGCCAATTTGATTAACTGTTGTTTGACACTCTCGACATAGCGTGCATCTTTATAATACCAGTCTTTACTGTCAATATTCCAATCCCACATTAAATAGCCATTATCATTCACAGCTTTTCGGTATTCAGCTGTCATACCCGGAACACTTCCATAAGGAGTTCTCATAATATAAGAATCTACCCCTGAAACTTCTTTTAATGTATTGCGATTTTGAGTTAATTCATTAATAACAGAAGCGGCAGATGCATAGAACACCTTCTGGTTGTGCGACACACTGTGAAGTCCCACAGTTTCACCCGTTTTCACCATTAACTTTACCTGATTGGGATATCTTCTGATATTTCCATCAATCATAAAGAACGTTGCTTTATAATGATATTTTTCTAACAGGGCGATAATGTCACCGGAAAATGCAGCCGGACCATCGTCGAATGTTAAGTATACCGTTTTTTTTCCTGCAGCAGGAGTTTGTGTTGCAGGGGGTTGTGTTGCTGGCGCTTTTGTGTCCGTTGACGTTGGTTTTGTGGTTGCTGGATCTTTTGTTGTTGTAGGTGGTGCCGCGGCTGTGTCTGTGGTTGGTTTTTCTTGAGGCTTAGTTGCCTCTCGCTCTTGCTGATTTCTCCAAGCCGTTGCTTGTTCCTGTTTTTTGTGAATCATTTCCTTTTCGTGCCTTGAATCTTTGCTATTTTGAACTATCGTTTCTGAGGTTGAATTTGGATGATTACTAAGTTCATTTTTTTCTTGAGTAATAGGTTTACTTGCAGCTTTTGCCTTAAAATAGTTATTGACAAAAACGCCCGCAAACAAGAACCCAATAGCTACTATGACAATAGCTATTGTCCCTTTAGACCATCCGTGCTTTTGATCCCCCATGTTTCATACCCTCTTTGATGTTTGATATCTTTCCTTATTATAGACGAAGATTCGCCCAAATTGTTACTATTCTATTAAATATATTACAATTATATTAAAATATAACTATACTAGGCTCCGCAACCTCCAAAAGTAGGTATCTGATAAATTTCCTTTTATACCCTCTCCACTTTTTACCAATCTATTATAACAATAAAAAAAGAAATTTGTACCAGCAACAGGAAATTAAATCAGAAATTTCTAAAAGGTGGACAGGCAAATTCTCCAGAAGGCTAACATAGATATCATTGAACGGTATTTTCTTTCTAGACGGAATTCCTCTTATTTTTGGGTATGGAGGTGAAGTAAGTGTCAGGTGGGCAAAAAGCACTCTTTTATATCTTATCCATACTTATCCCTGTAGTTGGGATTGTGCTCGGAATTATTTGGATGAACGATCAAGATCCTGAAAAGAAAGCTGTTGGTAAGACCTGTTTATACATTGCTTTGGGGATGATTATATTAAGCTGTATTTGTTGGTTTGCTCTTTCAGCCTTTTCCTTCTTACCGTTTATGTCGGGATATTAAAATGCAGAAGAACCCAATTCCAGTCTTGAGAATTGGGTTCTTCCTATAGGAGTGATCGGGTTGTTACACGAACTATTGGATTTTTTTGGAAAAGCAATCTGCCACCAGCTAGAGGAACGATCACTCCAAATATCAGGAGAAACCCTTTCCGTTTGTGCCCGTGATACAGGAATTTATATAGGAATATTTTCCTCGCTCACCTATTTGCATTTATCAAAGAGAAACAAGAAAATTACCATACCTACCATTAAAGTAAGCCTCTTACTTCTATTATTAATGGTTCCTATGATGATTGACGGCTTAGGCTCCTATTTGCATCTTTTTGAAAGTGACAATATCAAACGCTTGGTGTCAGGCACCAGTTTTGGTCTCGTTCTGCCCTATTTTTTGTACCCATTGCTATCGTCAAAGTCGCTGGAGGTGGATAGTGAACCGTGCTTAACGGAAAGAAAAGATTTCCTTGTGCCGCTGCTTGTAAGTTTGGTATTGTGTGTAATTATTTATAGTGGAGTAATCTCCTATTATTTGGTTGATAGCTTTATTATTTTGATGATAATCGTGTGGTTTAGCTTATTTACTTTTAAACTTTTTCCATCCGTCTCTAATTTTAGAGTAAAATCGATTTTTTCTATCCTCGTCGGCCTTGGGGTCCTTGCACTCCTTTCATTACTGCACAGTCTTCTATTCTCCTAAATGAAGAATACTACATAAAATAAATACCCCTCTTTGATGTATGATCAAAGAGGGGTATTTTTTTAATCAGTAGATTGAAGCACCTCAGGCTTTGATTGCGCCTTCTGATTGTATATAGGCAAGATGACTATTACACCGATAATAAACATGACGGCTGAAAGTTCAAAGGTCGTGACTAATGAAAATTGCTCTTTTAAAATACCCGCTAAACTCATAGTGATAACCATCGATCCGGCAAATAACGGACTTAAGATTCCATTTACCCTTCCAATAAAAGCTTCCTCTGTTTTCTGTAAAATCAACGTGTTAATTCCGATTTGAATACATGGCATCATGAGCCCGTTGCAAAGCTCTGCTGCCAGCGTAACCCATAGGTTGGTTGATAATCCCATCACAGCGATGCCTATACCGTTGACTAGCATGCCAAATACAAGAAGTCTTTGCGGTGGAACATTTTTGGCGAAAATCATCGCACAAGCGCCTCCAATAATCATTCCCACTCCATTGACCATTAGCAGCCACTGAAGATTCTCTTTTGGCAGACCTAGCTGTTCTGTTACGAGAAAGATGGATAAAGGGTTAATAAAGCCCACTCCCAGGCCTGCAGCCATAAAGCATAAGCCTAGTAGACTTAATTCCTTTTTCCCTAATACATACTTAATTCCACTTTTCATTTCTTGCAGTAAAGTGGATTCCGGTGCTTCATCCATTGGGCGGTCCTTAGGAAGGAAAGCAAGTGCACCTGCAGAGAGCAAGAAAGCGATGCCCGTAATCGCAATGGAAACGTCGATGCCAAATGATTGAAAGACGAACGTTCCAATAACCGGTCCTAATACCATAAATAGAGCGAAAACTGTTTGATAGACTGACATGGCCGCCTGTACTTGATTTTCCGATAAATGCATTTTAAACAATTTCATTCCTGACGGCTGAGAGAATTGTGAAAGAATAGCTGAGATTAAGGTGGCAAAAAAGACTACTTTCCAGGTTCCAAATATAAGTGTAATCAACACGACAAAGATGGATATAGCACTTAAGATATCACACCAAACCATCGTTTTTTTCGGTGCCCAGCGATCCGCAAAGGTTCCGCCGATAAAGGAAAAGATAAAGATTGGTGCAAATTCAGCCACTGATATCATGGAAACTGCGAATGCATCGCCATTTGTTTGGTCCATTACAAATAGCAAAACAGCGAAGTTACGAACCCAAATCCCCACTTGTAAAAACAATCCGGACATGATGATGGCTAAAAATACGCGATTCCGGAATAAGTTACCTGATGATGCTGTTGTGACTTCAGTATTGTTTAAATCCATATAAAAACCTCCTGCTTCATTTCTGGACAGGAGGCAGTACTATACAAAATTCGAGTAACATTCTATCCCTGACAGAAGGGAAGTAATGATCTTTCCGACTTGTATAAAAGTACAGACTAATCCTATCCAGAAAAATAATCGTATTTGATAACGAGTTTTTTCATGAAAAATAGGATTAAAAGATCATCGTCCCAAGGTCACCCTTCCGTTTTTTAGTAAGTTGATTGTATAAGATATAAGATAGGAAATCAAGTGTAGTCACAGGAGGCCAAGTAAATATTTTTACTTTTAAAGTAGTGTATACCTGAAATAAGACCAAACTAATAAAAAAGGAGGTCGCTATGAAAGTATCGGATGTAATCGTAAAATGCTTGGAAAATGAAGGTGTGGAATATGTTTTTGGGATTGTAGGCAAGGAGACTCTCGACCTTGCAGATTCGTTATCAAAATCTGAACAAATATATTTTGTTAATGTGAGACATGAACAAGGTGCTGCATTTATGGCAGATGTGTATGGGAGATTATCTAAAAAAGTAGGTGTTTGTTTTTCCACCCTGGGTCCTGGAGCAACAAACCTGTTGACTGGTATAGCCAGTGCACAGCTCGATCATTCACCCGTGTTGGCATTAGTTGGGCAAGCTGGTGTGGAACGGCAACATAAAGAATCACACCAATACATAGACCTTCTAACTCTATTTAAACCCGTCACAAAGTGGAGTACACAAATCCAGGATTCATTGTCTGTACCTGTGACCATTCGAAAAGCATTCCGATTGGCCCTAATGGAAAAGCCTGGTTCGGTGGCTGTTACCATACCAGAGAACTTTTGCTCTCAAATGATTTCTAATCTGCCTCTCCCCATAAAGCCGATGCCGGAGAGTGTCCCTACAATAGATGCAATACATGCTGCCTACGACATCATCCAAAACAGTACGAAACCCTTTCTACTAGTAGGAAATGCTGTGATTAGGCAAAATGCGGTCCAGGAGCTTCAAACACTGATCAATACTCTTCAAGCCCCTGTTACTCACAGCTTTAATGCAAAAGGGATATTAGCTAAAGAACATCCTTGTAATTATTTCACCTTCGGATTTAACGAAAATGATGAAGTTTTACAGGGTATTGACCAAGCTGATTTATTAATTACCATTGGTTTTGACTTTATCGAAAAACTGCCAAAGGATTGGAATAAAAAGAAAATACCTGTTTTACACATTGATTCATCGCCAGCAGAAACAAATGAATATTATCCAGTTGAAAGTGAACTGGTTGGTAACATTAAGAAGACACTTCAGCTGCTGAATCAAAAGGGACAGTCCCCCGGCGCTTTAGCGCAACGGGGGACTGTCCCCAAAACATGGGAACCTTCCGGGAATCTGAGAGAAGAACTATTTTCTACTTATCAAATAAATCAGGGGCAACCCAAACCATCAAATCAGCACCTTACCATTGAAAATATACTTCACTGTATTGAGGATTTTACACCAGAAGAAACTATTGTCATTTCAGATGTCGGTGCCCATAAAGTATCCATTGCCAGAACCTATCAGCCTAAAAAGCCAGATCGGTTAATCATTTCAAATGGTCTTGCATCGATGGGAATAGGCATTCCGGGGTCGATTGGTGCAAAGCTTGCATGTCCACATGATCCCGTCATTTGTATTACAGGTGACGGCGGTGCGTTAATGAATTTTGCTGAAATAGAGACGGCAAACAGACTTGGGCTTTCGTTCATTATCATCGTATTAAATGATTCCGTTTTAAAACTGGAGCAGCAGCAAATGGTTCAACAATTTGGAGAAAGTTACGGCGTAACCTTTCAGAACCCCGATTTTGTTCAATTAGCTGCAAGTTTTGGAATCAAGGGTATGCCTGCTCGAACCCTAGTTGAATTTGAGTGCATACTGAAGGAGGCCTTACAAATCTCCGGAATTGTATTAATTGATGTTCACTTACAAAGCTGATCATAAAAAATGTATGGTACAGTTGCTACCGGGGTGATTTGTAAATCCCTATAACGGGTCCTAACAACCCTGTTGTAAATGGAAATACAATTAGTTCACCTGGTTGTAGTATGAGTAGTAATACCATTGTCAGAAAATAAGTTATTACTCCAATCGGTAAAGAAAGCATTGAACATAACAATACAGGTGCAGTAGCAAGCGGACTAATTAAATATCCTACCCCTGGTAAAAAACCACCGGCAGACTGAAGAAACGCTGTCATACAGGCAAAAATAGACCCTAAAACGAGCCTACAGGGTTTTAGACCTTTTATGAAAG
The DNA here is from genome assembly GCF_030818775.1 of Bacillus sp. SORGH_AS_0510. Classification (NCBI taxonomy): domain Bacteria; kingdom Bacillati; phylum Bacillota; class Bacilli; order Caryophanales; family Bacillaceae; genus Bacillus; species Bacillus sp. SORGH_AS_0510. The sequence continues at coordinate 1,291,596 of NZ_JAUTAU010000001.1, read as the reverse complement.
TTTAATCGCGTCAATCTAACTTCATCGGATATGGGTTTTAAAAAGTACATCCATCCACCTCATTCTAAATGGTTTATACGCTACAATATATTAACCATTTTTTGGAGGTGGAACTTTTTAAATAAAGAGACTTTATTTTAAATAACGATAGTAGTACAATTAATACGGAACATATGTTCCTTTTTTTACGTAAAAAAGACTAGGAGGATTTCTAATGGAAAATTGGGAAGCTGCCTATATTGCTGGGATTATTGATGGAGAGGGATCAATCACACTAACCAGAATGCATAAAAAAGAACATCGTCGACCCTGTATTACAATTGCTTCAACAGATAAAGAATTGCTTTCTTATGTACATACTTAAACTGGAGGAACAATTAACAATAAAAAGAACTATAATCGTAAGAAACATAAAGATTCCTACACTTTAATAATTAAGAAAAAAGAACTCGTTTTATTCACTCTGAGACAAATTTCTCCCTATCTTCGTGTCGATAAAAAAAGAAACCGTGCCCTTTGGATACTCGATAATTATGAGAAGGTTACCCCTCGAAACGGCAAATACAGTTCATTACTACTTAAACAGAAAATAACATTTGAAGATACCTTTTTCCAGATATAAAAAAAGACCAGCATTTCTGCTAGTCTTGTTATCCACCTATGTATGGTGGAGACGGCGGGACGTGCTCTTCCATGCTTTCGTCATGGCACTGACTATATCTTGAACCTGCCTAACAGGTCCTTCGGCGTCTTATGCGAAACATAAATTTACCTCTTCAAGGTATGGATTTCGCATCCTAGTACTACCATTTATGCATGGCAGCCTATAAGTCGATACACGGCTGTTGGATTGCTCCACATACCGCTCGGCATTGCCCTATCGCAAATCGTGCGACTTAGGTTTCACCGATAAAGCCGAATTTTCACTTATGTGTTACCACATAAGGCGACTAATTACTAATCGAACCCGCGTCCAAAGATATCGCCACTTAAGCATCTACGAGTGTAGTCGATATATTGGCGTTTCACTGATCCTTTTGCCTATCGACCGGCGTCCGGTCAGCTAGCCTGGTTGTTCTCTTCCTTCATCCTCAGGCGGTGGAATCCGGCGTAGCCCACTTAGAGTGAGTCCCTTACCCTACCACATGGGCAATGGAGGGAGGAACCGCTATGCAGTATTAAGCTGCGAAAGCGAAGTTGTTGTTAGTTTTGCCAGTTATGGCTTTGACGTTTTAACGAGGCCGATCCCCTCGACTCGCAACCTAAGCTCAAACTACCCCTGTCGAATCCGTAGCGTCCCCATTATAAAATGAGCTGAAATCTAGTTAAAGGATTTCTGCATCAGACGTTAGGATTGCTCGAACGTTTGTAAGAGCAAAAGTTAATGTCGCATCACTTAGCGACAAACTTATTATAACACACTCAAAACATTTTTCAATTGTAAGGTTTTGTAAAATAATTACCAGTTTCTCCGAACTACCCCTTACATTTTTTGACGATCGCGGAATGCTCGTTCAATTTCACGCTTCGCTTCTTTTTGCTTTAAGGATTCACGCTTATCATAATTCTTTTTACCCTTTGCTAACCCTACTAAAACCTTACAGAAACCATTTTTTAAATAAAGCTTTAATGGAATTAAGGCATATCCTGCCTCTTTCGTTTCCCCAATCAGCTTATTGATTTCACGTTTGTGGAGTAATAGCTTACGCGTTCGTAATGGGTCATGATTAAAAATGTTTCCTTGTTCATATGGGCTGACATGCATTCCAAAAAGAATCGCTTCCCCATTTTGAATTCTAGCATAGGCATCCTTGAGATTCACTTTTCCAGCACGAATGGATTTGATTTCAGTTCCCTGAAGAACAATCCCCGCCTCGTATGTTTCTTCAATAAAGTAATCATGGTACGCTTTCTTATTTTGCGCGACTACTTTCCCTTCACCTTTTGGCATCTTTTATCACCTCATCTTACCATCCATTTTAACAGAAGGAACAAACTACTACAATTGAAAGAGAGCCTCGTAGATAAGGCTCCCTCTCGCAATTATTTATTTTTTCGTTTTGTACTCTTCGATTTTGGTACGTTATCGTAAAACTTGCGTTTCTTCTTCTTTTGACCCTGCCCGGTGCCAGTGCCTCCGCCTGCTTCCGATTTATTCCGGTCGCGATTACGGCCACCGCCACTGCCCCCACGGCCTTCTTGCTGCTTGTTTCGGCGCGGCTTTTTCGTATCACTACCCGTTTTGAAAACCTTCGGTGTCTCTGTCCGCTCTCTGCGGGTACCCTTCATGCCGACAATTTCAAAATCAATCGAACGCTCGTCTTTATTTACTTTTACAACCCGAACAGTTATTTCATCACCAATTCGGAACACTTTTCCTGTCCGTTCACCGATCATCGCATAATGGCGCTCATCAAAACGATAATAGTCGTCAGTCATATAGCTGACATGAACGAGACCTTCAATCGTGTTTTGCAGTTCGACGAACATACCAAAGTTCGTGACAGAACTAATAATACCGTCATATTCTTCGCCAATTTTATCTTCCATGTATTCCGCTTTCTTTAACTCATCCGTTTCACGCTCGGCATCCACAGCACGGCGCTCCATTTTTGAAGAATGATCGGCAATCTCAGGCAAGCGGGCATTCCATTTTTCCCGAGTTGTTTCATCAAGCTTGCCTTCGATTAAATACGTGCGAATTAAGCGATGTACGATAGTATCCGGATAACGACGGATTGGCGATGTAAAATGGGTGTAAAACTCCGTTGATAATCCGAAATGTCCTAAGCTATCAGGATTATATTTTGCCTGTTGCATCGAACGTAACATAACGGTTGAGACAACCATTTCTTCTGGCTTTCCTTGGACCTCTTCAATAATTTCTTGAAGTGCTCGAGGATGCACATCGTTGGCTGTTCCTTTTACGATGTAGCCAAAGTTCGTGATAAATTCGAAAAATTTCCGAAGCTTATCTTCCTTCGGATCCTCATGAATACGGTAAATAAACGGTACTTCCATCCAGTGGAAGTGTTCCGCTACCGTTTCATTGGCAGCTAACATAAATTCCTCAATTAGACGCTCAGCTACTGACCGCTCACGAAGGACGACGTCAGTCGGTTTTCCTTCATCATCCACCAGCACTTTTGATTCTTTAAAATCAAAGTCGATTGCGCCACGCTTCATCCGTTTATTTCGTAGGATTGCAGCCAATTCTTCCATCATTTCGAACATCGGGACAAGGGCTTCGTATCTTGCTCTTGTTTCTTCATCCTGTTCCGCAAGAATCATGTTCACATCATAGTAGGTCATCCGCTCTGTTGTTTTAATAACACTTTGGAAAATTTCGTGTGAAACAACAGCGCCCTCCGATGTGATTTCCATCTCACATGATAAAACCAGTCGGTCTACCTTTGGATTCAAGGAACAGATTCCATTTGAAAGACGATGTGGGATCATCGGAATTACGCGGTCTACTAAATACACACTCGTTGCACGATCCTCTGCTTCTACATCAATAGGCGTACCTTCTTTTACATAGTAGCTGACATCGGCAATGTGAACCCCAAGCTTGTAGTTGCCGTTTTCTAGCTTTGAAACGGTTACCGCATCATCAAGGTCCTTTGCATCGGCACCGTCAATAGTAACAATGGTTTCGTTTCGCAAATCACGGCGGTTCTTTAATTCGCTTTCATCGATGGTGTCAGGCACCTCATTTGCTTGTTGAAGAACGTCGTCTGGGAAAGCCATCGGTAAGCCGTGCTTATGGATGACGGAAAGGATGTCCACGCCTGGGTCATTTTTATGACCGAGGATATTGATCACTTCGCCCTCTGCACTTTTTCTCCCTTCAGGATATGTAACAAGCTTAACGACTACCTTATGTCCCTCAACAGCTCCTTTAGAAGCAGATTTGGGGATAAAAATGTCACTAGCGAACTTTTTATCATCTGGAATGACAAAGCCAAAGCTTTTGCTTTCGACATATGTCCCTACTACCTGTTGAACGCCGCGTTCAATGATGCGGATGATGCTTCCCTCACGGCGCTGTCCTGATGTTTCGGATGAAACACGGGCCAGAACTGTATCGCCATGCATTGCCGTATTCGTTTCATTCGGTGGAATAAAGATGTCATCCATTCCCGGTTCATCCGGTGTCACGAACGCAAAGCCCTTCGCATGACCGATTAGTTTTCCGCGAATTAAGTTCATTTTTTGCGGCAAGCCGTAGCGATTGCTCCGAGTCCGAACGACTAGGCCCTTTTCTTCCATTTGTACGAGTGCTTTTACAAACTCTTTAAAATCACTAGAATCTTGAATGCCAAAGGCTTCTTCCAGTTCTTGAACTGTTAGTGGTTTGTATGCCTCATCTCTCATATATTGCAAAAGCCGATCTACGTGCTTTTGAATGTTATCTTCCAAGGCGATCCCTCCTTTGTGGGTGCTTTATTAATCGTGCCAGTCAAGTTTTTCTAAAAAGGCATAGACATCTTCATGTAGCTGGTCACGTTCTTTATCTAACGTTATTACATGTCCAGATTCTTCATACCATTTTATTTCCTTTGTTTCTGACTCAATTTCATTGTAAATAATGTTGGCACTGTCCGTATTAATCATATGGTCGTGGCGTGCTTGAACAACGAAGGTTGGTGCATAAATCATGTCCACATTATCACGAACATCCGCTATTAAAGCTTGAAGCTCTTTCAATGTTCTCATTGGAGTTTTCTTAAACTCTTCCATTTCCATTTCGATTTGTTCCTCTGTTTTTCCTTCACGCTTTTTAAATTCGCGAGCATATTCGAGGATTCCTTCGTACATAATCTCTTCACTTTTTATATACATCGGAGCACACATCGGTACAATACCCTTTATAGGTACAGTGTAACCCAATTTCAAGGAAAATACGCCGCCAAGAGATAGCCCGGCTACTGCAATTTCCTCATGTCCTCTATTTTTTAAGAATTCATAACCACCTAAGACATCCTGCCACCAATCTTTCGGGCCGGTATGTACAAGCTCTTCTGGCGGCACTCCATGACCCTTATAGTGTGGGGCATGGCAGGTGTATCCTTTCTTTTCTAAAAATCGTCCCAGCATCCGGACATCGGCCGAATTACCGGTGAAACCGTGGAGCAGCAATACTGCTCGTTTTCCTCCTTCAAAGGTGAATGGTTTCGGTGAAGCAACTTTCATCTTAAAAAACTCCTTTAATTTCAATTCACTTAGTTTAGTTTAAGCAATGATGTGGTGAACATTCCAGAAAAACGACTTTCTCTATTGTGAAAAAACAAAAAACCTGGCTGGTTGGCCAGGTTTGAGTGCTTAAATTAGATTTTAAAGTAAGTAACAGCAAGAGCAAGTATGAAGAATAATACTGATAATACAATCGTGATACGATGTAGAATCAAGTCAATTCCACGTGCTTTTTGTTTGCCGAAAAGGGATTCAGCACCACCAGAAATGGCACCAGATAATCCAGCGCTCTTACCAGATTGTAATAAAACAACCGCAATAAGACCAATACTTACGATAACTAATAATGTTACGACCAATGCATGCATGTAAGCCACCTCCTGTTAGACGTACAGTTCACAGTATATATAATTTATCATAATATTTCACTTTCTACAATACTAATCTGGGGACAGTCCCCCGTTGCGCTAAAGCGCCGGGGGACTGTCCCCAAATTTGTTTTATCTCAAAACGGAGGAGGCCATTCTTACGTATGTATGGCGTTTTCCTCTGACTACGATGCTGTAGGCGGTGATGTTTTCTGGGATGGCGATTCCTGCTGCACCTGCGTCACCGATATGGAATAGATCCGCGCCTGCCATCTTACTATTTAGGGCAATCTGACGTACCGTTGCCTCATCGGATCCCTCTTGACTTGTTCCAGTAGTCAAGATTGCAAGGGCGCCTTTTTCATGAACACTGTCAACCAGTTGGGCTGTTTTTTCAACCGTAAATCCAGGTACGGTTCCTGGTGAAGGGATGAGGATAATGTCTGCCCCCGCTTCGATAAATGAATGCAAGGTTTCAGTAGACATAAGGCTTCCACCTACTTCTCCAGCTACTCCTGCACTGTGCATTTTACCAGCAATGATTAATCCGTCTTCGCCCAACACAGTCCGAGCCACTTGAATGGCCTTGGTAATCTCTGCATTAGAGACTCCAGTTTTAGGGTTTCCTGTTAGGCACACAAAATCAAATCCTAGCTCTTTAGCCTTTTGCAGTGATTTTTCAGTAGCCAATCTTCCTTCAGGTAATTGAATTAACGCCTCAACCCGTTCCGCACTAAGGTCAACTGGTTCCAAATTAAGACCAACGGGACGACCAACAAGTTTTTTCAAGGTACGAACAATGCTGTCAGGCTCCACTTCTGGAAGTCCTTCCATCGTTGGCTCAAATACATCAAAGAAGTTTAATAGGATAAGGTCAGCACCAAAGGCAGCCGCCATTTCTGCGTTTGTCACCGCAGGATAATAAGGGGTTACACTGCCGATTACTTCGGCCACAATCGTTCTGCCCTCTGATGCAAGGATACTTTGCTTCAGTTCTTTTCCAGTCATTTTTTCAAAATCAGCAGCTGTACAATCAAGAAGACGCTTCAAAAAGATCCACTCCCAACCAATTTTTTCTAACTATCTATATGAAAAATACCACAAATAGACAATTTGTGATAGTAAGAAAAGTGCAACCGCATTGGTTTTACAGACAGAGAGCTGTACTTAAGAATTCAAAAGTACTATTCTTAGTAGCTAGCAAACCTTTTATGGACATTAGAAACTTCTTCTATTTACCGGTCGTGAGCTTTTTCCCTTACCACGGGCATATAGCCTTGTCTAGGCGACCTTAACCCTTCTCCATCAAGCAATTCGGGCTCATAGAACCCTTCTATACGACCTTAACCCCTCTCCATCAGGCAATTCGGGCTCATAGAACCTGTCTATGCGACCTTACCCCTCCTCTTCCAGGCAATTTGGGCTCATAGAACCTGTCTATGCGACCTTAACCCCTCTCTTCCAGGCAATTCGGGCTCATAGAACCTGTCTATGCGACCTTAACCCCTCTCCATCAGGCAATTCGGGCTCATAGAACCCTTCTATGCGACCTTAACCATTCTCCATCAAACAATTCGGGCTCATAGAACCTGTCTATGTATAAATGCTAATTTTAATATGTACAGAAATGATTGTATAAGAATGTACAGTTTTGGGTAGTACATGGCATACTCTTATCGAGGTGGAGAGTATGTATGTTCAACTAGATATTACAACAAATTTTGAAATCAACAGTCTTACAGACTTACCAAAACTTAAACTTCTTATGGAGAATTTAAATATGAAAATTAACAAGAGTAAATTAGCTAGAGAATTAAATGTAGATCGGAGGACAGTTGATAAATATATTAATGGATATGTGCCTCAAAAGAAACGAGATAGAGAATCTAAGATAGATGATTATTACGGAGTAATAAAGCTACTGCTTTCCCGAGAGTCTAAGCAGAGATTTTTTTATAAACGTGTTCTATGGCAGTATTTAAAAGATAATCATGGACTGGAATGTTCCCAGTCAACATTTCGAGCTTATATAGCTCGTAAACCAGAGTTTCAAGCATACTTTAGTGAGGGGAAACGTACAGAAACTGTTCACTCCGTAATTCGTTATGAAACCCTTCCGGGTGAACAAGCTCAAATAGATTGGAAGGAGAATATCCGGTATATAACGAAAGATGGAGAAATTCTTTATGTAAATGTGGCTGTTTTTCTTTTGTCCCATTCCCGTTTTAGAACCTTTCATTTAACAATATCAAAGTCACAAAGCGTATTGATGTCCTTTCTGACAGAAAGCTTTGAAGCCATTGGGGGAGTGCCTAAAAACCTTGTGACGGATAATATGAAAACAGTAATGGATGAACCACGAACCGAGTATTCAAAGGGAGTAGTGAATGAACGCTTTGGTCAATTTGAAAAGGATTTTGGGTTTAAAGTAAGGCCTTGTATTGCAGGACGACCAAGGACGAAGGGGAAAGTTGAAAGTCCTATGAAATTGATAGACGAGATTCATGCCTATCAGGGAAAATTTGATTATGAGGAGCTTCATGCGTTTGTGCAGAGCCTTTGTGAACGGATTAACCACAGTTACCATCAGGGTACAGGGAAAATACCTATTTTGGCCATTGAACAAGAAAAAAATCTCTTATTGCCCCTACCAAGAAAGCAAATAAGAGATTCTTATAAGATCCACCATAAACTTGTACAGGTCAATTCCGCTTGCATGATTACTTATAAATCAAACCAGTATTCAGTTCCAGCTGAATACAAAGGGAAAACCGTTGGTTTACAAGTATATGATAATCAAATCCATATTTATTATAACACGGAGTTAATCGCGAAACACGAGGTCAGTGAAATCAAACTCAACTATAAAAAAGAACACTACGTTGAGGCACTCTCAAGAGGGCTTCCGCACTTTCCGGATATTGATGAGCTGGCTAAAAATAACTTACGAGCGATTGATGAGGTGTATAAAAATGAATAGTAGTTATCAACAATTAATGCAAAACCTTGAGTATTTAAAATTAAAACAGATGATTGGTCATCTTGGTGAAACGATTGATTTTGGTATGAGTAATCAATTATCTTTTGTAGACACACTCTTAAAACTAACAAATTATGAAATCGATATGCGTGAAAAAACCATGGTTAATTCAATGGTCAAGGTGGGGGCCTTCCCCCACCGTAAAGAGATAAAGGATTTTGATTTTAATTTCCAACCATCAGTAAACAAGCAGCAAATACTTGATTTTACAACATTACGATTTCTCGAAGAGAAAGAGAATATCGTATTCTTGGGACCTAGTGGAGTCGGAAAGACACATTTAGCAACAGCCATAGGGATAGCAGCAGCCAAGAAACGAACCAGTACCTATTTTATAAAATGTAATGAATTAATCCTGCAATTAAAAAGAGCAAAATTAGAAAATCGCTTAGAAAGTCGATTAAAGCATTATGGAAAGTATAAGTTATTAATTATTGATGAAATTGGATATCTACCAATTGATCGTGAGGATGCCAAATTGTTCTTCCAGCTAATTGATTTAAGATATGAGAAAAAAAGCACCATATTAACCACAAATGTAAGCTTTAAGCAGTGGGATGAGGTCTTCCAGGATACAAAAATAGCAAATGCCATATTGGATCGTGTATTACACCACGCAACAGTTGTGAACATAATTGGTGATTCGTATCGTATTAAAAATCATTTGGAAAAGGAAAACGAGTAATTTTTGTACATTCTTAAACAATCAAAAATGTACATACTTAGCTTGACATTTACATCTATGCGACCTTATCCCTTCTCTTCCAGGCAATTCGGGCTCATAGAACCTGTCTATGCGACCTTAACCCCTCTCTTCCAGGCAATTCGGGCTCATAGAACCTCCCCTAGTTACTAATCACTCACTTTTTCTCTTGCCATAGGCTTTGGCGTTGAATAATTCTCGAAATTGAACATTAAACTTTTCAATATGAAAAAAGACACCCCGGAATACGGAGTGCCTTTGAATAGTAATATTACTTGCTTAAGTTATAGAAAGACTTAAGACCATTGTATTGACTAGTTTCACCTAGTTGATCTTCGATACGAAGTAATTGGTTGTACTTAGCTACACGGTCTGTACGTGATGGCGCACCAGTCTTGATTTGACCAGCGTTTGTAGCAACTGCGATATCAGCAATTGTGTTATCTTCAGTTTCACCAGAACGGTGAGAGATAACAGCTGTGTAACCAGCACGCTTAGCCATTTCGATTGCATCAAAAGTTTCAGTAAGAGTACCGATTTGGTTAACTTTGATAAGGATCGAGTTACCGATTCCTTTTTCAATACCTTCAGCAAGCTTCTTAGTGTTCGTTACGAATAAGTCGTCACCAACTAATTGAACTTTTTTACCAATACGCTCAGTTAAAAGCTTGTGACCTTCCCAGTCGTTTTCATCTAAACCGTCTTCGATAGAGATGATTGGGTATTTAGAAGCAAGCTCTTCATACCAGTCAACCATTTCAGCAGATGTCTTAACAACACCTTCACCAGAAAGATGGTACTTGCCGTCTTCTTTGTTGTAGAATTCAGAAGATGCAGCATCCATTGCTAACATTACTTCTTCGCCAGGCTTGTAGCCAGCTTTTTCGATTGCTTCAACGATTGTTTGAAGTGCTTCTTCGTTTGAACCTAGGTTTGGAGCAAATCCACCTTCGTCACCAACAGCAGTGTTAAGACCTTTAGACTTAAGAACTGATTTTAATGTATGGAAGATTTCAGCGCCCATACGTAGTGCTTCTTTAAAGCTTGGTGCACCTACAGGCATGATCATGAATTCTTGGATGTCTACGTTGTTATCAGCGTGCTCTCCACCGTTCACAATGTTCATCATTGGAACTGGAAGTTGCTTAGAGTTGAATCCACCAAGGTATTGGTATAAAGGAATATCAAGGTAGTTAGCTGCAGCATGAGCAACCGCCATAGAAACACCAAGGATTGCGTTTGCACCTAATTTTCCTTTATTTTCTGTTCCATCAAGCTCGATTAACGCATGGTCAACACCCACTTGATCAAGTACGCTGTACTCTTCGCCAACAAGCATTGGAGCGATAATTTCGTTTACGTTGTCAACTGCTTTTTGAACACCTTTACCAAGGTAGCGAGACTTGTCACCGTCACGAAGTTCAACTGCTTCGTATTCACCAGTTGAAGCACCACTTGGAACTAACGCGCGACCAAACGCACCTGATTCTGTGAAAACTTCTACTTCGATTGTTGGGTTACCACGGGAGTCTAATACTTCACGAGCGTATACATCTGCAATAAATGGCATTTAATATCTCTCCTTAAAAATGGTTTAATCGTTCGAATAAAAACGAACAGGATTATTTTATTAATGAAGTTCCAGTCATTTCTGCTGGTTTTTCAACCTTTAATAAATCTAACATGGTTGGAGCTAAATCTCCAAGTATTCCACCGTCGCGTAACTCGGCACCTTGCTTTGTTACAATGACAGGAACAGGATTTGTTGTATGTGCAGTCATTGGTTCGCCTTCTAAAGTAACTACTTCGTCAGCATTCCCATGATCTGCAGTGATAATTGCTGTGCCGCCTTTTTCAAGGATCAGATCAACAATTTTTCCTAAGCATTCATCCACTGTTTCAATCGCTTTAACAGTCGGTTCAAGCATTCCTGAGTGTCCAACCATATCCGGGTTGGCAAAGTTCAAGAGAATCGCATCAAATTTATCGTTTTGGATTTCATTGAGCAATGCATCTGTTACTTCATAAGCACTCATTTCTGGCTTCAGGTCATAAGTAGCAACCTTTGGTGAGTTGATTAAGATCCGCTCTTCACCAGGAAATTTCTCTTCGCGTCCGCCGCTCATAAAGAACGTGACGTGAGGATATTTTTCAGTTTCCGCAATACGAAGTTGCTTTAGGTTATTTTGAGACAATACTTCACCTAACGTGTTGTCCAAGTTTGTAGGTTTAAAAGCTACATATCCATCTACACTTTCACTGAAGTGTGTTAAGCAAACAAAGAATAAATCCTTCGGATGCTTTGGACCACGGTCAAATGCACGGAAATCAACGTTGGTAAATGTATTAGAAATCTGGATCGCACGGTCAGGACGGAAGTTATAGAAAATAACCGCATCATTGTCCTGGATTGTAGCAACCGGCTGACCATCTTCCTTTGTAATCACAGATGGGATCACGAATTCATCAAAGATACCGTGTTCATAGGAATCCTTAACAACATCCATAGGGTTTGTGTAGGATGGGCCTTCACCATAAACCATAGAACGGTAGGATTTTTCCACACGCTCCCAACGCTTGTCGCGGTCCATAGAGTAGTAACGACCTGAGATTGTTGCGAACTCACCCACGCCATACTCCTTCATTTTATCCAAAGTTTGCTGAATATATTTTTCAGCTGTTTTTGGACCAACATCACGTCCATCAAGGAAAGCATGCACATATACCTTTTCCACGCCTTCTTCCTTTGCTAACTTCAGCAGAGCAAACATATGTTGAATATGGCTATGAACACCACCATCTGATAGTAAGCCAAATAAGTGTAGAGCCGTGCCATTCTTTTTCACGTGCTCCATCGCACCTGTGAACGTTTCATTTTTTTCAAATTCACCTTCACGGATAGCAATGTTTACACGTGTTAAGCTTTGGTACACGATACGTCCTGCACCGATATTCAAGTGTCCTACCTCAGAGTTCCCCATTTGTCCTTCTGGTAGGCCGACTGCCTCACCAGATGCCGTTAAATGAGAATGTGGATAGTTGCTCCAGAAGCGGTCAAAGTTAGGCTTTTTCGCGTGTGCAACCGCATTACCTTTTTGTTCTCCTCTGCATCCAAAACCATCAAGGATAATCAGAGCAACTGGAGATTTACTCATAACTGCCTGCCTCCAGTAACTGTAAAAATGATTGTGCTTCAAGGCTTGCTCCGCCTACTAATGCACCATCAATATCAGGCTGTGCCATGTATTCTTTAATATTTTCCGGCTTTACGCTGCCGCCGTACTGAATTCTAACAGCGTCCGCTACGTCTTGAGAGAATTGCTGTGCCACTACTTGACGGATATGCGCACAAACGTCGTTGGCATCCTTAGAAGTAGAAGATTTACCAGTTCCGATTGCCCAAATTGGTTCGTAAGCGATCACTGATTGCTTCACTTGCTCATCAGTCAAACCTGTTAATGCCTTAGCAACCTGGTCACCAACTAACTGGTTGGTTTCACCATTTTCACGCTGTTCTAACGTTTCTCCACAGCAAATGATTGGAGTTAGGTTATTTTTAAACGCTGCTAACGCTTTTTTGTTTACTGTTTCATCCGTTTCATTAAACATTTCACGACGTTCTGAATGTCCGATGATAACATAGTTCACTCCAAGATCAGCAAGTGCATTCGGGCTGATTTCTCCTGTGAACGCTCCACTTTCTTCAAAGTGCATATTTTGAGCACCAATTTTCACGTCGCTGCCTGAAGTGACTTCTACAAGGTTTTGTAAAAATAGAGCCGGTGCACAAATAACAGAATCAATTTTATTTGCAGCTGGTACAAGACCTTTTACTTCTTCTGCAAAACTCTTTGCTTCAGAAAGCGTCTTGTTCATCTTCCAGTTCCCTGCAATGATTGGCTTACGCATGTCGAGCACATCCTTTCATGGTTGTAAAAAAGAGCAATAATTATTTATCGTTTAGCGCTACAACTCCTGGTAATGCTTTACCTTCCATAAACTCAAGGGAAGCGCCGCCGCCTGTAGAAATATGACTCATTTTATCAGCTAAATCAAATTTCTCTACTGCTGCTGCTGAATCGCCGCCGCCGATAACGGAATATGTACCTTCTGCTTCAGCAAGTGCTTCTGCTACAGCTTTTGTACCGCCTGCAAATTTGTCAATTTCAAATACACCCATTGGTCCATTCCAGATGACAAGCTTAGATTTTTTGATCACATCAGCATAAATCTCTCTTGTCTTTGGTCCGATATCAAGAGCTTCCCAGTCAGCTGGAATCTCTTCAATTCCTACTACTTTTGAATTGGCATCTGCACCAAAGTCATCTGCTACTACAACATCAACCGGCATATAGAAATTAACGCCTTTTTCCTTCGCTTTTTCCATGAATGAGTTAGCTAGGTCAATCTTGTCTTCTTCAAGAAGAGATTTTCCAACTTCATGGCCTTGCGCCTTAACAAATGTATAAGCAAGTCCACCACCAATAATGAGGTTGTCGACTAATTCTAACAGATTTTCAATTACGCCGATCTTGTCCTTAACCTTAGCACCACCAATAATCGCGGTAAATGGACGTTCTGGGTTAGAAAGTGCTTTACCAAGTACGTCAAGTTCTTTTTCCATTAAGAAGCCTGATACCGCTGGCAGGTTATGAGCAATTCCTTCTGTTGAAGCATGAGCACGGTGTGCGGCACCAAAGGCATCGTTCACATAAACATCAGCAAGCTCCGCAAATGCTTTTGCCAATTCAGGATCATTCTTTTCTTCACCTGGGTAAAAGCGAACATTTTCTAGTAAAAGAACATCGCCTTCTGCCATAGTATCAATTAACGCTTTCACAGAATCACCATAAGCTTCATCTGCTTTTTTCACGTCTTTACCAAGAAGTTCTGAAAGTCTTACACCGACTGGAGTTAAGCGCATTTCTTCTACTACTTTGCCTTTTGGACGGCCGAAATGGCTTGCCAAAATCACTTTTGCTCCTTGGTCGATTAAATACTGAATCGTTGGCAATGCTGCACGAATACGTGTTTCATCCGTAATTTTCCCTTCCTGCATTGGAACGTTAAAATCAACTCGGCAAAAAACACGTTTACCTTTAACATCTACATCTTTTAATGTTTTTTTGTTCATGTAAAGGACCTCCTTTAATTTGGGCGCTTAGAATGCTTCAAATTTCATTAAAAAAGGAGGGGGAATCCTCCCCGCTCCCCTTTGGAATACCATTTAACATTATAATTTGTTTATGACTGGAATGCCAATCATAAACAAGTTAAAAATTAAAGTCCTTTAGCTGCGATGTAATCAACTAGGTCAACAACGCGGTTAGAGTACCCAACTTCGTTATCGTACCAAGATAATACTTTCACCATGTTTCCTTCAAGAACCATAGTTGATAATGCATCGATTGTAGAAGAAGCAGTGCTTCCGTTGTAGTCGCTAGAAACTAGTGGAAGATCGCTGTATTCTAAGATTCCTTTTAATGGACCTTCAGCAGCTGCTTTTAATGCATTGTTTACTTCTTCAGCTGTTACTTCTCTTTCTAATTCTGCAACTAAGTCAACTACAGATACGTTTGGAGTTGGTACACGCATTGCCATACCGTTTAACTTACCTTTTAATTCAGGAAGAACTAGAGAAACTGCCTTTGCAGCACCAGTTGATGTTGGGATCATGTTCTCAGCTGCTGCACGTGCACGACGGTAGTCTTTGTGTGGTAAGTCAAGGATTTGTTGGTCATTTGTGTATGAGTGAACAGTTGTCATCATACCGCGCTTGATGCCGAAAGTATCGTTTAATACTTTTGCAAATGGTGCTAAGCAGTTTGTAGTACAAGATGCGTTAGATAATACGTGGTGGTTAGCTGCATCGTACTTGTCTTCGTTTACACCCATAACGATTGTGATATCTTCGTTTGATGCTGGAGCAGAGATGATAACTTTCTTAGCGCCTGCTTCAAGGTGCTTCGCTGCATCTTCACGCTTTGTGAAACGTCCAGTAGATTCAACTACTACTTCAACACCAAGGTCTCCCCAGCCAAGTTGAGCAGGATCGCGCTCAGCGATAACTTTTACTTTGTGTCCGCCAACTACTAGGTATTCACCATCAACAGTTACATTTTCTTGAAGAGTTCCGTGAACTGTATCATATTTTAAAAGATGCGCAAGCATGTTTGCATCAGTTAAGTCATTGATTGCAACGATTTCTACATTGCTATTGTTTAATGCCGCACGGAATACGTTACGACCAATACGTCCAAATCCATTAATACCAACTTTTACTGCCATGTTAATTTCCTCCTTTTATATGGGAAAAGATATATTTTTTAAAAGGAATTATCCTTTCAACAACCGTTTTGCGACACCTTCATCAGTAATGAGAATTGTCGACGATGGTGCTTGTTTAAAATAGGCTTTAATAGCCTTTGCCTTAGAGGCTCCGCCTGCAACAGCAATCACATGTGGAATCTGTGCTAGGTCTTCCAGCTGAAGTCCAATGGTAAATACCTTATGGACAATCTCGCCTTCTTCGTTAAAATAATAACCAAAAGCTTCCCCGACTGCCTCCCCATCTTCAAGTCTTTTCTTAATATCCGGGTTGGTTTTACGCCGTTCAGCCATTGTGATAGCATCCCCAATTCCATGAAGAACCATGCTTGCTGACTTAATCAAATGTAAAACCTCATGAATATCGGGTTCTTTAATAAGGGATTCATAAATTTCCGAACTAACCTGATCGGGAACATAGAATACACGATGCTTTGAATCGGTATTTTTCGCCATATTCGAGCAAATGGTGTTTGCCTGATTATGGACATCTTCACCAACTCCGCCTCGAGCAGGGACAAATAGCAAATCCTTCTTGGAAAAATCAGGCGTTAATCTTTCTGCAACAGCAGCCATAGTTGAACCGCCAGTAACAGCGATGATATTTTTCCCGGTTAGAAGCTTTTTCATGCAAATCGCACTTGCTTTGCCAAGCTCGCCTTTGACCATGGGTGACTCATCACTATCGCCAGGGACGATGATTACCTTCTTGATCCCAAGCCGGTGCTTTAATTCCAATTCCATTACATCAATACCCTTTAGCTCACGCATCAAACCTTCTAAGTCTTCTAGTAAATTTTTCCCTTCAGATGTTAAACTCATTCCCACATTATTTGTAAAAATAAGGTTTTGATCTTTCAGAAAATCCACTTCACCACGAAGGACTCGTTCGGTTAAACCTAAGCTGACAGCTAAACTTCTTCTACCTACCGGCTGCATAAAACCTATGTATCGTAGGATAGAATAACGTTTCTGCAGGACTTGAAGAAGGTCGGGTACTAATTTTTTTTGGATATCGATAAATGACTGCATGATGTTCATGCTCCTTTATTCTATGTAGTTGGTCAAAAAATGTCCACCATAGACATATTGTGTCCCACCTACTCTAAAAAAAATCACCCCTACTACGCTTTTCATTGTAACAGGAGTGAAAACCTATTTCAACTTATAAAATCGCCTTTTTTTCATGTAAACGGTTACTAATGTCAAATTTGTTAACGAAGCCATATCCTGCCTCTTCTCCGTCAATGAAAACCACAGGAATCATCAATCCATAACGTTCCGTCAACTCATCACTTGTCTCAATATCAATTTCTTCGAGGGAAAAATCCCACTCTTCTTTTAACTCAAGGAGAGTATTTTTCGCTTTATCACACAACGGGCAGCTTTTTCTCGTATATAAGGTAATCATAGTAGTTTGTTGTTCCATCTCTGTATTCCTTTCCCTAATCAAGTCATTCAACCTGACATTAAGATAACAAGTTTTTTAATTGAAATCTACTAGATTACGTAAACCTCTTTCTTTTTGATGAGGATGGAATTCCTAATTGCTCGCGATACTTGGCAATCGTCCGTCTAGAGACAACTATTCCTTTATTTTCCTTCAAAAGTTCAACAATATCTTGGTCAGATAGCGGCTTTTCCTTATTCTCTTGTTCTACTAAATGACTAATTTCATTTTTCACATGTGTAGATGATGTACTCTCAGCACTTGCGACAGTCTGTATGGTACTCGTGAAAAATGATTTCAGGGGAAACGTCCCTAGCGGCGTTTGAATATATTTTTCACGAACGGCCCGGCTAACTGTCGATTCATGGATAGCAAGCTCCGAGGCAATTTCCTTCATGGTCATGGGCACTAAATACTGCATTCCTTTTTGGAAACATTCCGTTTGTTTCTCAACGATTTTTGTGATGACCTTAGTTAATGTTTCTCTTCGTTGTTCAATACTTTTTAATATCCATTGATAATCTTGTATCTTATCCTGCAAAAATTTGCTGACCTGTTGATCCTGGTCTTTGAATTTTTGATAGTAGGAATCATTGAAGCTAATTCTTGGAAGGGAGTCATCAAACATTCGCACTTCAAGTCCCGCAATGGTTCGTTCTACAATCGCATCTGGAATGATATAGGAGGATGTCTCTCCTCTTAATCTGGCTCCCGGCCTCGGATTGAGTAATTGAACCTGGTCGAATAGGTCTTGAATCTCCTTTAGTGAAACTTGAAGGTCTTTAGAAATTAGTTTCCATTTCTTTTCTGCAAAAGGGACAAAATAGTCCGCAATAATTGTATGTGCTATTTCGTTAGTAGGATTTTGATAATATAACTGCATCAGCAGGCATTCCTGCAGATTTCTTGCGCCAATCCCAGCTGGTTCTAATGTTTGAATCACAGCCAGACAATCTTCAACAAGTTCCTCTTCCACTTGGAGGTTTTGAGCAATTTCTTCAAAGTCACCGATAAAGTAACCGTTTTCATCGAGATGTAAAATGAGATGACGAATCACCTTAAGTTCTGCCGCTGATAAATGGGTTAGTTTAAGTTGAGAGAGTAAATGGTCTTCCAGTGAGAAAGGCTTTTCGGCAATTTGTTCGATCCAGTTCTTTTCCTCTTTCTGATGTTTCCGTCGGTTGCGATCCATTAGGGGATTCATCGGCTTGACCGTGCTATTTTCCAGTTTCATCAAGGGATTTTCGAGGACCTTATCTTCTAAAAAAGCCGTCAGCTCCTGTGCTGAATATTGTAATAAGGCAATCGCCTGAGATAATTCTTGTGTCATGGCCAACTTCAACGTTTGTTGCTGCCATAAACCCGCTTTCAAGTTCATACTAATCCCCCCATGTTTCCTATTTTACACGATAGAGGGATATTGGTGTATTGGAAATATAAGAAAGCGAGAGTGTATTTGGTGGTTTTGTGCAGATTTAAGTGGCTTTTGTGCTATTTTCATAGACTTTCGTGCCATTTTAAAAGCGTTTTGTGCAAATATCCATTTATCAGGAGAAAACTAGACAAAAAAATACCTCTGTTCTTAGTAAAAAGAACAGAGGTATTTACTGACGCCCTCGGCAGGAATCGAACCCACATCTCAAGAACCGGAATCTTACGTGCTATCCGTTGCACCACGAGGGCAAATATATTAACGACTTACATATTATATGTCATTGTACTGCAATTTGCAAGTATCGAATGGGTTTAAAAATATGTGAAGTGGGTATGATGAATTAGGGAAAGCTGTCGAACAAATTTAAGTCAAACCGTTTGACCTTTATTGACCATCCAGTGTATGATAACAATACATAATATTTTTTACCTTTCTATTCAAAAGGAGGAAGAAACATGAATTTAATCCCTACAGTTATTGAACAAACGAACCGTGGCGAAAGAGCATATGATATTTACTCTCGCCTGCTTAAAGACCGGATTATTATGCTTGGAAGCGCCATCGATGATCATGTCGCAAACAGCATTGTAGCTCAATTATTATTCCTAGAAGCTGAAAATCCTGAAAAGGATATCACTCTTTATATCAACAGCCCAGGCGGAAGCATTACTGCTGGTATGGCTATTTATGACACTATGCAATACATTAAAGCAGATGTATCCACTGTATGTATCGGAATGGCTGCGTCTATGGGTGCCTTCCTTCTTGCAGCAGGTGCGGATGGCAAACGTTTTGCTCTACCAAATGCGGAAGTGATGATTCACCAGCCACTTGGCGGCGCTCAAGGACAGGCAACTGAAATTGAAATCGCAGCGAAGCGTATCCTTTTCCTTCGTGAAAAATTAAATGGTATTTTAGCAGAACGTACTGGCCAGCCACTTGAAGTGATTCAACGTGATACAGAGCGTGATAACTTCATGACTGCTGAAAGAGCAAAAGAATACGGCCTAATCGACAGCATTATCACTCGAAAACCTACTGATTCTGCAGAAAAGAAATAATTACACTTAAGCAACCGGCGTTTTGCCGGTTGCTTTTTTATTTACAACAAAAAAAAGGGCTCTGACTCTGAATCGCAAGTCTGAACCCTTTTAAAGTTTATTGTTCTTTTTGGATAAAATCAGTTAAAGAGTGGATCGCCTTTTCTTCATCGTCGCCATCAGCAATAATGTTGATCACCACGCCAGAACCAACTGCTAGGCTCATTAACCCCATAATACTCTTCGCGTTAACCTTTTTACCGTCTTTCTCTAGAAAAATATCTGATGAAAAACGGTTTGCTTCCTGCACAAAAAGTGCAGCTGGTCTAGCTTGAAGACCCGTTTTTAATTTTACTTCTACTTCTTTTGCCAACATCGCGCATTTCCTCCTCGTATTCATTCTCTATGTTTATAAAACAATTTCAACCAGTGCTACTCTCTTGAAGCGATTTCTCCCATTCGCAGCTTCTCAGCTATTTCATCAATTTTCCTAAGGCGGTGATTGATGCCTGATTTACTGATGGTGCCGCCGGAAACCATTTCACCCAGCTCCTTCAGTGTTACATCCGTATATTGCATACGGAGTTCTGCGATTTCTCTAAGCTTATCTGGTAAAATCTGAAGTCCAACGGTTTGATTGATAAAACGGATATTTTCTACCTGCCTGATCGAGGCACCAATCGTTTTATTCAGATTGGCGGTTTCACAGTTCACAAGTCGGTTGACTGAATTCCGCATATCCCTAACAATCCTTACATCTTCAAAGCGCAATAAGGCATTATGAGCACCTATGATATTTAAAAACTCGGTAATTTTCTCCGCTTCTTTTAAATAAGTAATATAGCCTTTTTTACGCTCGAGAGTTTTACTGTTAAGACCAAATATATTCATCAATTCGCATAAAGAGTCGTTGTGCTCTTTATAAAGCGAAAAAATTTCCAAATGATATGAAGATGTTTCTGGGTTATTGACCGACCCGCCTGCTAGAAATGCTCCGCGTAGATAAGAACGCTTACAACACTTCTTCTTTATCAGGTCTGGCGAGATATCATGAATAATGGTAAATCCTTCCCCGAGAATTTTTAAATCCTCAAGAATTTCTTTGGCTTGTTCAGACAGACGCACAATATAGACATTGTTTTTTTTCAATCTCATTTTCTTTCGAACAAGTAATTCTACCTGAATTTGGTAACTCTTTTTCAATAAGGTATAAATCCTTCTAGCAATGGCAGCATTTTCGGTTTGAATATCAACAACTAACTTCCTATTTGAAAAGGAAAGGGAACCATTCATGCGGATCAAAGCCGATAGTTCAGATTGGATACAGCATGTTTTCACTTCCAGGTTAGTTAATTCTTTTTTCGTCTCCGAAGCGAAAGACATCCCCTCACCCCCTAAAACCTAGTAATGATTTTAAAAAAGCTCTGTTAAACTAGCCTGTTGATTTCCGCTTCAATCAACAGGGTGTATAAATCCACACTGTTCTTTTAACACAGCCTAAAAAATATATCTTAATCTTAAATTAAACTATTCACAAAGTATTTACGCTTCATAACGCTTTTTGGTTTCATCTAAAAGCAAATTATATAAAATTTTGGCTACTTTTTTGGGATCATGTCTTAAAGCTCCATTTTCCTGGTAGGCAATATCGGCATGCACGACCTCCAGACCCATCTCATACAGCTTTGACAGGTCATACTCGACAGGATTTGCCAACTCCTCATTATACCGAAGCTGTATGTCCTTTGGAATTTCCTCATTATTTACTAATATGGTATTGATAAAAGGGCAACTCATATGATCATAGATAGCTTTTACATGATCGCTGGCTGAATAACCATGGGTTTCTCCTGCCTGTGTCATCAAATTACAAATATACACCGTTTTCGCCTGGGAGCGGCACAATTCCTCCCCTAACCTCGGCACTAGCAAGTTCGGTAAAATACTGGTGTATAAGCTGCCAGGACCAATAATTATTAAATCGGCCTGACGAATTGCTTGAATCGTCTCTGGCAATGGACGGATATTTTTTTTGGGTGTTAAAAATACTCGCTTAATCTTCTTCCCTGAATAAGGAATTTTGGACTCACCTGAAACAATTGAACCATCTTCCATCTCTGCGTGCAAAACCACACTTTGGTTGGCCGCTGGCAACACCTTGCCACGCACATTCAAAATCTTACTCATTTCCTGAATGGCATGAACAAAGTTTCCAGTAATCGATGTCATCGCGGCCAATATTAAATTACCAAGTGAATGGCCGGAAAGTTCATTTGACGTCTTAAAACGATGTTGAAACATCTCCTCTACAAGCGGTTCCACATCTGATAATGATGCCAGCACATTGCGCACATCACCTGGAGGAGGAATATGCAGATCATCGCGTAAGCGACCTGAACTGCCCCCGTCATCCGCGACTGTCACTATGGCAGTAATATCCACAGGAAACTGTTTTAACCCTCGCAGTAAAACAGGTAATCCTGTTCCTCCGCCAACAACGACAATTCGAGGCTGTCCGTAATTACTCATGTTGTTTTATCCTTTCTCCTCTCAATGTCACGGTGGGAAACAATTGTCTTATAATCATTTTTGAAATAGTCACCAATGTATTCAGCCAAAGCAACTGAGCGATGCTGACCGCCCGTACAACCAATGGCAATCACCAGCTGTGCCTTTCCCTCTCTCTTATAATGCGGCAGCATGAAGGTGAGTAAATCAGTGACTTTCTCTAAGAATTTATGCGTTTCATTCCATTTTAAAACATAGCTAGACACTTCATCATCTAGCCCCGTTTTTGGTCTCATATGCTCGATATAATGCGGATTTGGTAAAAAGCGCACATCAAACACAAGATCAGCATCAATCGGAATCCCATGCTTAAATCCAAAAGACATGACATTGACAGTAAAGATTAGTTGTTTATTAGCTGTAAACTCAGTTAATATCTTTTCGCGTAATTCACGCGGTTTCATCTGAGAAGTGTTATAGATCAACTGTGCCCGGCCTTTTAGCTCCTCTAAAAGCTCTCTCTCAAGAGTAATCCCTTCAAGTGGAAGACCTGTTTGGGCAAGCGGATGTGACCGCCTTGTTTCCTTGTATCTGCGTACCAATGTTGAATCATCCGCATCTAAAAATAAAATCTGCGGCGTTACCCAGGAGGTTTCAGCTAAATCATCCAATGCTTTAAAGAGATGATCAAAGAATTCTCTTCCCCTTAAATCCATGACAAGGGCAACTTTATTCATTTTATTCCCTGATTCCTTCATAAGTTCAAGAAATTTAGGAAGCAACGTAGGAGGCAGATTGTCGACACAGAAGAACCCCAAATCTTCAAAGCTTTGAATGGCTACAGTTTTTCCAGCCCCAGACATTCCTGTAATAATGACCATTTGCGTTTCGCTTGTCGAACCAGTACTCATTTCCTATTCCCCCCAAAAATTTAACCTCTATTCATTACACACTATTGCTTGTCAATAATGCGTTTACATTAACTCGGATCTAAACGATAGCCAATTAATTGGAAATCTTTTGTATAAGTAAACGTACCGTAGATAATTCCTTTTCCATGTACCATATAATCTATGATATGATAGTCCCCTTCAGCCATAGGAAGATTCTTTACCTGGTCAAATGATTGCCAGGCTAACTTTCCTTCAGGTGATTCCTCTAGGTCCACTCCATCCGATTCTGTTGCACAAAAAGTAAACATCATCCATTCTGAAAGAAGCTGATCTCCTTCCTTCATAATCATTGTGAAGATGCCTTTAAGCTGTGGATTTTTCAAATAGATTCCCGTCTCTTCTCGGTATTCCCTGATACATGAATCACGAACCGACTCACCAGGCTCCATTTTTCCACCAGGTGCTACCCACCAGCCGCGGCTCGGTTTTTGCAGCAACAAAATTTTATCATCTTTTATTAATACACAATTGGTGACCCGCTGCATGTTTCCACCTCTTTATTCTAAGCACAAGCTCCTAGGTCATGCCTGTGCAAGTATGCTAAATATCCTAATATAACAATTTATTTATTCTTTTCATTATACTATTTTTAGGATACCGCCACAATGAATACAAATTTGATATTTCTGTTAATTATTTCTGATATACAACGTGGGAAACAACTATTTAAGGCAGGCATTATTTAGAGCACAAAAAAATTGCACAAGCTGCTGGGCTTGTGCAGGAAGGTATATATTTTTAAAGGGGGTCAATTACTATTTATCATACCCCATCTTTATTTCACTTCTGTTACAGAAGAGTTAAAACAGGATTACGTTTCTGTGAACGTTATGTTAACGTATAATTTTACTTATACTATTTTCTTGCCTTCATCTCTTCCTTCAATTCCTCAACAAAATGCTGTGCACTCTGCGCCGCAATACTACCATCACCTGTTGCCGTAACAATTTGGCGAAGCGTTTTTTCACGGATATCCCCGGCAGCAAATACACCTGGCACTTTTGTTTCCATGCGGTCATTTGTTTCGATATAGCCATTTTGATTTGTAATGCCTAGGCTCTCAAATGGTTTTGAAAGTGGAACCATCCCGACATAGATAAACACACCATCTGCTGGCAATTCTTGTTCTTCCCCAGTTTCAGTTGAAACAAGCGTCACGCTGCCAACCTTGCCGTCTTTACCATTGATTGTTTTAACCGTGTGATTCCAGATAAAATCGACCTTTTCATTTGCAAACGCACGGTCTTGAAGAATCTTTTGCGCACGAAGCTGATCGCGGCGGTGAACAATCGTTACTTTAGAAGCGAAACGAGTTAAATAGACGCCTTCCTCAACCGCAGAGTCTCCTCCACCAATAACGAACAATTCTTTTCCTTTGAAAAAGGCACCATCACAAACGGCACAATAAGATACGCCGCGTCCGCCAAGTTCTTTTTCACCAGGAACACCAAGCTTCTTATATTCAGCACCTGTTGAAATAATAACAGAGTGCGCCTTGTATTGCTTTGCACCCGCTGTTACGAGTTTGTAATCGCCGTGGTCAACGATTTCTTTAATATCACCATAAGCATATTCAGCACCGAATTTTTTCGCATGCTCGAACATTTTTGTTGATAAATCTGGGCCTAAAATACTCTCAAACCCTGGATAGTTTTCAACATCCTCGGTATTGGCCATTTGTCCGCCCGGCATCCCACGTTCAATCATAAGTGTGGAAAGATTGGCACGTGATGTATAAACAGCGGCGGTCATCCCAGCAGGACCAGCCCCCGCAATAATAACGTCATAAATTTTTTCCTCAGACATTAGTTGGTTTCCTCCTTAAATAAAAAAAACGATTAAGTATATATTTCCCTACTTAATCGTAATAAACAATGGGTTTATAGTCCATTTATCTGCTTAATTTAAAAAATCATTCACCATTTTAACATATTTACCAATTGTGGCGCTTGATAAGCCGTAGCGGTTCGCCACTTCCTGCTGGGAAATTTTTTCGCTGCGCAATTTATACCACAGATATTCTACCGCCCCAGCCCAGGCACGTTTATTTTTCAAGCTGACATTAGCCTTAGATAATTCCACAAATACAGAGAACCACATGAGATATAATCCTGACTCCATCGTCCCAATCGGTTGATGATTTTCATAAAAAATCTCTGCAACTTCCTGAGCGTCAGCTGTTGCCGATGGTTTTCCGGAGCGGATTAACGAGATGTATTCCTTCTCCAATGTCGTAAACTTTTGATTTTGAAAAAGCCGCTTGGAAGAAATAATTTCTTCTTTTTTACTTGATACAGTTGTAAGAAAGAGAGCGAATAATCTCTCCTCGACATAATCGCTTTCTAGCTTTTGAAAAATCGAACCTGACAAATCCTCGAAGCCATTTGCTGCTACTTTTTCTCCCCAAGGCTCTGAGCCTTCTTTATCAGGATTTAGTTCCAGCACCTTTTTCCATATGCTTTTGGCAAAATGATCATGACCATTATAATATGCCGAGTAAGAAAGCCAATAATAAAAGGGACCGTCCCCATCATAGCCATGCTTATAAAGCTTCTTTAACCACATATAGGCATGTTCATATTCACCCACGAGGGCGAACGTAGCCCCAAGCTTAAACTGGTGTTCGCTAAGCATCGGCTGAATCTTCTTTAAGGAATCAAGCAATTGGCCGGCATTTTTCAGTTGACCTTGATAATGAGCAAAGACAAGCCGGTTGCAAAGTGCATGTAAATTTCCAGGATTCCGCTCAAGCACATCGTCTAATATGCTTTCTGCCTTTTCTGTTTTTCCTAAGTAAAAATAAGCAAGTGCCAAATTATTATAAGCAGACCAATATTCCGGATATTCCTTCACGACATCCTTAAGCAGCTCAATCGCTTTCGGAAAGTATCCGGATTCTAACAAATCACGAGCCTGTTCTTGTTTGACAATCAAATCATCCTGCTCATACCAATCGTCCTCTAGATCCTCTGACTCTAAGGTTAGAAGTTCTAAGAGATCCTCTGTGTCCTCTGAAAAATCACCTTCTGGATCGAGTTGCAGGTAAAGCTGTGCGTGGTGATACGCATCTTTAAAAAATCCCAAGTGGGCATAATTATTCGCTAAAAAGTAGTGGCACTCCACCATGTCCGGATCGAGTTCTTCAAGGATGAGATGCAAGAGTCGGTTGGAATTTTCAAACTCGCCAAGTTCTGTTGACACAATTGCCAACTGGCATGTAATCATCGGTTCGCCCGGCTCAAGCTGAATCGCTCGCCCAAGATATTTTTTTGCTTTTATAAAATCACGTCGATGGTATGCCTTTAAACCCTTCGTGAAATAATATTCCCCCGTAGGAACAAATGAAAGTATTTTTCCCTTTTGCATTCTTGCTTTCACGTCTTTTACCATGAAGTCCTCCACATTCATCAATATAACTTACGTAGTATAACACATTTACGGCATGTTCGAGAAGGGAATGTGATTTAGTCGCTGTTGGAAAAGTTTTTTTCTACACATTTTTGAAGGATATCTACACGTTTTTTAAATTTATCTACACACTTCTTAAGTTTATCTACACACTTTTGGTAGATTTCTACATAAAATCAGGATTTTTCTACACAAATTTGTACTTTATCTACAAATTCCTCTCCACATAAAAAAACCAGTCCCTTTAGGACCGGTCCTTATGTCTTTCTTCTAATGTTCGTAACACTTCTTTAAATGGCAGACCTTGTTCAACCAATAAAACCTGCAGGTGATAGAGCAAATCTGCTGCTTCCCATTTCAGTTCTTCCCGGTCACGGTTTTTTGCCGCAATAATTACCTCTGACGCTTCTTCTCCGACCTTTTTCAAGATCTTATCGACGCCTTTTTCAAAAAGGTACGTAGTATAGGCACCTTCCGGACGCTCCTGCTCCCGTTGCACGATGACTTTTTCCAACCTCTGAAGAATGGCGTAATCGGCTAATCCTGTCTTCCGATCCGCCACCTCGTCTGTAAAGCAGCTAACGGCACCTGTATGACACGCCGGTCCCTTTGGATTCACCAACACAAGCAGAGCATCCTTGTCACAGTCATATTTCATGCTAACAACGGATTGCGTATTGCCGCTTGTCGCTCCCTTGTGCCATAGTTCCTGGCGAGAGCGGCTGAAAAACCAGGTTTCTCCCGTCTCAAGTGTTTTCCCTAGCGACTCCTTATTCATATAAGCTAACGTTAGAACTTCCATCGTTTCGGCATCTTGGATGATTGCAGGGACAAGTCCTTTTTCATCAAACCGGATCTCTTCTATATTCATCGGACGACAACTCCTTTTTCCCGCAAATAGCTCTTTACTTCATGCACCGACGTTTCTTTGTAGTGGAAAATCGACGCAGCTAGGGCCGCATCCGCTTTCCCACTAACATAAGCTTCTTCAAAGTGTTCGGCATTTCCTGCCCCACCAGATGCAATGACAGGAATGGTAACTGCCTCACTGACCGCTTTCGTTAATGATAAGTCAAATCCATTCTTTTCCCCGTCACTATCCATGCTGGTCAACAAAATCTCGCCTGCCCCACGTTCTGCCGCTTCTACTGCCCAATCAACAACCTTTTTCTCCGTAGGGGTCCGTCCCCCGTGTGTATATACACGCCACGTTCCGATTTCAGGGTCGTATTTAGCATCGATGGCAACAACAATACATTGCGAACCAAAGTATCCTGCACCTTCCCCAATTAGCTCCGGATGCATCACGGCTGCGGTATTCAACGATACCTTATCCGCTCCAGCTCGAAGAATTCTCTTCATGTCCTCTAATGAGTTAATCCCCCCGCCCACTGTAAAAGGAATGGCCAGTTCGGAAGCAACTGCCTTCACCACTTCGACCATGGTTTTTCTTCCCTCGACGGAGGCAGAAATGTCTAGAAATACAAGCTCATCGGCCCCCTGCTCATCGTAAAATCGTGCTAATTCTACCGGATCGCCTGCATCGCGCAGCTGCACGAATTGGACTCCTTTCACGACACGTCCTTCTTTCACATCAAGACAAGGAATAATTCGTTTTGTTAATGTCATCATTTTCACCATCCTTTTCCGTGCCTTGTGATGTTTCTTTGCTAAAATTAAGCTTTGGCTGTTCCTAATGCTTCCTCTAGTGTAAAACGATTTTCATAGAGGGCCTTTCCAACAATCGCCCCGCTGATGCCTTTTTCAGAAGCTAACGCCTTTAAATCCTCTAAACTGCTTACTCCACCGGATGCAATGACATTTTTTCCAGTTACTTCAGCCATCTGGCAAACCGCCTCAATATTGGGTCCAGAAAGTGTACCGTCGGTTGCAATGTCTGTAAAAATAAAGGTATCTGCCCCTGCATCCGCAAAGCGTTTGCCAAGATCTATTGCACGAAGCTCCGATGTATCCAGCCACCCATGTGTGGCGACATACCCATTTTTCGCATCGATGCCGATGGCAATTTTTCCACCGTACTTCTTAATCATGTCCATAGCGAATTCCGGGTTCGAAACGGCAATACTCCCGATGATCACCCGATCCACGCCATTATTGAGATAATGCAGGATATCTTCCTCTGAACGAATGCCACCGCCAATTTGGATTTTTACGTTCAGCTTTTGGGCGGCCTCAATGACAAAACGGTCATTGACACGCTTGCCGTCCTTTGCGCCGTCCAGGTCGACCATGTGAATCCACTCCGCCCCGTTAGCAGCGAAGCTTCTTGCCATATCAAACGGAGAGTCCCCGTAGATTGTTTCCTTATCATAATCGCCTTGAAGCAGCCGTACGCAATTTCCTCCTCGCATATCAATGGCTGGATAAATTATGAAACTCATCGAATTGCCTTCCTTTCCTCCACCATTTGTAAAAAATTATTTAGAAGGGCCATACCCAGCTTGCTGCTTTTTTCAGGATGAAATTGCATCCCCATAACATTGTCCTTGCCTACTACTGCTGACACCTGTTCGTGATACTCGGCTTTGGCGATCAACACTTCAGAATTTTTGGCATCTACGTAATAAGAATGAACGAAATACACATAATCCTCTTCCAGGTTTGTCGTGAGGGGAGAGTCTTTTACGAATTCAAGCTTGTTCCAGCCCATGTGAGGTACTTTATAAGATTCACCTTCTGCTGTTTGCCCTGGGAAGCGGCGAACACTGCCAGGTAACAATCCTAATCCTTGTGTTACCCCATTTTCTTCACTGCTTTCGAAAAGCAGCTGCATGCCCAGACAAATGCCGAGCACAGGCTTACCTGTTGCCGTATATTCCTTAATGGTGTTTACCGGAAGACGTTCCATGGCATCACGGAAGGAACCAACGCCAGGGATAAGCAGTCCATCTGCACTAAGCAATTCCTTGTGATCAGCCGAAATAAAATACTCGGCGCCTAGCCGTTCCAATGCCTTACTCACACTAAACAAATTCCCCATGCCATAATCAACAATCCCAATCATCCGTTCCCCTCCTTTCTAGGTGCTTTGCATTTTAATCATGTCCATCTCAGGCGGACACTGTCCACGAGTGGTGCCTGACACCACTGTTTTTTATAGCATCCCTTTTGTGGATGGAATGCCTTTGATGCGTGGGTCGATGGTGGTTGCTTCGTCTAGAGCTCGGCCTAGTGCTTTAAAGACTGCTTCAATCATGTGGTGGGTGTTTTTTCCATAGTGAACAATCACGTGGAGGTTCATTCTTGCCTCTAGGGCTAGTTTCCAAAGAAATTCATGGACAAGTTCCGTATCAAATGTTCCCACCTTCTGACCTGGAAACTCTGCGCGCATTTCAAGGTGCGGACGATTGCTGAGGTCAACAACTACTTGAGCTAACGCTTCGTCCATTGGAACGAAAGCATTTCCGTAGCGTTTGATGCCGCGTTTGTCGCCAAGGGCTTCTCGTAAAGCCTGCCCTAAGCAGATACCGATATCTTCTGTTGTGTGGTGATCGTCCACCTCTGTATCTCCGTTGGCATTTACAGTCAGATTGAATTGCCCGTGTTTGGTGAATAAATCAAGCATGTGACTGAGGAATGGGACACCTGTTTCCAAATTGGATTGTCCTTCCCCATCCACTGCTAATGATAGTTGGATTTTTGTCTCGTTCGTGTTCCGTCTAATATTCGCCACTCGTTCCATGAAGATGCCCTCCTGTAATTCTTGCTTCATTTTTTAAGATTCTTATGTACATTAATAGGGGTTCTGCTTTATGAAAGACAGTTATGCCTTATTAGTGATTAATTTTGTACTTCAAATGCCTGATGAAGGACATTTTCAACCCTCATTCAGGTCATTTTGTCCTTCATACGCCTGATAAAGGACAGTTTTACCTCTCCAACAGGTGATTTTGTCCTTCATACACCCGTTGAAGGACAGTTTCACCGTTTGAACAGGTCACTTTGTCCTTCATCCTATTTATTATCATTTTCCAATCGAATTTCCACGGCCCGGGCGTGTGCCTCTAGCCCTTCCATTCTTGCAAACTTCGCAATCTTCACTGCATTATCAGTTAATGCCTTCTTGCTATAGACAATCACGCTCGATTTCTTTTGAAAATCATCGACATTCAGCGGACTTGAGAAGCGCGCCGTTCCGTTTGTCGGTAGCACATGGTTTGGTCCGGCAAAATAATCACCCACCGGCTCTGAGCTATACCGCCCGATAAAAATTGCCCCTGCGTGACGAATTTTTCCAAGAAGCTCTATCGCATTTTCCGTCATAATCTCCAAATGCTCTGGCGCTAACTGGTTAACCGTCTCGACCGCTTCATCCAAATCAGCCGCTACATAAATCACACCATAATCCGCAATCGAACGGGCCGCTATTTCTTGACGCGGCAACACAACAAGCTGTTTCTCCACCTCTTGCGCTACCTCTTCCGCCAATCTCATAGACGGGGTAACCAACACACTGCAGGCACGTGGATCATGTTCTGCCTGTGATAACAAATCCGCCGCCACCTCATCGGCCCGGGCTGTTTCATCTGCTAAAATAGCAATTTCACTCGGACCGGCAATCATATCGATATCGACATCCCCGAAGACTTCGCGTTTAGCCAGCGCCACAAAAATATTCCCGGGGCCTGTAATTTTATCAACGGATGCAATCGACTCTGTTCCATAAGCAAGAGCAGCAATCGCTTGGGCACCGCCTACTTTATAAATTTCTTCAACGCCCGCTTCTTTCGCAGCAACCAACACCGCGGCTGGCAAATTCCCCTCGCTATCCGGCGGAGACACCATCACAATCCGCTTTACCCCAGCCACCTTCGCTGGAATCACGTTCATCAGCACCGATGACGGATAGGCTGCTGTGCCTCCTGGAACATACACACCCACGGAATCAAGCGGGGTTATTTTTTGACCAAGTATTGTTCCATTCTCCTCCGTCGTCATCCACGATGGACGAAGCTGCTTTTCATGGAAGGCACGAATATTTTCCGCCGCCTCCCGAACAATAGCGACAAAGTCTTCATCGACCTTTTGATAAGCCGCTTCCAATTCCCCTTCGGTGACAGAAAAAGAAGACAGGTTCACTCGATCGAATTTCTCCGTATACTCTCTTAGCGCTTCATCACCACGTGTACGAATCTCCTGAATAATCCCCTTAACGATGGCTACCTGCTCAGCGGTACCCGCTTCGATTGAGCGTTTAATCGAAACCTCGTCTGATACTTTTACTATTTTCATATCACATTCCCCCCTGCGAAACCACTACAGCCAACCGGCTCACTAGTTCATCAATCCGAGCGTCATGGATGCGGTAGCTGACAGGGTTCACAATTAACCTTGATGTCACATCACCGATTCGTTCATATTCCACCAACCCATTTTCCTTCAGGGTACGTCCTGTTGAAACGATATCCACAATTCGGTCGGATAAGCCAATGATTGGTGCAAGCTCGATCGAACCGTTTAACTTAATGATTTCGACCTGTTCCCCTTGCTCGCGGAAATAGGCTTCTGCTACATTCGGATATTTAGTCGCCACTCGTGGAGCGACATCATTCATTTTAGTGTTTGGAAGGCCGGCAACTGCCAAGTAGCAGTAGCTTATTTTTAAATCAAGGAGCTCATACACATCGCGCTCCTCTTCTAGCAAAACATCCTTTCCGGCGATTCCTACATCAGCCACGCCATGCTCCACATAGGTAGCCACATCCATTGGCTTGGCTAGTATGAAGCGTAACCCTTCCTCTTCCACATCTATAATTAGTTTTCGAGAATCATCAAACTCTGGTGGCAACTGATAATTTGCTTTCCGGAGCAATTCAACTGCCTCTTCAAAAATCCGCCCTTTTGGCATTGCAATTGTTAATATGTTACTCATCGCCGCGCCCTCCGATTAAATAGGTTGTCTCGGCAAACCTTTTTGTAAAAGCATCTAAATTATTCACACCGGATATATCTTGCAGGACTGCCTTTTTCCCCTGCTCGTGCATCTCACTCGCTAATTGAAAGGCTTCCTTGCGACGTTCCTGGCTGAAAAAGATACAGTGAGTGCTGTTTTCCAGTTGACCGCCTCCAAGTGCTTCAAGCAACATATCCACCCGGACAGCAAATCCAGTGGCACTCGCCTGTTTCCCAAACTTCTCTATTAAACTATAGCGTCCACCATTTCCAATCGGAAAACCTACATTCCCGGCATACGCCTCGAATAATATGCCGGAATAATAACTCATATGGCTGACGATGGTAAAATCAAACTTCACATAATCCTCGACACCGTAGTCCTTAATGACATCCCAAAGCTCTTTCAACTCGACAATCGCTTCTTTTCCCTTGTAGTTTTCAATGATATCCAAGGCCTGGCCGATGACTTCTTCTCCGCCTCTTAATTGTAAAAGCTTTAAGAGACGCTGCTTATCAATCGACGAAAGCTGTAAAGAGTTTACATGCTCGCGATAGCCTACATAATTTTTCTCAAACAAAAACTTACGTAAGGCATTGGCACGTCCATTGGTTCCAAGAATTTGGACAAACAATTCCTGGGCAAAACCAACATGCCCAACGGATACTTGAAATTGTGGCAGCCCCGCTTTTTTCAAGGAAGAAATCAGTAAGGCAATGACCTCGCCATCACAAGAAACCGTGTCCTCATTCAAACATTCCACACCGATTTGTTCGAATTCTGCCGGCCTCCCACCTTCACGCTGCTGGGCGCGAAATACATTTGCTGAATAGGCCAGTCTTACTGGCAGGTCTTCTTCTAACAGTTTGGATGCTGCCACCCGAGCGATGGGTGCAGTCATATCTGGACGTAGGACTAACGTATGCCCTTCTTTATCAAGTAATTTAAATAACTGCTGGTCAGCGATTGCAGACGCTGCTCCAACTGTTTCATAGTATTCAAGCGTAGGTGTTTCAATAAATTGATAGCCCCAAAGTTTCATCGTTTCTGCCATGTATGTGCGTACACGATCTTTTTTTTCATAAAGCTCCGGCAGGGTATCCCGCATCCCCAAGGGCTTTTCAAACATAAACAAGCGACTCATCTGGCTCACCCTTTATTTGTAAAAATTGCATTTGCTTTAGTCTGCTAATATGCTAACGAATTAAAGTTATTAGTAGTTTACCTCTAGTGACACAGTACGTCAATGAAAAAGTGTTATTCTTGTTGGAAAATAGGCATAGTTTTGATTATTTTACCCTAGTTTTTGGATTCATCCATCGGAATGCAATTTTTGTTCTTGAGGTCATTTGGTACGATTCCGCAACTTTTTTGATTTTTTCCGCCGACTTTTAACAGAATTCCGCCAACTATTCTATTTATTCCGCCAACTTTTGGCGTAATTCCGCCACTTTTCTCATTTATTCCGCCAAACCCCAAACTCCAGCTGCATTTTTCCCAAAAAAAAAAGCCCAGTCGTTAAACTAGGCTTCCTTCAATGTTTATTTTTGAACACCGTAGATTGGGTCGTCTGCCCAGCGTTCGGCGAGCTCTTCCTTTGAATAGATTACCCGCATCGGATTGCCACCGACAAATGCACCTGCAGGAACATCCTTGTGCACAAGCGTTCCTGCCGATACAATCGCTCCGTCACCAATCGTTATCCCCGGTAGAATCGTAGAGTTGGCCCCAATCATAACCTCACTGCCAATCGAAACGGGCCCGAGGCGGTATTCTTTAATTAAATACTCGTGGGCCAGAATGGTTGTATTGTATCCGATCACCGTGTTACGGCCAACGCTGATTTTTTCTGGGAACATGACATCAAGCATCACCATCAATGCAAAACTGGTTTGCTCGCCCACCTTAAGTCCAAGGAAGGTGCGATAAAGCCAATTTTTCATTCCCAAAAATGGCGTATAACGCGCCAGCTGAATGACAATAAAATTTCTGACAACCTTCCAAAATGGCACCGTCTTATAGACATGCCACAAGGAGTTCGCACCTTCAACAGGGTAGCGGGTCGTGTTCCTCATGTTTCTCACTCTCCGAGAATAGTTAATAAATCCTTCATGTTCTCTAGCATATAATCTGGTTCGTACTTAGCTACATATTCTCTGCCTTTAATCGACCAGGCCACGCCAGCAGTTGCCGTACCTGCATTTTTTCCGGCCAAAATATCATGGAAGTTATCTCCTACCATGATCGACTCTTCAGGTGTCGATCCTAGCTGTTCAAGAGCCTTAAAAATCGGTTCTGGGTCTGGCTTCACTTTTTCCACATGATCATACGCCACAATCACTTCGAAATAGTCTTCGAGATTCATCAAGCGTAAGCCTTTTAGGGTAACATCATGACGTTTTGTTGTGACGATACCCATCTTATAGCCGCGCTCCTTCAATGTCTGCACCGTCTCTAGTACACCTTCAAATTCTTTCACTAATTCGTCATGGTTGGCAATGTTAAAGGCTCTATATTCTGAAACCATTTCCTCTACGCGGTCAGGGTCCATATTGCCAAACACTTCATGCAGCGTTGGTCCGAGGAAGGGCAAAACATCTTCTCTTTGATATTTGCTTGGAAAGTATTTTTCCAACGTATGCAAATAGGTCGTAATAATTAATTCATTTGTATCAATCAATGTCCCATCTAAATCAAATAGAACGGTTGTAATTTTGTTAGTCATAAGTTGCTTCCTTTCTTTTTACTAGGCCCGAACGTGTCCATATGGTACCTACGATTAAGGTGAGTACAACGGCTACCCCAAGCCGGATCAAAAATAATGGCCAGACAGGGATGCCAAGCGGCACAAAGATGAGTGTATCTTCCACCACTGCATGGCAGGCCATTAGAAAAATAAATGCCAGTGTAATATCCTTCTTGCTGACGCCGTCTTCTTTTACCGCCTGAATCATCACGCCTGCCCCATATGCTAAACCGAATAATAATCCGGCAGCCATTGTCGTTGACGTATTTTCTTTCATACCAAGTGTTTTTGTCACTGGTGCCATTGTTTTTGAAAAACGATGTAACCACTGTAAATCCTTTAAAATTTGGATGACGACCATAAGCGGAATTACAATCATCGCTAACTGTAAAATACCCAGCCCTGCTTTTTGCATAGCCACCATGAGGATGTCAAAAACTCCATCCGCATGGACAGTACTTTGCTCAATGAAACCGTACTGCGCTTTTTCTCCGCCCCCATGCCATACAAGGTTAATCACAACCGCAGAAAGAAGTGCAAGTCCTGGTCTTGTCACGAGCACGACCCACAACTTTACACCTGCCTTCATCGCCACACTGGATTCGATGAACAAGTTATGCGAAAACGATAGCATGACCGCAAGGATAAATACTTCTTTGACTGAAAAATCTAATGTTAGTATGGCACCAATTGCCGCATATAGATTCAGGAAATTCCCCAGTACAAGCGGTATTGCAGCATCCCCTGACAAACCGATCAACTTCATGAGCGGGGAAATTAATTTGATAATCCAAGGCAGTACAGGTGTATACTGCAGGACGGCCACAATCAAGGTAACCGGGAAAATAATTTTCCCCAAGGTCCATGTTGTTTTTAAACCAACGAGCAGCCCTTTTTTTATTGAACTTACTAACATTTCCCCCTTATCCCCTTTCTATTCTTTATTCCTTCGATACTAATTGGTTTGATCTAAATAATGTGCCTTAGAAAGATGCTTGGTACGACGGTAAATGATGATCGCCACTGCCGCAACAACAAGGACAATCGAAATCGTCTGTGCCATACGGAGGCTTCCAAGCATTAAGCTGTCTGTGCGCATCCCCTCGACGAAAAAGCGGCCTATGGAATACCAGATAACATAGGAAAGGAAAAGCTCTCCACGGCGGAAGTTCACGCGACGAAGTAAAAGTAATAAGAAAAAGCCGACAAAATCCCAGATAGACTCATATAAGAAGGTTGGGTGGTAGTACGTTCCATTAATATACATTTGATTAATAATAAATTCCGGTAAGTGGAGATTCTCAAGGAAAGCTCTTGTGACTTCCCCGCCATGTGCTTCCTGGTTCATGAAGTTTCCCCAACGGCCTATTGCCTGTCCAAGAATAATACTTGGCGCTGCGATATCAGCAATCTTCCAGAAGGAGATTCCACGCTTTTTCGAAAACACATACGTAGTGATAACCGAACCAATCAATGCACCATGAATAGCAATTCCACCATTCCAAATCTGCGGTACTTCAATCGGGTGTTTAATATAATACTTCCATTCGAAGACAACATAATAGATACGGGCTGAAATTATTGCAATCGGAATCGCCCAAAGCATTAAATCAGCAAATGTATCCTTTGGAAGTCCACGTCGCTCCCCTTCTCTAATTGCCAGGAACAGGGCAAGCGCCAAACCTGAACCAATAATAATTCCATACCAATGTACATCGATAGGCCCTAGAGAAAAGGCAATCGGGTTTAGCGGCTGAATCGATTCGTTCATCTCTCTCTCTCCTTTACTCTTTAAATATCCTCGTGTTCACCGTCTTCAATCACATCTGATAGACGGTCTGTAAATTGCTGAGCGGCGTTAACACCCATCCGTTTTAGACGGTAGTTCATCGCAGCTACTTCAATGATAACTGCTAAGTTTCGTCCTGGGCGGACAGGTACGGTCATTTTCGTAACCTCTGTATCAATAATCTTCATTTTCTCTTCGTCTAATCCAAGGCGGTCATATTGTTTTTTTGCATCCCAGATCTCTAAATTCATAACGAGTGTAATTCGCTTGTTACTGCGAACGGCACCGGCACCGAAAAGGGTCATAACATTGATGATACCTAAACCTCGGATTTCTAATAGATGTTCGATTAACTCTGGAGACGTACCAACTAATGTATCCTGGTCTTCCTGGCGAATCTCCACACAATCATCTGCGACAAGGCGGTGTCCGCGCTTCACTAACTCAAGTGCGGTTTCACTTTTACCTACACCGCTTTTTCCTGTAATTAAAACTCCAATTCCATACACATCAACTAAGACGCCGTGAACAGCTGTAGTTGGAGCGAGCTTACTTTCTAGAAAGTTTGTTAAGCGGCTGGAGAAACGGGTCGTTTTCATGCTTGTCCGTAAAACAGGTACAGACTCGCGTTCCGACGCTTCAATTAATTCCACTGGTACTTCAATATCTCTTGTCACAATAATGGCTGGAGTAATATCGGTACATAACCGCTCCATTCTTGATATTCGCTCACTCTCAGAAAGCTCTTCGAAAAAGGAGAGCTCTGTTTTTCCTAGAAGTTGAATACGTTCCGCTGGATAAAATTCAAAATATCCGGCGATTTCAATTCCTGGACGCGAAATATCACTCGTAGTAATGGGACGATTAATTCCCTCTTCACCACTGACCAATTCAAGCTGAAATTTATCTAATATGTCTTTCGTGCGTACTTTTGGCAAGTAGCTTCCTCCTTCATGAATGGGTATCATTTATAAACGATTGTTCACAAATAATACAAAAAATTTCATTACCTCCTATTTTAGCATTTTTTGAAAAAGAACCAAATAAAAAAAGGGTGCAAGGTTGCACCCTCATGTATCCTTCGAGTTACTAGATGGTTTTAAGATCGTTTTATGAATGATAATATTCACTAAAGACATCACGACAGCAAAGAACAGTGCCATACCGAAGCCTTGAATTTCAAATGCGTCACCCATTAAATAATCGGTTAACTCAAGTGTGATGGCATTGATGACAAATAAGAACAACCCCAACGATAAAATGGTCACAGGTAAGGTAAATAAAATTAAAAGCGGTCGCACGAGAACATTTAAGATGGATAATAAAATGCTCGCTTGTATGGCGGCCCAAAATCCTGTCAATTGAAAGCTTTCCTGAAAATAGCCCGCAAGTGCCATGAACAATACTGCGTTAATTAAACATCCTATCAGCCATCTCATAATAAAAAATTCGCCTACTTCTCTTCTAGTGATTTGTGGATCGTAATCGAACCTGTTTTGGTATCTGCATAGATTCTCATCATTTTATCAGGATGGTTGACTGATTGGAAGCGAAGTATCTTTTGGATCATTTCCGTTTTTTCCTCCAGCACTTGGACACCGACGAGGTTCACATGAAAACCACCTAGATTGGTTTTTAGCTCACCATTGACAGGAATCCCCTCTGGAATAAAGACATCAACGCCTCCCGTAATTGCTTTTGCTTGAATCCATTCGGCACTGTTTCCTCGTACGTTATAACTAATATTTCCGTTAAAGGATTGGGTATCGACCTTTTTAAACTCACCCTCTAGCATAATCGCACCATGAATAGTTTCTGCTTCGATCTCATCGAATAGACTACTGTTTACATTGATTCTGCCGTTGGCTGTCTCCAATTCCGCTTTCTTTCCGTTCACCTGATTCAGTTTTATTTTTCCATTCGCGGTTTTGACACGAAGATCGCCCACATTCATTTCTTCTCCTACAACCAACCCATTAAACATTCTAATTCGCACCCTGTCATACTGGGACTTTGGTACAAAAACAATTGCATCGACCTTCATCCATTTTTGCTGGGTCGAAAACCGTAACTTCTCGTTCTCGATCGTAAAGTGCACATCGCGGAGAAAGTTTTGGCGTGCTTGGTCTTGGTTTTCCACACGATAGACCTTTGCCTGACATTCAATTCTTACATCTGGTTGGTCCCAGGCAGCGATTTTGACGGAGCCATTTGCCACGTCAATGTCGATATCCTTCATAGTTGCATCCCCATGCTGAAAAATATGAGAAATATCAACGGATTGACCAAAATTTAAATCAAAATCAAAGTCTTTGATTTTTTTCAATGCGGAATCAACAAAGTCAAAAATCTTATCCTTTGTTGATTGGTACTTTGCCTGAAACGCTTCTTCCTTTTTAGCCTCTTCAAATTGAACCGCATTCGAAAGCTCATTCACCATTTGCTCCTGCTTCTGCTCCATTGTCTGCTGTGCTTTTTCTAATTCCTCAAGAAGTGTTAAAGCTTCTTCCACCTTCAACTTGCCTTCTTCCACCATTTTTAAAATCCTGATTCTTTCCTCTTTCATGGTTTCCACCTCAGCTCATAATTTTTCCCTCTAAAAGTTTATTCAGAAAGCAATACCTTTACGCCTTTAACAATGTTCCAAATCGTGACTGCAATTCCGCTGATTGCAATGACGATTAAACTAATAATTGTAAAAATAGGAATCTCGTTCTGAAAATTAACAGAATCATTTATGACAGCAACCACAACAAACGGCATAAAAATAAGCGGGATTAAATGTGAGAACAACGATTTCTTGGCATGTGCTTTCGTTCCTTGATCACTGCTGGCGAAATACACCACAAGCGGAAAAATAAATCCTGCAAAAAAAATACTAAAGTAACATAAGCTTGATAAAACCTTTCTTGATTCCATTCGTACATCACCTCTTTCCTCTATGTACGAATCGAAAGAGAAAAAGTTTCTATAAATCGGATCGAAACGTTCGATATTTTTTTTCAAAAAATCGCTGCATGCCCTCCGCAAACATATTGAAAATAAATATGGTAACGGCAATGGCCCCGATCACTGAGAACG
The DNA here is from genome assembly GCF_030818775.1 of Bacillus sp. SORGH_AS_0510. Classification (NCBI taxonomy): domain Bacteria; kingdom Bacillati; phylum Bacillota; class Bacilli; order Caryophanales; family Bacillaceae; genus Bacillus; species Bacillus sp. SORGH_AS_0510. Next base: position 1,251,638 of record NZ_JAUTAU010000001.1, on the reverse strand, counting down.
GAATCCACTCATACGTAAAAATATCCTTTGTAATGGTCGAAAACATGGTAGGCCAAGCGAGCGAAGTATTCACGACCTCATATGCACCACTCTCCACGGTCACAAATTTATGCGTGACATAGATATGGACAACACCCAGCTGTGCAATGAGGAACAGCACCCGTCCCATATCGTTAATGATTAAGATAATGATATGAGGGATGACTGCGGGAAAATAATAGTTTTTAAACATCTTAAAAGGTGAGCCGCCAGATGCAATCCCCGCTTCAATATAAGGCCTCTGCTTGGTCTCCTTCATGTGTTGTAGGATAATTTCTGCCACACGGCCCGTTTCCAGGACTGCCAGGATCACAATCACCCGGAACCCGCGGTCGGGAGAGAAAAAGACTAACGGCAGGGTCACGAAAAAAGAGACAAAAAAGATAGGCGGCATAAACGAAAAAAGCTGCTGCCATGCTTGCAGGAATTTTTCCAACCACTTGGAATAAAAGCCGGCAACTGCTAACGGAATCGCCAACACATAGCGAATGAGAACAACGGATACCACAATGCTTAATGTCTCTTTTGCTCCCATTACTAAAAGACTTAAGATATCTACCCCTTCATGATTACTGCCAAGCGGATATCCTTCCATTGGAGGAAAGGGAGGCAAATAGAACTTTCCCGCCTCGGTTTTAATGACTCCAGTTTGTTTTAACTGATGATCGACAAATGGCATGGAAGGGCCGGCAAACACAAAAATCAATAAGACTAGTAGAAAAATAGAGCTGATCCACAGCTTATAATTCTTCAATTGAATCCCTTCCTTTCCAACGGTGACACGAGTCCTTTTGCAATTTCACTCAGAACCTTCGCTAGAAATATAACGGCGGTAAAGAGAATGATATATCCTGCTGCCGGGTATAGCTTAACCTGTATATTCATTCCGATAGTGAAAAATTCAGGGGAGGTCACAGTTTCATAAAAAAAGAAGGCAGCCCCTCGGTAGTTTGTAAGAAATTCTACAATAAATAAGTTTGATAGAGTATAGAGTGTAATCGTATTGGTATGGCTGAGTATTTTTACGAAGCAATTTTTCAACACATGGCGATATAGTACTCTAAAAGAAGAGGTTCCTTTAGAGAAAGCGGTGCGTATGTAGTCCATTCCCTGTTCGTCTCGGATGCTGAAATAGGTGATGTTGGCTATGTAAAATAGCGGATAAATAGCTAAGAAGAGGATGTCTAATAGAACAACACTTACCTGGTCGCTGCCATAAACAACAATATGAGGTAAGATTCCTGCTTCGTATCCTTCCATGATGAACAACTGAAGGGCAATGATTAAAAAGAGATCGGGAATGGAGAGGAAGAATCTTGTTGTGCTTACTCCAAACAGTTTCCCCCTTCGTCTGCGTATTCGGAAATCAAAGATTCCTTTTGCGACACCAAGGAAAAAGCCAAGGAAGAGAGCCGGTATGACGATAAGCATGCTTTTCTGAAAGGTGCGCCAAATATTCGTCGTGAGAGAGTAACCATTGTAGATGGTGCCCAGCCCCTTGTTTTCTTTTATGTATTGAAAAAACTCCTTAAATTGATTCATATGCTGGTCAAACGAATAACTATAGACAGCACCGAGTAACTCGCCACCGGAACCGGTCTGATAGGAGGTGGTTCGCGGTAAAAATAGTAGACTTAAAAATAGAAATATAGTAATTAACCACAATATCGCTTGATAGGCGATGGAACGAATGATCATTTTGCCAACTCCTTTATTCCTATATTTTACCAATACACCATAAATGTTTCAATATTCGAACTAATATACATATAAGTAGACGTAAGAATGAAGGAAAGGTGGCTGAATTTCAGGATTTTTTATAAGGTGGCGCGGGGGAATTCCGCCAGTTTATCGGTTTATTCCGCCAGTTTTGACCAGATTTCCGCCAACTTTTGGCGCTATTCCGCCAACTTTGGCCAGATTTCCGCCAACTTTCCGAGTTATTCCGCCAAACAGGTTTTCAGCAACAAAAAAAGCCGAAACCAGAATCTGGTTTCAGCTCTTTTCTTTGTTTCAAGCTTTTACTGCACTTTTATCTTCAATTTGTTTCTTCATTCTTAAGCGGTCACGCTCAAGGATTGGTTTTAAGTATTTGCCCGTATAGGATTCAGGAACTTCTGCTACTTTTTCAGGTGTACCATGTGCAATGATGGTACCACCCTTGTCACCGCCCTCAGGTCCAAGGTCGATGATATAATCTGTTGCCTTGATGACATCGAGATTATGCTCGATGACAAGCACGGTATCGCCATTCTCAACCAAGCGCTGGAGAACCACGAGCAAACGAGAAATATCATCCACATGAAGGCCAGTTGTCGGCTCATCTAAAATATAGAAGGATTTACCGGTTGACCTGCGATGCAATTCCGAAGCAAGCTTCACCCGCTGCGCTTCCCCACCGGAAAGCGTCGTAGCCGGTTGACCAAGCTTGATATAACCGAGACCTACATCCAAAATCGTTTGCAGCTTGCGGCTGATTTTTGGAATGTTTTCGAAAAATTCCACTGCTGCTTCAACCGTCATATCAAGAATATCGGAAATGTTTTTCCCTTTATACTTCACCTCAAGTGTTTCACGATTGTAGCGCTTTCCATGACACACTTCACAAGGGACATACACATCAGGTAAAAAGTGCATTTCAATTTTGATGATTCCATCCCCACGGCAGGCTTCAACAGCGGCCACCCTTTACGTTAAAGCTAAAGCGGCCTTTTTTATAGCCCCGAACCTTTGCCTCATTTGTTGAAGCAAACACATCACGAACATCATCGAAGACACCCGTGTATGTGGCAGGATTGGAGCGCGGTGTTCTGCCGATTGGCGATTGATCAATATCGATGACTTTTTCTAAATAATCAATGCCTTTAATGCTCTTATGTTCGCCTGGCTTCGTCTTGGCATGATGAAGCTTTTGTGCCAGCGACTTATGAAGAATCTCATTAATTAACGTACTTTTTCCGGAACCCGAAACCCCGGTAACAGCAATGAACATCCCAAGTGGAATTTTCACATTGACGTTTCTCAGGTTGTTTTCAGAAGCACCTTTAATTTCGACGTAGCGACCATCTGGTTTTCGGCGTTCTAATGGCAATGGGATAAATTTCTTTCCTGCCAAGTACTGCCCTGTTAACGAATTCGGATCGGCCATAACCTCTTCCGGTGTCCCTGCTGAAATCACCTGGCCACCGTGGACGCCAGCACCTGGCCCGATATCAATTAAGTAATCGGCCGCTAACATGGTATCTTCATCGTGCTCGACGACGATTAGTGTGTTCCCGATGTCACGCATCTGCTGTAGTGTTCCAATTAAGCGGTCATTGTCCCGCTGATGAAGTCCAATCGATGGTTCATCTAGAATGTATAGGACACCCGTTAACCTTGAGCCTATTTGGGTTGCTAAGCGGATCCGCTGAGCTTCCCCACCGGAGAGCGTACCGGCTGTTCTGCTGAGTGTTAAATAATCGAGACCGACGTTAATGAGGAACCCTAGACGTTCACTGATTTCGCGAAAAATCAGCTTAGCAATTTGCATCTCTTTTTCAGACAGCTTCAATTCTGAAAAAAATTGATGCGCTTCCTCTATTGAAAGGTCTGTAACATGGGCAATATGGTGGCCGTTAATAAGCACAGCAAGTGATTCTTTTTTCAGACGGTATCCTTTACAGGTCGGACACGGCTGCTGTCCCATGTATTTTTCCATTTGCTCCCGGATATAATCGGAGCTTGTCTCTTTATAGCGGCGCTCAACATTCCGGATAACTCCTTCAAATTCAATATGGCCTTCACGAATTTGACCGAAATCATTTTCATAACGGAAATAGATCTTATCTTTACCAGATCCATATAGAACTTTTTCTAAAAGATGTTCTGGAATATCCTTGACGGGTATGTCCATGTCAACCCCGAAATGGTTACATACCGCCTCAAGCAGCTGCGGATAATACTGTGAGCTTGTCGGCTCCCATGGCGCAATGGCATGTTGCTTTAAAGATAAGTCCTTATTAGGGATAACTAGGTCCACATCCACTTCTAATTTGGAACCAAGTCCATCACACTGAGGGCAGGCACCAAAAGGACTGTTAAACGAAAACATCCTTGGCTCTAATTCTCCAATCGAAAAACCGCAAAGCGGGCAGGCGTGATTTTCACTAAATAACAGCTCTTCCTCGCCAATGACGTCGACAATGACTTTGCCCTCACCTAGTTTTAATGCCGTTTCAAGAGAGTCGGCAATCCGGGCAGAAATGCCCTCCTTGACTACGATACGGTCGACAACCACTTCAATCGAGTGCTTTTTGTTTTTTTCTAATTCAATCTCATCTCCAAGATCGAGCATTTCACCATCCACACGAACCCGAACAAAGCCTTGTTTCTTAATGTCGTCTAGAACTTTTACATGCGTTCCTTTTCTCCCTGAAACAAGAGGGGCAAGGATCTGCATCTTTGTTCGTTCTGGATATTCGAGGATCCGGTCCACCATCTGCTCAATGGTTTGTGAGGATATTTCAATATTATGAATGGGACATGTTGGATGTCCTACTCTTGCAAATAATAATCGTAAATAATCGTAGATTTCTGTCACAGTCCCGACTGTAGATCGCGGGTTCCGACTTGTTGTCTTTTGATCGATAGAAATAGCAGGGGATAATCCTTCAATTGCATCAACATCAGGCTTATCCATCTGTCCTAAAAATTGTCGGGCATAAGCAGACAAGGATTCCACATAGCGGCGTTGTCCCTCTGCATAAATCGTATCGAAAGCGAGCGAGGACTTCCCTGAACCGGAAAGCCCCGTCAACACAACAAGTTTATCTCTCGGAATGGTGACATCAATATTTTTTAAGTTGTGGGCTCTGGCGCCTTTTACAACCAGTTTCTCCATCGCCATGTGTACGTCATCCTTCCGCTTTAAGTTCCAATAATAGGTCACGAAGCTCAGCAGCACGTTCGAAGTTTAGTGCCTTTGCTTCTGCCTTCATCTCTTTTTCCATCGTAGCAATCAGTTTTTCTCTTTCCTTTTTGTTCATCTTGCTGAAGGATGCAGCAGGTGTGTATTCTTCCTGCTCTTCGGCTGCATGTGTTGCACGAATAACATCACGGATTGCCTTCTGAATCGTTTTCGGTATAATCCCATGCTTTTCATTGTATTCTTCCTGGATGGCACGGCGCCGTCTTGTTTCCGAAATCGCCAGCTCCATAGAATTGGTGATTCGGTCGGCATACATAATCACGTGTCCATTGGCATTCCGCGCCGCACGTCCAATGGTCTGAATTAACGATCGCTCGGAACGAAGGAAACCTTCTTTGTCCGCATCAAGAATGGTTATGAGTGACACCTCAGGAATATCCAGACCTTCACGAAGCAAGTTGATTCCGATAAGAACGTCATATTTCCCCATTCGCAGTTCACGGATGATTTCAATCCGTTCGAGCGTTTTTACTTCTGAGTGTAAATATTGAACTTTAATACCGATTTCTTTTAGGTAATCGGTTAAGTCCTCTGACATTTTCTTCGTCAAAGTAGTTACGAGAACACGCTCATTTTTCTTTACTCGCTCTTGAATTTCACCAATTAAGTCATCAATTTGTCCCTCAATCGGCCGAACTTCAATCGTTGGATCTAAGAGTCCAGTAGGGCGGATGATTTGCTGAACCATGTCCGGTGTATGCTCAAGCTCATATGGTCCAGGAGTCGCTGAGACAAAGATGGCGTTGTGAACATGCTTATCAAATTCATCAAACGTTAACGGCCGGTTATCAAGAGCCGATGGCAGACGGAAGCCGTGGTCCACAAGGACTTGTTTCCTTGCTTTGTCACCATTAAACATACCCCTGATTTGTGGTAGGGTAACATGTGACTCATCGATAATCATGAGAAAATCGTCTGGAAAATAGTCGAGCAGAGTATATGGTGTTGAACCTGCAGGTCTTAATGTCAGGTGCCTTGAATAATTCTCAATGCCTGAACAAAAACCCATTTCTCTCATCATTTCTAAATCATAACGGGTCCGCTGTTCGATCCGCTGCGCTTCAAGCAGTTTGTCCTCAGACCGAAGTACCTCTAGCCGTTCCTCAAGTTCTTTTTCAATGTTCTGAATGGCAACGCGCATTTTCTCTTCTCGTGTAACGAAGTGGGAGGCTGGGAAAATGGCGATATGCTCGCGTTCACCGATAATCTCACCGGTGAGAGCATCCACTTCACGAATCCGGTCAATTTCATCACCGAAAAATTCAACGCGTACGCAATGCTCGTCACGGGAAACCGGAAAAATTTCGACTACGTCTCCGCGAACACGAAACGTCCCACGTTTAAAGTCGATATCGTTTCGTTCATATTGGATATCGACCAAGCGATGGAGCAGTTGATTCCGCTCGATTTCCATACCGCTTCTAAGTGAAAGAACCATCTCACGGTATTCTTCAGGCGAACCGAGACCATAGATGCAAGAGACACTGGCGATGATGATGACATCTTTCCGTTCAAAAAGAGCAGAAGTGGCCGAGTGGCGTAACTTATCAATCTCATCGTTGATGCTGGCATCCTTTTCAATGAAGGTATCGGTTTGCGGCACATACGCTTCTGGCTGATAGTAATCATAGTAACTAACAAAATACTCTACGGCATTGTTCGGGAAAAATTCTTTAAACTCACTGTAAAGCTGTCCTGCTAATGTTTTGTTGTGGGCGATCACAAGGGTCGGTTTATTTACTTCTTTAATCACGTTTGAAACGGTGAAGGTCTTACCTGTACCTGTTGCCCCAAGGAGCGTTTGATGACGCTTATTATTTCGAATCCCCTCGACTAACTGGCGGATGGCCTCCGGCTGATCCCCCTGTGGAGAGTACGCTGAGACTAATTCAAATTGGTCTTTCACACGATTTCCTCCCGTACATATAAATCACTTTTCAGCTAAATTAATTGTTTGGGACCAGGATGGTGCTGGAAAGTGTATCCTCTAAAATTTCATATTAACATTCTACCACATTACCCCAAAAACAAACCAACAATATGCGAACTAGTATTCGTTTTTTTGTTGTTTTTGTATAAATAATAGGCTGTGTTAAAGAACAGTGTTGATTTTTACACCCTGTTGATTGGAGCGGAAGGCGCGAAGATCCTCGAAAATGCTACCGCATTTCCTTCGTGCAGTGTTGATTCGAAGAAGCATATTCAATGTCCTGTGGGAGTATGGTTCAGGCGAGACCCCGCAGGCGCGTTTCGCCGAGGAGGCTCGCCGAAACACCCACGGAAAGTGAAGCGCCTGGAGCGGAAATCAACAGGCCAGTTTAACAAAGGAAAATAATAAAAAGCCTGTCAGTTTCCTGACAGACTTGCGGGGAGTTATTAGATTACTAGGTCTTCTTCACGGTTCTTGGCTTCAGTTTAGTCGCTAGCCAGAAGCCGGCAGTCAATGAGAATGCATCAATGACAATTAACACAAACGTATTCGTATACCCTTTATATACAGAGGCTGTGATCAGTGCAACCGTTAATACAAGGCCGATCAGTCGATTGTAAGTAACTCGTGTGAAAAGCAGGACTAGTAACCCTGGCAAAATAAGTGCGGACATGTATTCAATAACATTTACCAATGGGTACACCTCATTCAATAAATTTCTGTTAATTAATTCTAGAAATTTATGAACAAAATTGCAACAAAAATATTAATTGACTACAGACTTATTATTCCTGTCTCATTTGAAAGCTAACTTCTTTTTGACGTGTCATCAAGCTTACAATGATAAAACAAAGTAGGGACAGCAAGATCGGCAGCACCACTGTATGTACACCAAAGGCATTCGGATGCAATCGATCAAATAGAATATAAGAACCCATTCCTACAATCATGGAGGTAATGGCCCCATATTTATTCCCTTTACTCCAATATAAGCCCAAAACCACCGGCCAAATAAAGACAGATTCAAGACCGCCGAACGAGAACAAATTCAGCCAGACAATTAAATCAGGTGGACTCAAGGCAAGCAAGATGACAAGAATTCCAATAATTGCTGTGACACTGAAGCTAACCTTTTTGATATGATTGTCCTCTGCTTTTGGCTTAATGTAATTTAAATAAACATCTTTTACTAAAGCAGAACTTACTAGAATTAAAAGGGCATCAACTGTAGACATGATGGCTGCCATTGGTGCCGCTAGAACAATCCCCGCAACATAAGGTGGCAGCACTTTCATCGATAGCAATGGCATAACGGTATCTCCAATTTTTACATTTGGTAGAACAGGACGCGCAAACACACCTATTAGATGCATCCCAAGCATGATAAAACCAACGACAATCGTTCCAATAATAATTGCATTATGCATCGCCTTGGAATTTTTATACGACATGGCACGAACCGTAATTTGCGGTAAACCGACTACTCCAACCCCTACCAAAATCCAAAACGAAGAAACATACGCCGGGGTTAAATTGTGCTGAGCACCAAACGGGCTGATCAGGTTCGGATTCTCGGCTGCTAAATCAGAAATGATTTTAGGAATCCCTCCACCCGCCTTAATGGTGGCAATCAGCAGTATTAAGGTCCCAATGAACATCACAACGCCTTGAACCGTATCCGTTAGCGCAACCGCTCGAAAGCCGCCAACAATAACGAAAACAAGAACTGAGAATGCAAAAATCAGTAATGCAGTGGTATAGGAAAGTCCTGTTAAGCTTTCTACCAACCGTGCTCCACCAATCCACTGAGCAGTCATCGAGGAAAACAGAAAAATAATAATACTTGCTGCAGAAAGCAGCACGACCGTTTTACTCTTATATCGCTCCTTCAGGAAATCAATTAAAGTGATGGCTTTATACTGCCGAGCAACAATTGCAAACTTTTTCCCCAGGACCATTAAGGTAAAATAACCGGTTGCCAGCTGCGCCATCGCTAGCAATACCCAGCCTAAGCCTTGGGTATAGGCAATACCTGGACCACCGATAAAACTACTGGCACTTCCATACGTCGCAACCATGGTCATGGCGAGAATAAATCCGCCCATTTGTCTTTCCCCTAGAAAGTACTCCTCGAGGAATGAATTGGATTTGATCACCACTTTGTTCGACCAAAGACCGATTGTAAAAATAATTAATAAAAAGAAAATCAATGGCGTGATAACGGGCCAGTTCATTTGGTCTCCCCCTCTTCGTCTTCAAAGGGTACGTCTTTGAATTAAAAATTTGACCGTCAAAATGACGAGGATGACCATCAAGATAAACCCAACAATACAGCTGTAAAAGAACCACGCAGGCAGTCCAAATATGTATGTATAGTGCTTGACATTATCGCTTCCCAGCCCATAAGCGAAGCCATACCACCAAATAAAATTGATGAGGACTAGAACGATACCGATTAAAGCTTCTCTGTGCGCAATCTTGAAACGCTTGTCCTCTGGATTGACTGTTTTTTTCAACAGTACTCCCCCTCTAATATTTTCATATTATGTTTCACTAATATTGAACATTTTACCAAACATGGTGGAGAAATAAAGAAAAAATTGATTGGCCATGTATGCTTGGTGCCAGTTAGTGGACTCCACAACTGACCGTTCTTGCTTTCACGGGCACTAGGCGGCTGGTCTAGTTACCGTTCTTCCAATTTTTCACCTTTCACGGGCACTAGTCGACCGGAATAGTTACCGTTTCTCCGATTTTTATCCTTTCATGGGCACTAGTTGACTGGACTAGTTACCGTTCCTCAAATTTTTCTCCCTTCACGGGCACTAGGCGCACAAAAAGAAAAAACCATTTGAGCATGTGCCAAAAAGGCCATTTCAAATGGTTTTCCATTATCTATTTAATCATCGCACCGGTCGGTCCAAGCTTGTAGCCGCCGATTTTTGTATTGTAGGCCATCGCACCGCTGCTGTAGAAGTAGTACCAGCTTTTTCCAACAAGAACCCAACCAGTCTTCATTGCACCACCTCTAGTGAAATAATACCAAGTGGAACCAAGTTTCAACCAGCCTGTTCTCATCGCACCACTACCATCTAAGTAATACCAGGTCTTACCTTCTTTTAGCCAGCCAGTCTTCATCGCACCGCTGTTTGCAAAGTAATACCAAACATTCTTAACCTTTTTCCAGCCTGTCTGCATTTCGCCAGCGGTATTAAAGTAATACCAGATTCCTGAAACCTGTTTCCAGCCTGTCACATAATCACCGATAGACGGATCATAGTAATACCATTTGCCATCATACTGCTCCCAGTTAGAGGCTGTTTTAAACGTAATAACAATATCATTTGCTAAATATTGACTTGACTCCCCTGTTAACGCCTCTTTTTTAATCGTAAGGGTGTAAGTCGTACTTCCGTTCAGCATGGATGGAACAACGAATAGTGTGTCATCATATCCGTAACTATAGGTTTCAGCATTGCCTTCTGGTCCCTTAATGGTTATCAGAGTTTCATCGTTAAGTTCAACATTTTGGTCGAAATGGAAACCAAATAGACTATCTAATGGCACATTCTTGGCGCCATTACTAAAGTTATCAACATAGTCAAAGTCCGCGGTATCTTCGTTCCAAACAAGAGTCGCAGCTTCTAGCCATCCTACCGGTGACGCCGGTGTTCCTGGATCCGTTGGTGTTCCTGGATCTGTTGGTGTACCAGGGTTTGTCGGATTAGTCGGTGGCACATCAGCTGTGCCCTCTGTTTTAGCATCGAAACTTACAATAGAATACTTACCATCACCATTAGTAGTGACAGCGATCAATTGGTCCTTCTGTAAATGAAGCTTCTGAACCGTAAGATCTTTTTTAATCGTGTATAAATACTTATTCGTATTATATTGATACACATCAATACCGCTGTCTGTTCTAGCGGCAAATGTTAATTGATTCTGTACACTAAACTCATAATCTCTGTATTTTCGACCTAATTGGAATGCATACGTCAGATCTCCTGACTGATACGTCGCAAGGTCAAAAACCACACCGCTATTGTTATACATCTTTTCACCGTCTGGCGTAATTTTTGCAAATGGTTCTAAAGGATAATCTCCGTGATATGGAGAATCATAATGCCTCTTAATTACTCCATTATCTACTTCAAAACCATCTACATCCCTTGGACTTGAATCGGTGGATATAGAATAAATCTTTGAACTTTCAGGATTACCATAGAGATAGGACCATGCTCGCATATTAGCAATATATGTGTTTGGTACTTCTCCACCTGTTGTCAGCGAGTACACCTTCATGTTCTCCCACTGATCAGAACCCGGAGAAATATAAATATAACCATTTTTATCAATCGCAATGTCATAAGGGTCGGCATCAACATCTATCACTCTCGTTAAAGCAAAGGTTTTTGTATCTACCTCTGCAATCGCTCCAATGAAAGTGTCAGCAACGTATTCATGCGTCATTTTATGCTGGGTCACATAGAGCTTATTGTTATATAACTCTAGCCTCTCTGCAGGATATGGCAGGGCTAACGATTTAATTTCACCAGTAGCAGTGTTGGCGGCATAAATGGTTTTACTCCCCAACCTTGTCATATATACAACCGGGCTATTCGGATCAATTACCGTATCATTCGGCTTAAATCCAAGATTCGCAAGTGTTCCCACTGGATCTGGGACACCTGGAGTCGTTGGGACACCTGATGAAGGCGGCGTATCGGCACTCATAGTTTCTATAAAATAATTCCCGTTGCTATCCTTATTTTTTCGTTATCAAGACACCGTTTTGAATATGAAGCTTTTGCACGTTCAAATCTTTTCTTAATGAATACAAGAATGTTTTTGTATCGTATTGATACACATCGATCCCACTAGTTGTGCTCGCTGCAAAGGTCAGACCAAGAGGCATGCTAAACTCGTAATCATTATATTTTTTCCCAAAAGAAAAACGGTAGGTCATATCCCCAGATTGATAGGTAGCAAGCTCAAAGACCGTACCACCCGTGTTATAAATATACTGACCATCTGGAGAAAATTTAGCAGATACATCTAGCGGATAATCACCATGATAAGGAGAATCATAATGATTTTGAATCATACCATTCACTACTTCAAAAGCCTCAATATCTCGTGGACTAAGAGACGTATCAATGCCATAGACTTTTGAGGTTTCGGCATTGTAAAAGATATTGGTCTTTTCATAGATGTTTGTACCTGAATTTTTTACCGTTTGTACTACTTCTTTTTTATCTTTCATAGAATACACTTTAAAGTTGTCCCACTGACCGGAACCAGGTGAAATATAGACAAATCCTTGATTGTCAGCAGCGATATCATATGGATCTTGGTTAATGTCTAAAACACTGCTGAGCGTAAAAGTGCCAGGGTCCACTTCAGCAATGGCGCCAGAGAATGGTCCGTCATTATAAGAATCATGACTCATTTTTAGCTGTGTAACATAAAGCATATTATTATTAAAGTCTAATCTTTCAGCTGGATATGGCAGATTAAGAGTCTTAATTTCCCCAGTGGAAAAATTCACTGCATATATCGTCTTGCTTCCCAATTTTGTTGCATAAATTACTGGTTTATTTGGGTCGATAGCTGTGTCATTCGGTTTGAAAGGCAAACTAATAGGGCCACTTATCCCCTCAGCCTTAACCGACTTTCCGGTAATAAAAGGGCCCACACTAGCAAACAACAGAACAAAAATAAATAAGGACCGTACAAACGCTTTCAAATACAACATTCCTCCTAGAAAATTACAATATTTAGAATATCATATCATGGTAGTTTCCAATTGACTATTACTAATTTCATGCCTTTTTCCATGATAATTAACGTAATAAAAATACTATAATTTTACTAGAAATTAGTAGCCTAATTAGGGAGTAATAAGTGAATTTCGCAGAAATTATGGATATTTTCCCACAAAAAAAGACATCTTTTCCAGATGTCCTAATGTTTAATTACAAGTCCCATGCGGACTTGGGCAGCCGATACATTTTCTTTCCACCTGGATCGTACTATGCTCGATATGAAAATCATCATGAAGTATTTTTTGTGAACGGGCAAGAATTTCATCATGAACACCCTCATCGCAAATAGTGATATGACAACTTAAAACCGGATACCCAGAAGTAATCGTCCAAATATGCAAATCATGGACTTCCTTCACCAATGGAATTTTACCTAGGGCTGTCTTTACCTGATTCATATCGATTTGCTCTGGTGCTCCTTCCATTAATATGTGGAAGGAATCCTTCGTCACTCTATATCCGCTGATTAGGATTAACACAGCTACAATCACACTGGCAATCGGGTCTGCAATTCCCCAACCAAAGAACATGATAAGCAGTGCGGCAACAATGGCTCCTACTGACCCAAGCATATCACCAAGTACGTGTAAAAAGGCACTTCTCACATTTAAATTTTCATCCTTGTCACCTTTCATTAAAATCCAGGCAGCAACAATGTTAACGATTAAACCTAGTACAGAAATCATCAGCATCCCCGTGCTTTGTACAGCTGGAGGATTAACGAAGCGATGAATAGCTTCATAAAAGATATAAAGAGAAATAACGACAAGCGTGATCCCATTTAACGCTGCAGCGATAATTTCAAAGCGTTTGTACCCATAGGTTTTTTCATTAGACCCTTTCTTCTCGCCCAGCTTAATGGCAAAAAAGCTTAATCCTAGTGCGGCTGCATCGCTAAGCATATGACCTGCATCAGATAACAGTGCTAAGCTATTGGTAACGAAACCGCCAATAACCTCGACAATCATAAAGGCGGCGATTAGTATGAAAGAACTTAATAATGCTTTTTTGTTACTTGTATGTGAATGGCCGTGTGAATGGCCGTGTGAATGTCCATGATGATGATGGTGACCCATGTCAATTCCCCCTGAGAGCCTTTTACAGTGGCTCCAATTTTTTCTACAAATGAAGAAATTTGATTTTGTTAGTTTTTTCTACTCTTTATTCTTTTACTCTTAGTAATCGTAAACCGTTCAAGGTAACCAGTAAGGTAACCCCCATATCAGCAAAAATCGCAATCCACAATGTTAACCAGCCTGGAACTACTAGCAATAGCGCTAACAGCTTTACAACAATCGACAGGGCAATATTTTGCTTGATAATCTGAAGAGTTTTTCTGCTTAACTTGATAGTAAACGGCAGTTTTTTTAGGTCGTCATTCATTAGAGCAATATCTGCGGTTTCAAGAGCGGTATCCGTCCCTGCTCCGCCCATCGCAATTCCTACTGTTGCAGCAGCGAGTGCCGGGGCATCATTCACGCCGTCACCGACCATAGCTACTCTTCCATATTGACTTTGTAGTTTTTTTATAAAAGCTAATTTATCCTGCGGCAGTAATTCACCCTCAATTTGGGTGACTCCTGCTTCGATTCCGATCGCCTTTGCGGTTCCGTGGTTATCTCCTGTTAACAGAATGGTATGTTCAATTCCCAGCTGGTGGATACGTTCAATCACCGCCCGACTGCTTTCACGCACTTCATCGGCAACAGCAATCAGTGCGAGAATTTCGCTTGTGGTCCCAACTATCATGACGGTTTTTCCTTGTTCCTGAAGTAAAGTTAAGTCATTCCTAACAGGATTCGGAATCCCATCAAATAATTTTATGTTCCCCACCCTATATTCCGTTCCGTTGACCACACCTATAATGCCTTTGCCTGTTACTGATATGAAATCCTCAACTTCAATTTCTCTGTTAACATATGCAGCTTTTTTGATAATGGCATTAGCAAGTGGGTGCTGTGACTTACTTTCAAGTGCAGCAACGATGGATAGTAAGTCTTCATTGTTTGTATAACTTATGAAATCTGTTACAACAGGAATCCCTTTGGTCAAGGTACCCGTTTTATCAAAAGCAATTGCTTTTAGTGCACCGGCTTCCTCTAAAAAGCTTCCGCCTTTGATTAACACCCCATTCCGAGCAGCATTTCCGATGGCAGTTACAATAGAAACAGGGGTAGAAATGACAAGGGCACATGGGCAACCGACCACTAATACAGCCAATCCCTGGTAAATCCAATCCTGCCAGCTTGCGGCAAACAGTAATGGAGGAAGCACTGCCACGAGCACAGCAATGACCATGATCACCGGTGTATAATATTTGGCAAACCGGTCAATGAATCGTTGTGATGGTGCCCTTTCTCCCTGTGCTTCTTCTACTAAGTGAACAATTTTTGCAATTGTTGTATCATCCACTAACTTTGTTACCTTTATTTTTAGAAATCCTTCTACATTTAATGTACCCGCGTAAACCTCGTCGTTAACAGCTTTCTCGACTGGAACGGATTCGCCTGTAATCGCAGCCTGGTTGATAGAGGAGGCTCCTTCTAAAATGACTCCATCCATAGCAATCATTTGTCCTGGTTTAACGAGCATTAAATCTCCTACTTCTATATCTTCTGCCTTTAATACTAGTTCTTTACCGTTACGTACAACGAGTGCTTCTGTTGGTGCCATTTCCATCAATGAACGAATGGAGGCCCTGGCTTTATCCATGGAATAGCCTTCAAGGACTTCGCTAATCGCAAACAGGATTACAACAACTGCCCCTTCACGCCATTCACCAATAATTGCTGCCCCGATAATTGCTACGGTCATAAGTGTTTTCATATCGAAATCGAGGCGGATTAAATTCTTTAAGCCTGTTTTAAAAAGAGGGAAGCCTCCTAGTAAAATTGAAGCAGCAAACAGGATATTTTCTGAAAAAATGTACCCTGCTAGCAGTAACAGCAAGGACAGGCCCAGAAGGGAGTAGCGTTTCCAAAACGGCTCCTTTACTGCCACTGGTGGCTGGTCTTTTTCTGGGTAAATAGTTAATTTTTCAAATGCACCCGCTTCATGTAATTCGTCTAACGTGGTGTCTCCATAGACTGTGAGCTTAGAGGCTCCAAAATTTATTTTTGCATCAACCACACCATCCAGGTGTTGGACGTTCTTTTCGAACTTTGTGGCACAGCTTATTCAGGAAAAGCCTTGAACTCGGTAGACTTGCTTTTCAACTGTCTCACTCACGTCCTGCCACCTCCTCATGATGGGCAAACGCAATATGAATTAATTGTTTCACATGGTCGTCATCAAGGGAATAATATACAAGCTTGCCCTCTTTCCGATATTTGGCGAGGCCAAGATTTTTTAGATGACGTAAATGATGGGATGCAGTAGCCGTTGTTGCTCCAACAATATGGGCCACATCACAAACACAAAGTTCCTCTTCAAGGGTCAGAGCATAAGCTATTTTTAACCTATTCTCATCGGACAGAGCTTTAAAAATCTTGGTTACCTCAGGGATATGATGGTCTTTTAAGATTTGCTGCTCTACACGAGCGGTTTTTTCATTATCTACACAAGTAATCTCGCAAACATCGCGGTCTTTCAAACTGCTCACCTTCTTCATTCAAACGTTCGTTTGACTATATCATATTCAAACAGCCGTTTGAATGTCAAACATTTTTGTGTTTTTTTAGAAAAAATAAAAAGACATCACCAGTTCCCTTTTACAGGGGGTAGTGATGTCTTTTTATTTTGGATTTACACTCTGTGCATCATTGGTAATGAGAATAAGTAAATGTTAGCCACAGCTAATGAAATCATCAGTACATAGTATGGCAACATTGCCTTAAAGGATGTTCTTTTCCCCATTCTGTACACTACATAAATGGTGCCGACTAACCCGATGAGAATGACAACATATTGAATCATTTGGACTGTCGGTGTTGAGGCAAGGCTTAAGCTTGCTGGATTAAAGTCGACACCAAATAATCTAATAGAGTTAAACCATACCGCCTTCCCTTCGGTAAAGATATGGAAAAGGTTATGTGCCAAGTGTCCGGCTAAGTCCAACGGAATAATCGCATAGCCAAAACGTGTAAAGTTCTTTTTTATTGTACCTTCCATTCCTAATAAGGATGCTGTCTTTGCTGTGCCTAATAATAGAAGAATCGGTAATGCCATTGCAATGATAAAAGCAATAGTAAAGTTCAAGTTATAGTTAGTTGTTCGAGTCATTGAGCCTATTACATCTAAAATTTTCTGCCATGGCTCAAGCATAGTAATATTCTGTACGAACACGATCCCCATAATAACGGCTGCTAAAGAAGCATGCTCAAGTTTCGGATTTTTCAAACCCCATAATTCTATTGTTGGAATTCTCGTTGTAATTTTAATCGAATTGTTAGGACAGTTTTTCACACAGTTTCCACAAATATTACATTCTGCACTAGACTCCATAGTTTTAGGAAATTGGAACATAGGGCATCCTTCCACACTTTCCGTTCCTTTATAACAGGATTGCGCCTTACATGTTTTACAAATATCCGGTGTTGCCTGAACTTTCAATGCACCTGAACGAGAATAATTTCCCGCAAGACCACCAAGGAAGCAAAGCGTTTTACAGAAGGTTCTTCTTTCGTAAAAAACAGACGTGGCTACCACCATGGTTACTAGCAAAAGCAATAAGTACCCAGAACCCCTTGGTGACTCTACGATTCCCCATACATGGTCACTATAAGTAATGGCAATAAAAAATAAATCAATGAGCCATATTCCATATTTTCTTAGGAACTTTGGCATTGGACGCTTGCGGCCAACGAACTGACGAACATTATCGCTTAATTTACCAAATGGACAAATGGCACACCAAAAACGACCGGCAACTAAAAATAGAACTGGGATAACTGGCCACCATAGCACCCATGTCATCGTTGTACCGAAGTTCTTACTAGGATCCACCGTTCCCATTACAAGTTCATAAACAATAATAGAAAATACGAAAATAACAATCCATTGAAAAATTCCTGGATACCACTTACTTTTCACAAAATTTTTCACAATTGGTATGGTCAGGAGATCAAAATCCTCCTTTTTAGGCAATTTCTTCTCAGGCATGGCCATTGTTGACATCCCCCTTCCTTTTAAACCACTTATTCCAAATACCTATTAAGATAAATAACAAATTAACTGCACCATAGGTTCCTAGCACTTTATAATTTGGAGGTGATTCAAAAACTCGTCCATGAAGATCCTGGTTTCCTCCATCCATGTCCATCCCTTCCATATCACTTCCACTACTATGCTCCATATCCATTCCTTTTTGATCCATTTTCATCTCATCATGGTTCATAGTTTCATGATCCATTTCTTCATCATGTGAATGACCTTTATCCGCAAACACCCTTAGGTCAAAAGAAAAAACAAATGCAACTGTAAATAAAAATAGAATAATCCTTTTCAAACTTTCCACCTCCATAAAGTTTAGTAACGATTAAATGTTTATAAGCTCAATATAGAGAGGGAATGTGCAGATTTAATGCAGAATTCTTGCATTTTCTATGAAGTGCACCCCTTTAAATCATTTGTTCATTTATTTGTAAAATATTCGCCTTTAAAAACCTTGATGGCCCTTTCCATCACCATTCCCGATATTTTTTGCTGAATTTTTTTAATATTTCTATTATTAATCAACCTATATACGACATTCCGATAATATGGTAGTGTAATAGCATGGTAACGCACTAAAGCAAAATAACAAAAATAATAAGGTGGTATTTTAATATGAAACGCTTAGCATCGATTGTTCTAGTGATAGCAGCCTTATTCTCTATCCTTACAGGCTGTTCTACTAAGTCCGCAGAGGGAAAAGAAGATAATACGCTACTGATCGGAATTGACGATAAATTTGCACCAATGGGCTTCAGAGATGAAAATAACAAAATTGTTGGTTTTGATATCGACCTCGCAACGGCAGCGGCTGATAAGATGGGAAAAAAAGTGAAGTTCCAACCTATCGATTGGAGCACAAAAGAAGCAGAGTTAAGCAGTGGACGCATTGACCTCATTTGGAACGGTTACACTATCACTGATGAACGTAAAAAGAAGGTTCTCTTCACAAAGCCATACTTAAAAAATGCGCAAGTAGTTGTTACACGAGCTGACTCAAACCTTACTAAATTAGGTGATCTAGAAGGCAAAGTGGTTGGTTTACAATCTCTTTCTTCTGCAGCAGATGCGTTAGACGCAGCTCCTATCAAGTCTAAAATTAAAACTGTTACTGAGTTTGCTGACAATGTACAAGCTCTAACTGATCTTAAGAGCGGCCGTTTAGACGCCGTCGTTATTGATGAAATTGTCATCGATTACTATATGACAAAAGAGCAAGAGGCATTTAAAGTATTAGATGAATCTCTCGCTCCAGAAGAATATGGTATTGGTGTTAAAAAAGGAAATGAAGCACTACTTAAAAAGCTACAAAAAGCACTTGATGATATGAATGCAGACGGCACTGCCGCTCAAATTTCTAAAAAATGGTTTGGCGAGGATAAAGTATTAAAATAATCTTTAACGAATAATGAACAGAACAGGATTTCCTATGGGAATCCCTGTTTTGTTTTTGGAGGAGCTTAACATGTCTTTGGATTATATCATTTCCATTCTTAAGCCGATGTTAGAAGGGGCACAGATGACCGTGCTTTTATTCTTCATCGCCATAGTGGTGTCCATTCCACTTGGATTTATCTTAACACTCGCTGTTGGCAGCCGGTTTAAGCCTCTATCCTTGATCGCAGAGGCCTATATCTATATCATGCGCGGTACTCCGCTCTTGCTTCAGCTCCTATTTATTTGCTTCGGGCTGCCTATGATTCCCGTGATCGGTGAATACCTAGTATTAGACCGTTTCGTCGCAGCATGCTTAGGATTTATATTAAACTATGCCGCCTATTTTGCTGAAATCTTCCGCGGTGGTCTTCTCGCTATTGAAAAAGGTCAATATGAGGCTTCCCAAGTCCTTGGACTAAATAAATGGCAGACATTGACGAGAGTGATCCTGCCACAAATGTTTCGTATTGCCCTACCCGCAGTAGCAAATGAATCTGTAACATTAGTAAAAGATACTGCGTTACTCTATGCTGTCGCCGTACCTGAATTACTTCATTTTGCTCAAACTGCGGTTAACCGTGATTTTACGATTGTTCCTTTCTTTGTAGCAGGTATCATTTATTTGATAATGACATTGATTTTAACGATATTTTTTAAATGGCTTGAGAAACGGTTCAAATTTGTATAGGAAGGAGTGGATACCATGGCAATCATTGAAATAACTAATCTTAAAAAATCATATGGCAACTTAGATGTGTTAAAACAGATTTCCTTTACCGTGGAAAAAAATAATGTAGTAGCGGTGATCGGTCCTTCCGGTTCTGGAAAAAGCACAATGCTCCGCAGTTTAGTCAATCTTGAACAAATTGATGGTGGGAGTATTGTGGTCGCTGGCAGTTATCTGGTCAAGGACGGTATCTATGCTAAACCAAATGAAGTGAAACAAATAAACACCAAGATGGGAATGGTCTTTCAACATTTTAACCTCTTTCCGCATCTAACGGTTAAGGAAAATTTAGAGCTAGCTCCAAGAATGTTGAAAAAGGAATCACCCTCAGCTATTCAGAAAAGAAGCCGTGAACTGCTTGAGAAAATTGGTCTTTCTGACCGAGCAACTGCTTATCCGGCGAATCTTTCTGGCGGACAAAAGCAACGAGTAGCTATCGCTAGAGCCTTGATGATGAATCCAGAAATCCTCCTATTTGATGAACCGACTTCCGCTTTAGACCCTGAGTTGACCGGAGAGGTGCTACAAGTCATGAAGGATTTAGCTCAAGAGCACATGACCATGATTGTGGTGACACACGAAATGGGATTCGCCAAAGAAGTGGCCAACCGAGTCATTTTTATGGATAACGGGGAGATTGTAGAATCTGGAGCTCCTGATGATTTGTTTACAAACCCACAAAATGAACGGACAAAAGCTTTTTTAAATCGAAGCTTAAAATAAAGAAAATGTAAAAAACGGCTGAGATTTCAGCCGTTTTTTTCTTTAATCTGCTTAACACAGGGTATTAGTTTCTATTGCAACTACAGGTTGAGCTCATTGATTTTTCTTATTCCAGTTGCGTGAGTCTATGAGTAAAAATAGTTTGGGTAACGTAGAAGTAGGCTACGGGCCCGAACTCTCTTGCAAATGATATTTGGGGTTCGTAGACGCTCTCTACGCGACCGAACTTCCGGGTAAATGATGATTTCGGGTTCATAGACGCTCCTACGCGACCGAACTCTATAAAAAATTTATAACAGAACCGCCCACCGCTCCTAAAATTACTACTACCCACGGAGGCAACTTCCAATAGACCAACATACTAAAAAGAATCGCTGCGAAGGCAAAGTCGATCGGAGTAAAAATGGAACTTGTCCAGATGGGCTGGTAAAAGGCGGCAATGAGTATTCCAACAACGGCTGCATTAACACCCATTAACATCCCTTTGATCTTCGGATTTTGACGGAGCATATTCCAAAATGGCAATGAACCTAACACTAGAAGGAAGGCGGGTAGAAAAATTGCTGCTGTTGCCAGGATTCCTCCCTGCCAGCCATTGATAACCGCACCTATGTAGGCAGCAAAGGTAAATAGTGGGCCTGGGACCGCTTGTGCTGCACCATAACCGCTTAGAAATTCTTCTTTCGATAGCCACCCAGTCGGTACAAACTCACGTTCAAGTAAAGGAAGGACGACATGCCCGCCACCAAACACGAGTGAACCCGAGCGATAAAAACTGTCAAACAACGCCACCCAGTGAAAAGAGGTTACTTGCCTTGCAATAGGTAATAGAATCAGCAGACCGAAAAACAACACTAGACACATGACTGCAAACCGCTTAGAAATAGGAAAATCCAACGTAGCATCCGCTTGCTCGATTTCGTGTTTCTTGTAAATCAGCAATCCTGCCACACCAGCTAAGATAATTACACCTACCTGTGTGTAGGCCGTTTGCCAGATTAACGTACCTACCAGGGCAAACAAAGCAATGGCTTTCCGATTAAGATCGGGTGTTAGCTTTTGAGCCATCCCTAAAACCGCATGGGCCACTACGGCCACGGCTACAATTTTTAACCCATGAATCCAGCCGCTATCATGTATTTGCAGTCCTTGAAGTATGATGGCAAAAAGAACTAAAGCAATGACTGATGGCGCAGTGAATCCAAGAAATGCTACTAGCCCTCCGAGAAAGCCGCCGCGTAGGACACCGATTCCAATCCCAACCTGACTGCTCGCTGGTCCAGGCAAGAATTGACACAGCGCCACTAAATCTGCATAGCTTTTTTCATCAATCCATTTCCTCTTTTGAACATATTCCTCATAAAAATATCCTAAGTGGGCAACCGGGCCTCCAAATGAGGTGAGACCCAGCCTTGTTGAGACTAACAGTATCTCAAGCAAAGAATTTCCCTTGTTATTTGACACAACGTACAACCTCCAATTTTCCATACGAACAACAGAAACGAACTATGTTTAGTATACATTTTTTCATACTAAAAAAAGAAGAACCGGTGGCCCTTCTTAACCAAAAATTAATAGAACAAAGTTCAGTTGGATTCTTATCCCGTGAAATATATTACTAGAAGCCTAAATGTTAGAAAAACCAACCGTTCCCTATTGAATGGGATTGGTTGGTTCTTCAGTTAGAAGTTCCTGCAGAGAGTGTTTTCGAATAGCTAAAACAAGGTCTGCCAGGAAATATAACCCAACTGCAGACCAGATCCAGCCCCAATAAAAAGCGATACTCTCATATAAAAAAACGATATGCGGGTGAACCCAATGTATACAAATGAACGCTAAGATTCCCCAACATATCGAAAAAGGTATACAAATATGTCCGTGAAGCTGTAGTGGAGTATCCGAGTAATCCCACCATTGCTTATGAAAAAGCTTTTGCAGTAATGCACCACTTACATATTCCACTAATGTTGGAATCGCAACACAGAGGAACAAAACAATTGACCAATGTGTTTTTGGTGAAACCAAATAAACCAAAAGGATTGGCGCGAAACCGTACATCGGTTTAAACGGTCCATATAAAAAATTCTCTTTGAAAAAAATTTTTTTCGTGAAGAAGCTGTAGCTATTTTCAAGCAGCCAGCCAATAAATGAATATGCCGTGAAATAAAACAAGATTCTCGCAGCTCCTTCTACACTAAACCACTCCAAATAGCTGAAATCAATACTAGTTAAAATGCTCGGGCTCATGGCTAAACCACCTTTCTTGCTGAAAAATTTCCACCTATAGGATTAACCCCTCCGTTTCCAAATATACACAAAAACACCCAAGTATTTACTCCAGCAGATCTACTGTAGAAAAATTAGCCAAACCATTGTTCCACAACAGATAATCAACACATTGTCGTTTATTGTTTATTGCTTCTATCTCTCCACGTTGTAAAATAAAGACATACACGGTCAACATCCGAGGAGGAATGATGGATGGAATCAACTATACAAGTAAATCAAGTCAGTAAAAGCTTTGGAAAAAAAACAGTATTGAGCAATGTAACCCTTACGATTGAAAAAGGACAATTGTTTGGATTTATCGGTCCTTCAGGAGCTGGCAAAACTACTCTCGTTAAAATGATTGTTGGGATGGAAAAAGCAGATACGGGGTCCATCCATGTGCTAGAGCAAAAGATGCCTAACCTCTCCCTGTTGCAAGACATCGGTTATATGGCACAATCTGATGCCTTATATGTGGATTTAACGGGGGAAGAAAATTTAAAGCTATTTGCTTCTCTTTATAAGCTAAAAAAGGCTGACCAGAAACAGAGGATTGCTTATGTGGCAGACTTAGTCAATTTAACAGACGACCTAAAGAAACGAGTAGCTGCCTATTCAGGGGGAATGAAACGGCGCTTGTCCCTTGCCATCGCCTTAATCCAGGACCCGAAAATCTTAATCTTGGATGAACCGACTGTAGGAATTGATCCTGAATTAAAACTGTCGATTTGGAAGGAGTTCTTACGATTAATAGAGGAAGAGCAAAAAACGATTATCGTGACCACACATGTCATGGATGAAGCGGAAAGGTGCGATTATGTCGCAATGGTTCGGGATGGTCGTATATTAACAAGCGGTTCTCCAATGGAATTAAAGGCGGCATATGGGACAGATAATTTTGATGAAGTCTTCTTAAGAGCGGGGGTAAAGCAATCATGAGAGTCGGAGCATTAATTAAAAGAATCTGTCAGCAAATGTTACGGGACAAACGAACGTTGGCTCTATTATTAGTTGCTCCCTTATTAATCTTAACCTTGATGTATTTTTTATTTAATGGGAGCACCGTTAAACCTAAATTAGGTGTAACTAATGTAGATCATCAGCTTGTCAACGTTCTAAAAGAGGCAAACATAACAGTTACATCTTATGATAATGTAACAGGAAAAACTGTCGTTACTGATGATCTTGATGGCTTACTGGAACAGAAAAATGGCCAGTATACATTAACCTTATTAAATGATGATCCTTCCGCAGCGAAGGGATTACAAATGAAGGTGAACCAGGCGATTGCTGGACAGTCACAGGCTAAATTAATACAGCAAAATCCAGCCGCAGCAAAAATGATGCAGACTGCTGTAAAAACAAAATTTGTGTATGGTGATAAAAATACGATTTTCTTTGATGTCCTAAGTCCTATTTTAGTTGGATTTTTCGTTTTCTTTTTTGTCTTTATTATTTCTGGTATTGGACTGTTGCGTGAACGAACCACCGGCACATTAGAAAGACTGATGTCCACTCCAATTCGTCGGTGGGAAATTGTCACCGCCTACTTAATCGGTTATGGTATATTCGCCGTCATTCAAACCATTATTGTTGTCTTTTATTCTATCAATATCTTAGACATTGTACTTGTCGGATCGGTATGGAATGTATTACTGACTAATTTATTGCTGGCATTGGTAGCTTTGTCGCTGGGCATCCTATTATCCACCTTCGCAGCATCGGAATTTCAAATGATGCAATTCATTCCGATCGCCGTTATTCCACAGGTGTTTTTTGCAGGGATTTTTCCTATTGAAGGGATGGCAAATTGGCTTCAAGTTGTAGCCAAAATTATGCCGATGTATTATGCCGGAGATGCCTTAAAAGGTGTGATGTATAGAGGAGCCAGTATAAGCGATATCGGTGGTGACCTGCTGGCATTGGTCATCTTTGCAGCTATTTTCGTTGTCTTAAATATCTTTTCCTTAAAGAAGTATCGAAAATTATAAGCTAACAAAAGCCAAAGGAGCACATCCTTTGGCTTTCGTTAGCTTATTTTCTTCGAGACCAAATCACAACTGGAATCAGCAGAAGCGAAAGGAAACCACCGGCCAATGAAAGGGTTCCAAAGCTCGTTTGTGCCATGACCATGCCGGATAGAGCGCCTCCTGATGCTCCAGATAATGCAATTAACACATCTACTGTTCCCTGTGTTTTTGCTCGTGTAGAATGTGTGGTTGCATCTATGACGATCGCTGTACCACTAATCAAGCCAAAGTTCCAACCAAGACCTAGTAGGGCAAGTGCGATGACTAATCCAACCATTGAATCAGCAGGTGCAACAGCACCCATAATACCTGCAGCAAGTAGAGTAGCCGCAGAAATAATAGCCATTAACGTACGGCCAATCTTATCTACAAGAATTCCAGTTAGAAGCGAAGGTAAATACATCGCGGCAACATGAATGCCAATAACCATTCCAACTTGCCCCAAGCCATGTCCATGATGTCTCATATGCACCGGTGTCATCGTCATAATGGCAATCATCACCATCTGTGTTAAGACCATAATCGTTGCACCAATCATTATTCCCCGATTATTGATACTTTTCGTATTCGGGTTGTTAACTACCGATGTTCCCGCTTCGTTTCTTTTTCCTTCTGCAATTGCCTGAGCCACTAGTAGTGGATCAGGTCGTAGGAAAAGGAGCAACACCAGCCCCGCGAGAATAAAGGCAGTAGCAGCTAGAATAAATGGCCCTGCTAAAGCTGGCACTCCAATGGCTAGTGCAAATCTTCCCATGACCTCCACCATGTTTGGTCCAGCAACGGCACCGAATGTGGTAGATACCATGGCGATACTCACAGCAGTTGCCCGTTGGGTTGAATTCGCTAAATCAGTCCCGGCATATCGTGCCTGAAGATTGGTTGCCGTACCTGCCCCATAGATAAATAGCGATACAAACAGCAGAAAAACATTGCTTGTCAACGCGGAAATGACAACTCCGATTGCACCCAGTCCCCCCGTCAAAAATCCTGCCGCTAAACCAAACCTGCGTCCATAGCGCTGTGAGAGTCTTCCTACAAGTAAGGCAGCAAGAGCAGAACCCAATGTAAATAAACCAGCAGGAAGACCTGCAAAACTATCTGTACCAAGCATATCCTGCGCAAGAAGTGCTCCAACAGTGATCCCTGCTGCAAGGCCAGCTCCACCAAAGATTTGTGAAAGGACAACAATCATTAATGTCCGTTTAAATAATTGTTGTTGTTTTTTGGGAGAATCAAGATATGTTTGTAACCAAGCATTTCTACCTTCTAATGCTTTTCCTAGACCCTGATTTTGCGACATTTTGTCAGCCGCCTTTCTTATTATAAATCAACGCTCATCTACCTTATAAAGTATATATATACAACATATACAATCTTATATTATTCTAATCTTTTAGCAAATCTGTGTATTATTTCTACAAATTGAATAGAAAGGCCAAAGGATTTCTTCCTTTGGCCTTTAAAAACTATTATTTTTCTTTATCCAATTTTCGCATCATACTTATGCTCGTCTGGTACAAAGAGGATGCCAAGTTCGTGATGGTCGCCTTCGAATAACGCACGTTGAACGAAGCGAACTTCACCATTTGTATCAAGAATATCCAGCTTACAATGGGCGCGATTCTTTTGCAATGCTTCATAGAAGGTGGTTTCATCTCGAACTTGAGATCCATTTACTCTTGAAATAATCTCGCCAACTTTTAGCCCCATTTTACTTGCAGGCGATTCTGGAATAATTCCGATAATCATCAAGCCATGATTCTTTTTTGAAAAGTAAAACGGAAGATTATCATCCTTCAGTACAGACATTAAGGTAATGAATTCCCGGCCAATCACAGCAATCGCGGCGATAACGATGGATGATAACGGGTACCAATAGCCCGCAACCGATAAAATGGAAATGAAAACGCCAAGAACCAAAACTCTTCGACCGTGAAGCTGTATCGCTTCTCTTGGGAGCATTCCCTTAATCTGTTGGTGAAAGCCAATGGCAAACGGTACAAGGATAAATGTGTATTCTTTTGCACCCAGGTGAAATACTGGCCACCATTCAAAAGGAAACTGTAGAGCATCACCAGGAATAAGCAGGAACACAGGCAGCATCCAAAGCCGCTTTACTTCATGAACGCCTACACTTTGGCCGCGTTTGCTGATGGCTAACTTAGGAGATGTTCCCTTACTACCATTTTTTAAGATTAGAATTCCTTCAGCTATTAGCAATAGTCCCATTAGAATCACAACAGATGGATATATCCTGTCACTAATAGAATGAAAAGCCTTCGAAAAAAGCGGGATTGACCAATTATTTTCAGCCATTAAGATAATGGTGAAAAATGCTGCTCCAACCGTATAAACGGGCGACATCAGTCGAACATTGGTTGTTAGTGACCAAATGAACGTAAAACCAGCAATAAGAAGGATAGCTGCGAATGGTACTGTGATCCCTGCTGCTATAACGAGCACGGATAGGATAAGACCGACAAAGATTCCAGGCGGAAATAGCTGCCGCAGTTCATAATAGGCATCATGCGCCCGAATATGGAAGTTTTTCCGCTCACGTTTCACCCTCATTACGCCTAGTATTCCTGATAGGAAAATGAGATAGTATAAAACAGGATGAAGAAATAACTTGCCTGTTCCTTTGAGTAATTCCACAAGCCATATTTGCACCAATTCCTGTCACCTGCCTCTATTAAAGTTTCTAGTAAATAAAAATCTCTTAACGATTATTTTACCAAATTACACTCATAAAACATATTGCTAGTTTATTAAAAAAGTAAAAATGTCGTAACATTCTAGATTTTCGTAAATATGGGCAGGACTATTGACGGATTCCGCCAATTTGTGATGAAATTCCGCGTCATTTTGGCATATTTCCGCGCATCAAACGACTATTTCCGCAGTAATCCTCCTTTATTCCGCCAACTTTGTCATTTTTTCCGCCAGTAGAAAGGCACCAACAAAAAAAACAGAGGCTATACGCCCCTGTCCCCATTATTTGGTAATCAATCGCAATGCCATTTGCAGCTGTAGATCATTTTTCTCTTTTTTCATGGCTTTAACTGCTGCCTCTTCCAGCTTGGCTGCTGTTTTTTCATCAATCTTACCGGTTGCCGGTAAGTCATTTTGCTTCTGGAAGCCCTTGATTGCTACTACCGTTTCATCACTAAAGTAGCCATCCTTTCGACCCGGAGCAAAACCTAATCCAGCTAAAATTTCTTGTGCATTCTTAACCTGCTCATTGTTCATATCCTCTTCTAACGGCTTAGCCACCTGAATAGGATGAGTTTCAAAAATCGCTGGCTGCTTGATTTCCACATCCGGCTTAATTCCTTTTTTATGAATCCAATTTCCATCAGGAGTCAGCCACTTAAATAATGTTAATTTAATGTTGCTGCCGTCTCCCATTGGTACTGCCTGCTGAACGGTTCCCTTTCCAAAGGTGGTTTCTCCAACTAGCTTATACCCAGCAGCCTCTTGTAAGGAACCTGCTAAAATTTCAGATGCGGAGGCACTTCCCTTGTTCACAAGGACAATGACAGGGTAATCCTTTTTCTTAGACGTATTGGAGAAGTAGCGTTTTTTCTCTCCGTTACGCTGCTGAATTTGAACATATGGCTGATCCTTTGGAACAAATTCCTGAAGAATTTCACCCACACTATCGAGCAGTCCGCCAGGATTTCCTCGTACATCTATAATTAACCCTTTGATATGATCATTCTCTAATGCTTTTAATTCCTTTTTAAAATCCTGTGCGGTATTTTCAGAGAAGGACGTGACTTGGATATAACCAACTTTCTTCCCATCCTGCTTCTTAACGGAGGAATGGACCGTTTCCAGTGGAATCTCATCACGTTTGACATCAATGGATAACGGTTCCTTTAAACCTTTTCTAGCAATCTCTAACGTTACTTTGGTCCCTTTTTTTCCACGAATCTTTAATGTTGCCTTATTCAGATCCAGCCCTTCTACACTCTTTCCATCTACCTTTAAAATTTGATCATTCGGTTTGATTCCAGCTTTCTCCGCTGGTGAATCTTTGAATGGCGAAACGATCACAATCTTCCCATCTACCATCCCCACTTCCGCACCAATGCCTTCAAAGGAGGATTCTAGCGTTTGGGTGAATTGCTTTGCCGTTTCTTTATCCATATAAACGGAATATGGATCCTTTAGGACGGATAGCATTCCTTGAATAGCACCTTCCACTAGCTTTTCCTGGTCTACTTTTTCAACGTAGCGGCTTAAAATCAAATCATAGGCCTGTTGTACTTTTTCAAGATCCTCTTTATTTACAGTAGGATTTTGTTCTGTATTTTTGCTAGGTACCGCTTGATCGTGTACAGGTATTTCATTCTTTTTTTCTATAAGCTGCATTCCCGCGTACGTACCGCCTGCTCCTGTTAACAGCGAGCCTGTCATCAATAAGGCAATCCATTTACGATTCATTCCAATCCTCCTCAAGTAAGTATGCCTGTCCTTTCTATTTGTCTATGTAGGCACAAAAATCCTGCCCGATAATTAACATATATGTTTGAGGTGGACAGGATATGTGTAATAAAAAAGGAGAAGCTAATTAAGCTTCTCCAAGATTTATTATGGTAGTGGCACGATACCGACTGGATTAATTGCATAACGCTTGTCCTGTGTCCACGGTCCTTTATGAAGTTCGAAATGTAAGTGTTGTCCCCTTGACGCACCCGTATTCCCCATCACACCGATTTGTTGGCCTTTCTTTACAACAGCACCATTTCCAGCAATCCTTTGTGACATATGTGCGTACACAGTTGTATATACTTGTCCATTAATCGAGTGAGAAACGAAAATACAGTTACCATAACTGCTAGAATAGTAGGATTTAATTACTACACCATCTGCCGCAGCTAAAATCGGTACCTTAGTTCTGTTGGCGATGTCTACACCAAAATGCGTCTCTGAACCACGACCACCAAATCCAGAGCTTAATACACCAACTGCAGGCTGTGTCCAGTAGCCACTAGATACACCAGGTGTTGCTCCTGAACTAGCTCCGCCCCCGCTGTTGCTTGAGCCTGCCGATGAGCTACTACCTGTACTTGCAGCCTTTTTCCTTGCTTCTTCTGCTGCTTTAGCTTGAGCCTCCTGCTCCATCTTGATGGCTTTTTGGATGGCAGCCTCTTGTGCTGCTAGAATTTGCTCTTGCTCCTTCAGATCCATCATGTGCTCTTGTTCTTCTTGCTCTTGTGTTACAAGAGAGGCTAATAGTTTATCTTTTTCTGCTTTCTGAGCAGCCAGTTGTTTATTCAATGTTTGTAGTTCTGCCAGCATTGTTTGTAAACTAGCAAGATCATTTTTAACTTGAGTTTGCTTCTCCTCAAGCTCCTTCTTGTCTGCCTCTTGTTTTCTAATAATTTCTTGGTCAGCTTGCATGATCGTTGCAACCGCATTGGCACGATCAATAAAATCACTGAAACTTGAAGCACCCATGATGACATCAAGATAATTGACTAACCCGCCTGTTTCTTGGTAGCTGCGAGCACGTTCCTTCAATATTTCATTACGGGCTTTAATCCGTTCCTTTAGCACTTCTACTTCTTCTTGAAGCTTTGCGATTTCAGCTTTAGTTTCCTCAATTTTTGCCGTTTTTTCATTAATTTTATTCGTCGCGTCTTCAATCGCGTAATCAATGCGTTTCATTTCACTTTTGACGTCTGCCTGCTGGTCTTTTATCGTATTAATTTTATCGTTCACTGAATTCAAATTTGACTTTACATCAGAACGTTGGTTTTGAATTTTACTTTGTTCACCTTTCAATTTGGAGATTGATTCTGCTTCTGTTTTTGCAGCGTAGCCTCCAAAGGTTGTTCCAAATCCAACCAGCCCTGCAACAGTCAGTGTCATTATTGACTTCTTCATGTCCGCTTTCTCTCCTCCATCTCTCTTATCAGGTAATAATTTCCATATAAAAACTCTATTAAATAGGAAGGACCAAGCGTGCGGCCCTTCCTGATAAAAACTACACTTTTAAAAACTTTCTTACGGACATAACACTGCCCCATACGCCAATTAAAGCACCCATTAAAATTAAAATACCTGAAACCTGGTAGACGAACGGATCAAACGGCAGGATTTTAATAAAGGTTCCTTGCAGCTTAGGCCCAATGTAATCATAGGCACGGTAGTACGCAATCGAAATCAAGATGATCGGCAAAATAGAGCCAAGAATACCGAGCCATAAACCTTCTAAGAAGAACGGCCAGCGAATAAAGGAGTTCGTTGCTCCAACCAATCTCATAATCTTAATTTCTCTTCTTCTTGCAATAATAGTAATTTTGATAGTGTTAGAGATTAAGAAAATCGCCGTAAAGAACAAACCAACAATTAATACAATCCCTACATTACGGCTCGCCTTGATAAACTTAAATAACTTTTCAACCTTACCTTGACCGTATTTTACCTTTGCCACAAAATTGTCTTTCTCAATTTTCTTTGCGACTTTCATTGTATCTGTCGGTTTTTTCGTTTTTACGATAAATACATCGTTTAGTGGATTATCCTGTTCAAAAAGTTTAAAAGCTTTACCGTCTTCACCTAAACTTTTCACTAAGTTATCAAGTTCCTTCTTTTTAGGTGAGAATGTAACACTTTTTACTTCTGGTATTCTTTCAATCTCACTTTTTAATGCTTGCTGATCTTTTTCATTTGCAGCAAAATCGATGTGAACGCGAATTTCCACGTCCTCTTCAATGGTTTGTGCCACTCTATTTAGATTCATCATAATAACGAAAAAGACACCGACTAAAATTAAGGTAACCGTAACGGCACTAACAGATGCAAATGTCATCCAGCCGTTTCTGCTAATACTCTTTAAACTCTCACGGGCATGACGGCCAACTGTTCTAATTTTCATAACCGTACTCACCTCTTTGCTCATCACGTACAATTTTTCCGCCTTCAATGGCAATAACGCGATGCTTTATTGTATTGACGATTTCTCTATTATGAGTTGCCATGACAATCGTTGTTCCTCTGGCATTAATCTCCTCAAAAATGTTCATGATTTCCCATGATGTTTCAGGGTCGAGGTTCCCTGTAGGCTCGTCCGCTATCACTATTTTTGGTGAGTTAACGATCGATCGAGCAATAGAAACACGTTGCTGCTCTCCACCAGAAAGTTCACTTGGAAGCATCTTAATTTTGTGTTTTAGACCTACAAGATCAAGAACTTCCATTACACGTTTTTTAATAACCTTTGGTTGCGCCTCAATAACCTCAAGTGCAAAGGCCACATTCTCATAGACTGTTAGATTCTGGAGAAGTTTAAAGTCTTGGAAAACAACTCCAAGATTTCTTCTGAATAAAGGAACCTTTTTCATCTTCAGCTTGGCGAGATTAACTCCATTTATCATAATCGCACCAGTAGTTGGCACTTCTTCTCGATACATCATTTTAATAAAAGTGGATTTTCCTGCACCACTTGGTCCAACAACATAAACAAATTCGCCCTGGTTAATCCGGACGTCTATCCCGTTGATGGCAGTAACACCATTCGGGTACTTCTTATATACATCTTGTAATTCAATCATTGTTATCACCTATAGTTAAAGTTCTTATCATATAAAATATTCGACAAGAATCTTTATTTATTTGCAAAACAAACCAAAATCCCCAACAATATGTGCATAATTTCGCATAGACTTATTATAACATCATAAATAGCTAAAAAAAGCGGTAAAAATATTACAGTTTCTTTTCAAAGAATACAAAACCTGACAAATTTAGACAAGGTTTGAGTTTTGCTCTTTATTTTAACATAAATAAAAAACGTTCTGCTTGATAAGCAGAACGTTTTTTGACTTTTACTTTTTAGCAGCTAACCATTCAGCCACTTGATTGGCTTCATCACCTGACACTAAACCTGCAGGCATTCCTCCAGATTTACCGTTTTTCAGGATATCTAAAATTTCATCTTTAGAATACTTCGATCCCACTTTTGTTAAGTTAGGACCCATTCCACCCTTCATGTCTCCGCCATGACAGCTGGAGCATTTTTGATCGAAAATCTTTTGTGCATCTCCTGCTTGAGCGGTATCAGTAGTGCCATTTCCAGTGTCTTTCGTTTTGTCATTGCCGCCCCCGCAAGCAGCAAGACCCATGACAAGGGAAGTTCCCAACAGCAATGTAAGTAGCTTTTTCTTCATCACAATACCCCCTTAAGAAATTAATACCATCAATGTGTTATTATACCAATGACTATTCGCGTTTGAAACCCTCTCCAAGTACCTCTGCAGCATCCATTACAACGACAAATGCAGATGGGTCAAGGGTTTTAACCAATTGTTTCAATTTTGTGAACTCACTTTGGTCAACAACACACATAAGAACAGGCCGTTCATGGTCGGTAAAACCACCATATGCTGATAGTTTTGTCACCCCACGGTCAATTTTATTCAAAATTCCTTCTCGAACTTCTTCCTGCTTGTTCGTAATGATCATAGCCATTTTAGAACGTCCGAAACCGACTTGAATTAAATCAATGGTTTTGCTGGTAACATATAAGGCAATTAAGGCATACAATCCCTTTTCAATGTCAAATACAATGGCTGCTGTAAGGACGATTAGGCCATCGATCATTACGACACATCTTCCAAGCGTGAATCCTGTGTATTTATTGATTATTTGAGCTGCAAGGTCTGTCCCTCCTGTGGAGGCATTCCCTCTAAATACAATGCCAAGTCCCAAACCTACACCGATACCCCCAAATAACGCAGCAAGAAGTGCATTGTTTGTCCAAGGGTCTAAATTTTTTGTCAAAAAAACGACAAACGGTAGAACAATGGTGCCTACCAGTGTTTTTACTCCAAACTGCTTCCCTAATAGAATCACACCTGCAATAAAAAGTGGAATATTAAAGGCCCACTGAACGTATGCAGGTTCCAGTCCAAGGACAGTTTTTAGGATCGTACTAATTCCGCTTACTCCACCTGAAGCTACCTGGTTGGGTAGTAAAAACACGTTAAATGCTAAAGCAATGATAGCTGAACCAATCAGTACTAAAATATAATCTACTGCTGCACGTGTTCTAGGATACGATTGTGTCAAATTGCTTAATATATTCATAATAATTTTCCCCTCTAGCTTTCCTTCTACGTTGTTAGTTCAAGTAACCGAAAGTGAGTATAGCACGGGTAAATTATGGTGTAAATGCCAATAAAGTGACGTGTTAAAGGGTTAAAATTACTATTAGGATGTACTGTCTAGATAGTTTTATTAGTTATTAAGATAATTCCTAATAAAGAAGCCTTTGCCGAACAGTCGACAAAGGCTTTATTTCTCTTATGAAATTCTTGAGCGCAAATACGCATTAATAAATTGATCTAAATCTCCATCCATGACCGCCTGAACATTTCCACTCTCTGTGCTCGTTCTATGGTCTTTTACCATAGAATAAGGATGGAAGACGTAAGAACGAATTTGACTTCCCCAGCCGATTTCCTTCTGCTCGCCGCGGATTTCTAAAAGTTCTTGTTCCTGGCGTTCTATTTCCCGTTGGTATAACTTAGCTTTTAGCATTTTCATGGCAGCTTCACGGTTTTTAATCTGTGATCGTTCGGATTGGCAAGTTACGACAACCCCTGTCGGAATGTGCGTGATTCGGACAGCCGAATCAGTCGTGTTAATATGCTGACCACCCGCACCGGTAGCACGGTACGTATCAATTTTTAAATCCTCTGTTCGTACTTCAACTTGGATTTCTTCATTAAATTCCGGCATAACCTCACAGGAAACAAATGATGTATGTCGACGACCTGAGGCATCAAATGGTGAAATCCGTACTAATCGATGTACACCCTTTTCTGCCTTTAGGTATCCGTAAGCATTATGACCTTTAATAGCCAACGTCACACTCTTAATCCCCGCTTCATCTCCAGGAAGATAATCGAGTGTTTCTACTTTAAAGCCTTTCTTTTCTGCCCAACGTGTATACATTCGTAGAAGCATGGAGCCCCAATCCTGTGATTCCGTTCCACCTGCACCAGGATGAAGCTCTAAAATAGCGTTATTTTTATCATACTCTTCACTTAAGAGAAGCTGCAGTTCAAACTGACCCAAACGTCCGCTTAACTGTTGAAGCTCTTCTTCCAATTCAGCCCTTAGCTCTTGATCATCTTCCTCTTTCACGAGCTCATAACTTATTTCCAAGTTTTCATATGACTCATTTAGCTCATTAAACTCATTCACTTGGTCCTTTAAGGCATTTGCTTCACTAATGACAGTCTGCGCCTTCTCTTGGTCATTCCAAAAGTCAGGCTGAAGCATTTCATCATCTAATTCTGCAATTCTTGCTTCCTTATTTTCTAGGTCAAAGAGACCCCCTAAAGTCCGCTAATTTTTTAGCTGTTTTCTCAAGTTCATTTCGGATTTCTGCTAATTCCATTTTCGTCACCTCTATAAAAAATAATTGCGTTATTATCCATTAGTTTATTCCTACTATGCTGGTAAGTTCTCATTCATTATAGCGTGATACCCATAAAAAATTCAAAGTTTGATCATAATTATTAAATTAAAGGTGAAAAACGGGAAGTTTTCATAAAGTATTTTTATATTCCAATCTGTCAAAAATGGTACTATTAAATAAGATAGAATGGTTTAAACCAAGGTAATAGGAGTGGAGTGAGATGGAGAGAATAAACAGAAATGAGCCTTGCCCGTGCGGAAGCGGCAAAAAGTATAAACGATGCTGCGGGGCAGGGGATGCTGTTCCCATCACTACAATCATCGAAGAGGAAATTGATGATCTGCAAAAACAAATACTACATTTTGCATATAATCACTTTGGCCACTATATTCAAGATGATTTTGAGAGCTTTGAAGAGATGGTTGATTTAACGGATGAGCAGGAACGTGAATTTTTTGAGTTGATTCATACCATTTGGTTCTCTCTCTTTGAAGCGCTAGATAACGGAGAAACAATTATTGAAAAGTTTATCCATACCCAAGCAGCAAAAATTAAACGTCATAAGGTTAAGCAAATTCTACAAACCTGGGCATTTGCAAGAACCATTGTGGGGAAAGTGCTAAGTTTAAATGATCATAAACTTCTGGTTGAAGATGGACTTAATGCCGAACAACTTGATACCCTCGTTACAAGTATTTCACCGACCGTTAAAGAGGGGTCCTTCATAATTGGCATTTTGGTTCCATTCGATGAGGGTTATGTCTTTTTTCCTTCGGCCTTTGATTTACCAGAGCTTAGTCCTGAACTGGCCGTTTCCTATATCAAGAACTCTAGCGTGAGTGCTGAATATGACTCTCCTCAAGAATATTTAACTGACTTCTTTTTAGAAGTGTTAAGTGAGCTCCCGATGCTTGGTGGGATATTTGAAATTGATAATTTGGAATGGCCAGCACCCGTTTATAAAGAAGTAGTTGACATCTTTAGGGCAAGAGTGGAAAGCCTAGTCCCCCCACCTATTGTAGACATGGGCGCGATTCTTTGGATGAATTACGTTCAAAGAAAGCAAAAGCGAATTCAAAATCCAAACCTATATGCCGCTGCCATGCATTATTTACTATCGATGATTACTCCAATGAATGTCATGTACACACAGAAAGAACTGGCAGAACAGTATGGAGTAAATGCACGCAGTATTTCTTCAATCGTTTCAGAATTGGATCAAGTTTTAGCGGATGATATCGAAAAACTAATGGGTATTATGGATATTACAGAGGATGTGCCATCACCTCCCCTTTTATCAAAAGATGAACGGTCAT
Source organism: Bacillus sp. SORGH_AS_0510 (assembly GCF_030818775.1). Lineage (NCBI taxonomy): Bacteria > Bacillati > Bacillota > Bacilli > Caryophanales > Bacillaceae > Bacillus > Bacillus sp. SORGH_AS_0510. The sequence goes on along the minus strand of NZ_JAUTAU010000001.1, from coordinate 1,214,785 downwards.
CAGTGGTTACATTCCCTAAAAACGGCGACTTAGAAGAGAGTCATCCCGGATTTTCTCGATCGATGAACTCAAGTGACAAACCTGCTAAACAAAAGACCAAAGGACCTGTTCGGAAAGTTTCTAAACGGGATGAAGAAAGAGCAAGAAACTTGATCTACGATGCTCTCCAGTTGGAGGGAAAAAACCGATATAAATTGGCTGAAGAAGCACTCGCATTGAATCCCAATTGTGTCGATGCCTACGTCATTCTTGCGGAAAAAACAAGTAGTCTTGAAGATGCTATTCTTATGTACGAAAAAGGAATTATTGCTGGTGAACGAGAACTCGGCAAGGCGTTTTTCAGCGAAAACAAAGGGTACTTTTGGGGATTAATCGAGACAAGACCTTACATGCGGGCAAAGTTGCATTATGCTGAGGCCCTTTCTCTTCTAGGAAAAAGGAACGAGGCTGTCAGTCAATATGAGGAACTTCTTGAATTAAATCCTATGGACAACCAAGGCGTACGCTATTCCTTATTTGTGGCTTATATCGATGCAGGTGAATATAAAAAAGCGGCAAATCTGCTCCAGCAATTTGATGAAACTACTGCACAAGGGTCATACAACAAGCTCTTACTCGAACTCTGTGAAAAGGGCTTTACAAAGAAAGCTCATTTACTGCTAAAAGCCGCTAAAAAGGAAAATAAATTCGTTATTCCTTATTTAATCGGTAAAAAACGTCTTCCAGCCTACCCGCCCGACTACTATGGTTTTGGTGATGAAAACGAAGCGATTGTTTATGCGGATATGCATTTACACCTTTGGAAGAAAATTGATGGATTAAACGAATGGTTGAAAAAATAGATACCAAAAACGAGAGGACCATTCCTCTCGTTTTTTATGGGTTGATGATTTTCTTAGGCGCATGTGCGGCTTCAATAAACGAATTGTTGCTACTATGGCATCCAGCACAAGCTTGAATACTATCCTTATTATGACCGGCTTTTGCCTGATCATTTGTACTATTAATCGCCGTTCCTGTTTCATCATAAATGGCTTTACCCGTTACCCCATAAATCACCGTTTTACCATTGTGACAGGATAGACAGAATTGACGCTCAGCAGGCGAATCCCAATTTCCACTTGTTTTACTAAACGGATTAGACTCTTGAACATTCCCAAGGTTTGTTCGTAACATCTTCATGTTTTTTGAACCGTGTGTTTCATGACATTCTGCGCAAGGAAGCTGGCCATTTAAGAAACTGCCGCTATCAACTGTTGCAACTAATTTATGGCCAGATTGACCAATCAGCGTATCATTCTTGTAGTACTGCTCGATGTTTGCTGCCTTGCCACCGTTATGGCAGCTTAAGCATAGTGAAAAGTCTTCAGCAGCACCAGTGGACTCACTTGCTTTTTTATAGGTTAGTATTTGAGATAACCCATTGTAAACGGCTTTATATAAGCTATTTGGATTTGTTTTTGTTCCTGGATTATGCGGATCATGGCAAGTTGAGCATGCTGCACCAGAATCTTTATGATGCTTATTATTAGCGTAATTTGACTCTAAACTTGGCGAACCGTTTGTTCCATCATGACAAGCCATACATAATTCATCACCATCTGTTCCGTTTTTACCACTCTCTAGAAACTCATTATTTCCGTTATGAGTACTGTGGCAAAATGAACAAGTATTAGTGACAATTGAGAATGGACCATGTATATAATCGTGGTCTCTAATTGGGTTACCTTTATCAGCTTCGAATTGATAACTTTCATAAGTCGAATTAGTTGTAAATTTAAGGAACCTAGGAACAAGTTTCTCTCCTACGCTATTTTTAAAGTTTGGATTTAAATATACATAATAAGTGGTTCCGGCTTCCAACTGCTTATCAGGAGTAAAGGTATACGTATATGCGTTGATTTCATTATTTAACTTAGTTGTTTTGATCAACTTCTCTGTCCCTGTAATATCTCCAAAAAACGTTATTAATGGTTGAGTATCCGTCAATGGATCCGTACTTCTAATATCAATCAATAGTTTATAATCAATTGGCACTCGAGTCATATCTTCAGCAGGTAAAAAGCTGCTTGGAGCCGCTTCTCCAGGTTGATAATCATCTACAGCATCTTTAGGCACTAAAAACATCTTAGACATGTATGGTCTATTTCCACTTTCTTCAACTGTTGCCTGGCTCACATCTGCAAAATCCGTGTTGTTTTGGATTGGAGCGGCCTTGACTGCATCGGGTATCTTTACTGTAAAAGGAAAATCCAGCTTGTTACTTACACCGTCTTCATCAGTAACAACAAAGGTTATGGTGTGTTGCCCCTGACTAAATTCCTTTGAATAAGTAAAATCTGCATATGTATCTTGTCGTGTTAAAGTTAGCTTACCCTCACCAGTAATATCGACAGGCTGCTGTGTCTCACTAACCTGTTCAAATACTTTTAATTGTAATTTGTCAGATGTAGTCAGATCATCGGAAACTCTTCCTATAAATTCAACCGTTGAAACATCAAATACCGTTCCTGTAACCGGGGTAGTTATTTCTAGCACTGGTACACCGGATGCTGAAAAGGCAATGTTATTAGGAGAATATAAAAGGAGGGAACTAATAAAAACGCTCCATGTCAGAATATATGAAATTAGTTTTCTATTGTAGTTCATCCTTTTCATGATATTCATCCTTTTCTTTTTAAGTAATAAAGGTTCTTTTATTTTGGCTTTGTTAAAGTTGCCTGTTGATTTCCGCTCCAGGCACGAGCGGTTCGTGGGTGTTTCGGCGAGCCTCCTCGGCGAACCGCGCCTGCGGGGTCTCCCCTGAACCATACTCCCACAGGACATTGAATAAGCTCCATTGAATTATCACCGCACGAAGGAAATGCGGTAGCATTTTCAAGGATCTTCGTGCCTTCCGCTCCAATCAACAGGGTTTAAATAATAAGCAGTGTTCATTAACAGAGTCTTTATTTAAAGTATATCAAATGAATTTACATTAATTATCGTTGGTAAGTTAAGGTTTTTTGACAATTTTCAGAGCGGATGCAATAATAAAAAACAAGGTAACAATAGTGAAATTGTCACCTTGTTCAACGTTAATTTCTTGGGCTAACAAATAGTGGGGCTATTTGTTAGCTTTTTTATTTGATGATGTTTTTTCCAGAGTAATCTCCACCAGGTACTAGGTAGTTTTTATAGTCTGTCGTATTTGGATAGTTGGTTGTTCCAGGTGTATTAGCAATTTGGTGTGTAGATTGGTGACATGCCCAACATACAGCCATGTTTGTGAATCTCTTTAATGCAGAGCCTTTTTTACTTACATCTTTCATGTACGCTTTTGCTTGGTCTTCAGACCAACCTTTTTTCGTCTGTAAATCAGCAATCGTGTTTCCAGCTGTATCTCTTAATGTAGTAATATCCGTACCGTGTGCATAGTGACATGCTGTACAGCTTCTTCCCTGCTTCGTACTGTTTGTTGTATGAGTATAGTGTACGCCGTCCGCTCTTGGTCCATTTTCTCTGTTCTTTAAGTAATCGTCATGGCAGCTTGCACAGAATTCAGAGTAATTCAATTTGTAATCATAAACCTGTGCCTGTGTTAATCCATCAGCAGGTTTATTATAGATACCATTTGATTTATAAATTTTTAATCCTGACATTGTTGTGCTGTTGTTGATGTCTGCATATGCAGGATCTTCTACTAAGTTAAGTTTAATGGCTTTTTGTCCTAGTGGAACTTGATTTAATTTAGTAATAGTTTCTGTATATCCAACGATTGTAACGTTATAGTTATTTCCGTATTGTTTACCAGCTACTTTTTCATTCAATAAGCGGTCGTTAGCTGATCCATGTGGGTTGTGACAGCTTGAACATTCAAATGTTGCTGTTGATTTATTTACTAACGAACCAGGAGCTGCTTGTTCCGCTAATTCCGAATCCACATTGTGCATAGATGCACTCATTTCGTGAGAACCAATTACACCAGCCTCACTAGCCTTTGATACATCATAGAAGCCCATTGTTCCATCATGACAAGACATACAAAGCTCATATTCGCCACTCTTCATTAACAACATTTCATTTTCCCCATTGTGGGTACTATGACAGTTGGCACAAGAGTTTGTGTTGTTTTGGAAATTACCATGTGTTCTATGTGTATTGGTATTTCCAAAGTTATCCACGTCTCCAACATGTGTGCCTGGAACAGGAACGGTTGGAGTGGTTCCTTCTGCAGAGGCAAGAGCGCCAAACATGCTTAGTAAAAGAAGCATCAATAGTGCAGATAAGCTAATTTTTAACTTACTCATTTCTAGAAAACCTCCCAATTCTCTTTCTGTTATTTCTCTCTCTTTTTATATGGTGAAGCCTATGTTATCTTTCCTTATCCACCACCTCCTTATAATCTTGATAAAAACAAGGTAACAATAGTAAATTGCTACCTTGTTTTAATTGAAATTTTTCCAGTTTAGATATTATTTAATTTTTGATCTGCCTTTTAGACGTCCATCTGCTCCTAAGTATTGCGGATCAATTGTTGTAGAAATGCTTGTTCCATGACATGCAAAACATACTGCCGTGTTAGTAAATTTCTTTAGAGAAGATCCTCTAGCACTTACATCTTTCATATAAGCCTCAGCTTTTTCTTGAGTCCAGCCTTTTCCGCCATCTGCAACAGACTTGGTATAGTCAGCTACTGTGTTTCCAACAGCATCCATCATGATGGTAGCATCTGTACCGTGTGCATAGTGACAAGCAGCACAACTTCTACCTTGGCTAGAACTATTAGTAGTATGTGTGTAAGTATCATGTGTATGAGCTGGTGTAATAGCTGTTCCTGTACTTGGCTTACCAGGAACAGGGTTTGTAGTTGTACCTGCATTTCTCTTAGCAAAGTAATCATCATGACAAGCACCGCAGAATTGAGAATAGTAGATTTTATCGTTTTGTCCGCCATACGTTGTGGACCCTTTTGGACCATTAGATTTAGTGATTTTTAAACCGCCAGTACCAGTTAAAGCATTAATCGCTGCATATGCAGGGTCATCTTGTAGATCTAGAGAGATCGTTTTATTGCCTACAGGAACAGGAGTCGTTACCCCGTTTACCAATGTAGATGCAAAATTGGTTGAGCCTACAACCACTTCTTTTAATAATCTGTCATTTGGGGAACCATGTGGGTTGTGACAGCTAGAACATTCTAAAAGTGCAGTTGAGGTGTTTTTAAATGCACCCGGTGCTGTTTTTACTAGTAAATCTGAATCTACATTGTGCATGGATGAACTTAAGTGCGAATCATCAAAAGTACCTGCACCGCTAGACTTTGTGACATCATAGAAGCCCATTGTTCCATCATGGCATGACATACAAAGTTCGTATTCGCCACTCTTCATTAATAACATTTCATTTTCCCCGTTGTGCGTACTGTGACAGTTGGCACATGAGTTCGTGTTGTTTTGGAAATTCCCGTGTGTTCTGTGGGTACTTTGGTTACCAAAGTTATCAACATCCCCTACATTAATACCAGGTGCAGGATTAGTTGATGTAGGTACGTGATCTTCGGCAAAAGCAACTGCACTGAATATGCTTAATAAAATAAGCATAAACAAGGTTGATACACCCAATCTGATCTTACTCATTTCTAAAACCTCCCATTAATTCTCTCTCTTTATAAAAGATTGTGGCACGAAGTAGTGATCTTTTGGGCATCACCTCCTTAGTAGAACAGGATTTTAATAGAAAATAGATACCCGTTGATTGATGGTATCCGTGACGAACAATGTGTCCCGATCGTCAATAAATAACCCATTTGGAAGATAAAGCTTATCATTTTCCGTTCCCATGCCACCTAATTCATATAACTCCTTCCCATCTTTATCAAAGGGCATAAATATTATGAGCAAGATTGTTTACCACAAAAATATTACCCTTTGAATCGACAGCCACCCCTCTTGGGTTAAGGAAGGTTGGATCGCCCTTACCATCTTTTGAGCCATTAATAATTTTGATGAATTTTCCATTCTTATCAAAAATTTGAACTCTATTATTTCCTGAATCTGTTACATAGATTTGATTATCATGATCTACCGTTACAGCATTCGGAGCGATGAATTTTCCTTCCTCAACACCTGCACCGCCAATTTCCATCACTTTTTTTCCATCCAGCTCAAAAACAAATAGCTTATTTGCTTTAATGTCAGTTACATATAGCTTTTTACCGAAAATCCGAAGTCCGCCCGGAGATTTTAGGACTTTTTCTTTGTCTGCAAAGTACTTAATAAACTTCCCTTTTGAATCAAAAATAGAAATGTTTCCATTATATAAGTCAGCCACATACACATTTCCATCTTTATCTCCAGCAATACCATATGGAAATTTGAATTCTCCCTCTTTGGATCCTTCTTTACCAAATTTAAAAACGGCCGTACCAGATTGATCAAATACTTGAACTTGTTTGTTACTTGTATCACTTACATAAATCATTTCCCCTATTTTTGTTACATCCATCGGTTTGGAAAGAGGTTGGTTAAAGTCTCCGTACAGTGCATTTGTAAATACCGGTGGTCCACTTGGATCCACTTTTGCAACAATCGGCTTAATTTTCGATTCTAAATTTAAGAAAAAGACTGCTGCAAAAAAGGCAACAGAAAGTGCCACAATACTACTCATCAATATATAAACGGTTCTCTTCTTCACTGGTGGTCAACTCCTTCTATTTGTTGTCCTTGTTTTTTGCAGCAATTCTCTCTAAGCCTTCAGATGCAGGTTTATAGAGCGGATCATAGGTTAATGCTTCTTTGAAAAATTTCTCTGCCTCTTTAAAACTGCCCTGATCTTCTGCCACTCGTCCAATTTCCGTAATAGTGTCTGTGTTTGTTGGCATTAACTTAAGTGCCTCTTTGAGCGATTTATTGGCTTCATCATACATTTTCAAATTACGATAGACCATTCCAGCTAATAAGTGTGCTTTAAAGTTTCGAGGTCCCAACTCTACTGCTTTTTGCGCCTGCTTTAAGGCATCGTTGTATCTTTCTTCATCAATGTAAACAAGACCAAGATTAAAATAAGCACCAAAGTATTTGCTATCTAGATCAGTAGCTACCTTCAATTCCTTTATTGCACTATTGTTATTACCTTTTAAAAAGTAGGAGTATCCTAGATTCACTCGGTTTTCTGGATTATTGGGTTCGTTATCGACTAGCTGCCTATAATAATTGATTTGCTCATCGATTCTCCCCTTGTCTGCATTTGACCATAAATATTTATCGCTTATATAGTAGCCGCCGCCTACACACACGATTAAGGTAGCTACGATTATCAATAAAGCTTGCAATTTAGTAAAATACTTATTTCTTTCCTTCTTTAACTGAGTTCTTTCATTTATTTCTATTTCTGGATTGATTGGCAGCTCTTTAGCTTCCATAATATCCACCTCGAATTTCATTAGTTTTTTCTAAGGCTCTGTTAAATTTGCCTGTTGATTTCCGGTCCAGACGCTTCGCTTTCCGTGGGTGTTTCGGCGAGCCTCCTCGACGCTAGCGTCTGCGGGGTCTCCCCTGAACCATATTCCCACAGGAGTCTTCGCGTCTTCCGCTCCAATCAACAGGGTGTATAGATCAACATTGTTCTTTAACACAGCCTTTTCTAAAATTACTTTATAAAGCCTCCAATCAAAGATTCGTCAACTTTATGACTTATGACATTTTGTACAGCTTGGTTTAGAGTGACAGGTGTAGCATTTCTCTGAAGGTTTCTGAACACCTTTTAAAGAGATTGGGTGCTGTGCCTTCCAATTGGCTTGTTTTTGGCTATGGCTACTTGGGTGACAGGATGAACAATTCACTTGATTTCCACTCTCTGAACTAGACTTTTTCACATCATGACAAGCTGCACAGGTTTCCTGATTTTTGCTAGCAATCGATCCATGGTTATCGTAAAAATGGCTGTCATGGCTGGCAGGACGTTTTTGGTGGCAATCAGCACAAAACGTATTTTCCTTCGCATAGTTATAGGCATTCTTTTGTTTTCTAAGGGCATTATCGGAATGGAGGAAGCTTTCAACTACAGACTGCTCTTCATACCCTTCTAGCGGTTCTTTTGACATTTCGTTATGACATTGGTTACACTTCATTAAACCCTTAGAGGCTTGCTTTCCATGTGTTTTTGATTTAAAGTCAGCTTCTTTATGACTTTTTGGGATCATCCCCGTTGTATGACACGTAGAACACTCATTTGATACTTTTCGAGCCTTGTGACACTCTACACAGGTTTCCATGTCTGGCCGGATAAATTTCAAGTCAGCCATAGCTGTTTTTCCGGTTTTGCTATCCCATTTTTCGTAATCCGTTTGGAATGTCATTTTTCTATCGGCTATCTTGCCGTGGGCCACACCGCTATGACATTGGATACATTCAATCTCTTTGTTTTTATGCTTATCATGCGGGATAATAATGTCCCCTGATGCTGTTACATCTCGTTTGGAAACGTCATGACAGCTTTCACACGCACTATCAGGTATTTCTTTAGGCATCCTTATAGGAGCGGTGTATGTTTGCGTTGCTTTTTTGTATATCTGCATGAGTCCGTTTGCCTTTGCCTTTGCATATTCCTCTGTACCTGAACCTATATGACACTTAACACAATCCACCTCACTATGGGTGGAGGCCTTCCACGTATAAAACTCCGGCTTCATCTCATGGCACGAGGAGCAAAAACTGGAACTCGAAGTCGTTTCTACTCCTATGAGTCCCAATGAGAAAAAGACGACGATAAATAGCAGTGCTACGGTTAAATACTTATATAATTTGTAGCGAGTCCGTGGAGGGGAGGTCTGGTCTTTGTGTTCTTCTTCCATTGTTTTCCCTCCTTTTAAGCCTTAATTTTTATCATCTTTAAAGCCCGTTCTATGGCAATATTGGCAATACACATCTGTCGGAGCTATGGCATCTGTTGAATCCGCTTTTGGTTTCTCACGATCATGACAGACAAAGCATTCAGCTTTCATTTCAGCCGTTTTCGCTTTCGAAGCGTGAGAGGTTAACCATTGATTACTTTCACCATGACTATCTGGTCGGTCTGCATGACAGGCACTACAGAATTTGTTCGTTCTAGCTTGTTCCTTCACCAATGTCATGTTAGGAACATACTTTTCTTTTTGATTGCCCATTTTCAACAGTGAAAGAATATCTTCTTTTGGAATCTCTCTAACCCACTTAGAATCCTGGTGACAGTTCACACATTTATCTAGCTGTTTAACTGCTGTTGTGCCATGATTATTGCTCCAATCAACATTTTTATGTGTTTTAGGAATATCTGTCTGTTTATGGCAGGTTTTACACTCCATCGAAATTTTTACATCTTTCTTTTGTTTACCGATTGCTTGTAGAATAATTTCTTGCGTTTTTTGATCATGCTCAACTGTTGCTGCTGCATCTATTGTTTCGTCATCCTTAGTGGCTTGAACAGTTCCTTCTTTTTCTTTCTCTTCGAGTTTCTTCTCCATCTCTTCTGGATTTGGAGGAACGTTGTAGGCCACATCTTTCCATGGTTCTTCACCGTTATTCACTTTGTCATGGCAATCAATACATGAACCCATATTAGGTCTCAAGTATTTCTTTTCCATCAATTTTTGGGCACTTTCTTTTGTCCAGTGGCCACGAGCGTCTTCCACGTTAATTCCACGAGTTGCCATCTTCGCATGAACAACACCTGCGTGACAGGTAATACATGGTATATCTTTTTCTATATGGCCTTTATGGTTCACCTTCAAGTCACCTGAAGCAGTAACCAGGCGATTTTTTGAGTGACATTGTAAACAGTTTTCATTGGAGACAGCTTCTTCTTCTGTTTGAACGATTTGTTTTGGGACACCAGTAACGTGGTAGTATACTTCTTTCATCGACTTCATTTTGTGTGTCAGCATGTTGATTGTTCCAGGCTTAATATGGCACTGAACGCATGTGATTTGATTGTGAGCACTCGCTGTATAGGAGGAGTACTCTGGTGCCATTTCGTGGCAGCTTGCGCAAAATGTCGGGGAGTTGGTTAACGACAGGACACCATAACCGCCTCCAAAAACAACAATACAACCAACAAGTGAAACAAATAGCAATTTCCACCTGTTCACTGGATTCTTCCAATCTATACTTCGGAACTTTTGCCAAAGTCTTCGTATTGGGCCTTTTTTTCTATCTTCTCTTGTTTCCGGTTCTTCATTTTTATTTTTCTTTCTCCCCCAAATGGCCACTATACTCACCCTTCCCATCTTGGATTGATTCTCTAATTTTTTTCCAGATTAACCTCTCTAAAGGTAGTATCTAACATTGTAAGAGTATATTCCAATGTACAATTTGTGAATATTTCTACACACCTGTGACAAAATTATAAACTCTAAAAACAACATAAAAACATTGTTATACCAACAGTTAACTTATCACTACCCAGACAGTAGAAACCTATCTAAAAACTAATAAATATACAATAGAAAATATATTTATTCATTTTTATATAGATTAAGTGCCATTCTTTTTACTAAGCAAAAAGCTTCTAAGTTTCCTCGCCATAAGATTGTCAAATATGGCAAAAAACCGAACCCTTCGAAATAGAAGTTTCGATTGGAAAGCGATATAATAATAGAATGACAAAATTTGATTCCACGCTAACAATGTTGTCACTCTATAGTGGAAATGGTAAGATAAAAAAGGAAATTATCGAATATTTTTGACAGAATGATTTTTGAAAAAGACGATTTAGTCTCGATAAAAAGGAGCGTTCATCAGATATGGGGATTTTAAATAAAGTGTTTGATCTGAACAAGCGTGAATTAAAGCGCTTAGACAAGCTCGCAGTGAAAATTGAAGCACTTGCAGCAGAAACGGAAAGGCTTTCCGACGATCAGCTTCGTGAGAAAACTGAAGAGTTCAAAGCTCGTTATCAAAAGGGAGAATCCCTTGATGATTTACTAGTAGAAGCATTTGCGGTTGTCCGTGAAGGTGCACGCCGTGTTCTTGGCTTATATCCGTACCACGTCCAGTTAATGGGGGGTATTTCACTCCATGAAGGAAACATTTCGGAGATGAAAACAGGTGAAGGTAAAACTTTAACAGCGACCATGCCTGTTTACTTGAATGCTCTTTCTGGTAAAGGAGTTCATGTAGTAACTGTCAACGAATACTTAGCAAGCCGTGACGCGGCTGAGATGGGTCAGCTGTATGAATTCTTAGGCCTTACTGTTGGTTTAAACTTAAACAGCATGGATAAGGATGAAAAACAGGCTGCCTATGCTGCCGACATTACCTATGGTACAAACAATGAGTTCGGCTTCGACTACCTTCGTGACAATATGGTCCTTTATAAAGAGCAAAAAGTACAACGTCCGCTTTATTATGCGGTTATTGACGAAACAGACTCTATTTTAATTGACGAAGCACGTACACCATTGATTATTTCAGGCTCAGCCCAAAAATCTGCAGCCCTTTATATTCAAGCAAATGCATTTGTTCGTATGTTAACTAAGGATGTTGACTATACGTACGACGAAAAAACAAAGGGCGTTATGTTGACAGAAGAAGGAATCAGCAAAGCTGAAAAAGCTTTCGGAATTGAAAACCTTTTTGATATGGCAAACGTTACGTTGAACCATCATATTAATCAGGCATTAAAAGCAAATGTCAGCATGCACCTTGACATTGATTATGTGGTGCAGGAAGGCGAAATTGTAATCGTTGACCAGTTTACCGGTCGTTTGATGAAAGGCCGCCGCTACAGCGAGGGCTTGCATCAGGCAATTGAGGCAAAAGAAGGCCTCGAAGTTCAAAACGAAAGCATGACCATGGCTACAATTACATTCCAGAACTACTTCCGTATGTATGAAAAATTGGCTGGTATGACAGGTACGGCTAAAACGGAAGAAGAAGAATTCCGTAACATTTATAATATGAATGTTATTGTGATCCCTACAAATAGACCAATTGCTCGTGATGACCGCCCTGATTTAATATACAAATCAATGGATGGCAAATTCCGTGCTGTGGTTGAGGATATTGCTGAGCGCAACAGATTAGGACAACCCGTCCTAGTCGGTACGGTGGCAATTGAAACATCTGAATTAATCTCTAAATACCTATTGAAAAAGGGTATCCGTCACAATGTGTTGAACGCGAAGAACCATGAAAGAGAAGCCGAAATTATCGCTGAAGCAGGCCATAAAGGTGCAGTTACTATCGCTACAAACATGGCGGGACGTGGTACGGACATTAAGCTTGGTGAAGGCGTCATTGAGCTTGGCGGTCTTGCCGTTATTGGTACAGAGCGTCATGAAAGTAGACGTATAGATAACCAGCTTCGCGGTCGTTCTGGACGTCAAGGAGATCCTGGTATCACACAGTTCTATTTATCAATGGAAGACGAACTGATGCGCCGCTTCGGTTCTGATAATATGAAAGCGATGATGGAGCGTCTTGGTATGGATGATACCCAGCCAATTCAAAGTAAAATGGTTTCCCGTGCCGTTGAGTCTGCACAAAAACGAGTAGAGGGCAACAACTTTGACGCTCGTAAACAGCTCTTACAATATGACGATGTTCTACGCCAACAGCGTGAAATCATCTATAGCCAGCGTGATGAAGTATTAGAATCTGAAGATCTCCGTGAAATCGTTCAAAAAATGATTCTAAATTCCATTCAACGAAATGTAGAGGTTCATGCTTCCCGCCATGAGGATGAGGAAGATTGGGATCTACAAGCCATTGTTGAGTACGTCCAAGCAACTCTTCTGCATGAAGGTGACATCACCATTGAAGATCTGAAAGGAAAAGATCCAGAAGAAATGGTCGACGTCATTTTTGCCAAAGTGAAGGAGCGCTACGACGAAAAAGAGCAAATCCTTTCATCAGAGCAAATGCGTGAATTTGAAAAAGTTATTACATTGCGTGCGGTTGATTCCAAGTGGATCGATCATATCGATGCAATGGATCAGCTTCGCCAAGGTATTCACTTACGTGCGTACGGCCAAATCGATCCGCTTCGTGAATACCAGCACGAAGGGTTTGCGATGTTTGAATCAATGATTCAATCAATTGAAGATGAAGCGGCTATGTACATCATGAAAGCAGAAATCCGCAATAACCTTGAGCGTCAAGAGGTAGCGAAAGGTCAAGCAGTCAATCCAAAGGAAGACGGAGAGCCGGTTAAGAAAAAACCAAAAGTAAATCAAATGGATATCGGTCGCAACGATCCATGTATCTGTGGAAGCGGCAAAAAATATAAAAACTGCTGTGGAGCAGTCAAGTAATAATAATGGGAGGGACCGGCGAATAGATCGTCGGTTCTTTCTTTATATCTGAATTGTCCGGAGGTAAAAATGAATAATCTAATCAAAGTCACTCATTCCCTTCTCTCCACTCAATCAGTAAGAGATCTTTTAGATAATTATGATTTGAAAATTGTTTCCTGTGAGTTTCTCACTCGAGGTCTAAACGATACATACTTCATCACAACACAAGACGAAAAATACATCTTTCGAGTCTATCGGCACAATTGGCGAAATGAATCAGATATCTTGTTCGAATTGGAAGCGATTAATTGGCTAAAGGGAGAAGGACTCCTTGTTTCGGCTCCTGTGAAAACTGCAGAAGGAAATTGGTCAGTTGACATTGAGGCACCTGAAGGAAAAAGATACGGGGTCTTATTTTCCTACTCCCCTGGCGACAGACCCGAAATTAACGAGGATAACTGCCGCATTCTCGGAAGGTCATTAGCCGAACTGCACAATAAGAGTCATACATTTGTTTCCTCTCATGAAAGAAGTTTTGAATTGGATCTTAATCATTTGTTATCAGAACCTGTATCCATTCTTTTGCCTTCATTGAAAAATCATTTACATCCTGAACAAGTAAATACTTTTTGTGAGATCGTTGCTAACCTAGAAAAAATGATACGAGAAAGAACGCTAGAATACGGGTTTTGCCATGGAGATTACCACAACTTTAATATGCATTTACAGGGGCAACACCTTGAGATATTTGATTTTGATTGTAGCAGCTTTGGCTATCGTGCTTATGATATAGCGGTCTTTTGGTGGAATTTAAAAAATAATTACCGTAACCTTGAAAAAGCTTGTTGGGATGCTTTTTTGAATGGATATTTAAGCCGGCGTAACTTATCTGATGAAGATAGACGAAGCTTACCTATTTTTATTTCGGTAAGGAGGATTTGGCTGCTAGGGACTATGCTAAAAAATGAGGACGTTTGGGGAAGGAACTGGATTAACGCAACTAATTTCAATCATTTCATTAAGGACCTTACGGAGGAAAGGGAATTATACAAAAGTTAAGTCATCTGCAAAAACAAAAAGGTGCGCCAAGGAGGCTGCACCTTTTTTATACTATTAATGGTTACCTTTGCCATGATGTTCGTTGTCGTCACTTTTTTCATGGTGATCTTCTTCATGCTTTTTTTCTTTAGACTTTTTAGCTTCTTCCCTTTGTTTCTCTTGAGCTTTTTTAGCCTCTTCTCTTTGCTTTTCTTGAGCCTTTTTAGCCTCTTCTCTTTGCTTTTCTTGAGCCTTTTTAGCTTCTTCTCTTTGCTTTTCTTGAGCTTTTTTAACCTCTTCTCTTTGCTTTTCTTGAGCTTTTTTAGCTTCTTCTCTTTGCTTTTCTTCTACTTTTTTAACTGCTTCTTGCTGCTTTTCTATATTTTTGCTAGCCGCTTCTGTGTTTTCAGTCTCTTGCTCAGTTGTAGCTTTTTCTGTTTCAGTTGTTTCTTGTTCCACTTCAGTTGATGTTTCTTCAGTAGTAGACTCATCAGTTGCCACTTCATCATCTGAAGATTCATCGCCACTCACTTGATCTTTAAGCTTCTTCATCTTCTTAGCAAACTTAGCATCTTTATTTTCAAGCTTAGCTGCCTTTTTCTCTAACTTAGCAAAAGTTTTTTGAATGTTTTTCATAAGTGATTTTTGGGCCGTTTCATTTTTAACATGACTAAGTGCAGCCAATAGTGAGTCAATGTTATGAGCAAGCTTGCTTTCTACTTTAACTTCTGTTTCATCAGTAGCTTTTGTTTCATCAGTAGTAGCTTTTGTTTCATCAGAAACTTCGCCATCAACAGTAGTTTCTTCTTCAGTAGTATCTTTTGAATCAGTTAATTTTGCGCCAGCTTGTTCTTGTGTAGCAATCGCTTCTTTTAATAGCTCTGCCGCCTCATCAGTTTTTCCTTCTTTAAATAGTGCGTTTGCTTCTGCAATACGTTCAGAGGCAAAATCAGCTAGAAGCTGTGCTTCTTTATAATCGTCAAACGTGAATGCAAGGCGAACTTTTTCTGCCATTAATTTTACAAAGTAAAAGAAATCTCCAGGAATTAATGAAGGCGCTTCTGCCTTTTCTACATCTGCCTCTTTTTTATCTTCTGTTACATCATCCGCTTGTTCAGTCGATTCTTGTTCAGCTGTTGCCCCAGTATCCACTGTTGTATCTTCAACTGGTTCCGTTACTGTACCTGTTTCCGAAGTGACGGCTGAATCATTTGTTTCAGTACCATCGCCATTTGCAAATGCTGAGCCTGTACCAAATGAGAAAATAATTGTTGAAGCAAGCATACCACTTGTAACTAAATGTGCCACCTTTTTTGATTTCATGTCGAAAGTTTCCCCCTATTTATTTATACTAGAATGTTCGTCTATGACTTCCATTTTTATGGTGGTCTACTAATAAAATTTTACAATTTTTTTAATTTTTTTACAGAATTATTTTTTAAACGTTTCATAGGGAATTTTAAAGTTCCATTCATCGAAATAATATGCGAAAGCAAAAACGCTGCCCCCACAAATTGGAGACAGCGTCCTTATTAATAATTAATGCGCTTCAATTAAACCATAGCGACCGTCTTTACGCTTGTAAACAACGTTTGTACGGTTCGTATCTGAGTTTGTGAATACGTAGAAACTATGACCAAGCATATTCATTTGCAGGATCGCTTCTTCACTATCCATTGGTTTTAAATCAAAACGCTTGGTTCGAACTAATTCTAGCTCATCTTCATCCAAGTCATTTACTTCTGTGTTTTCAGCAGTAGCAAATGTAATTGGGAAGTCACCCTTTTCACGAAATTTACGATTTACCTTTGTTTTATGTTTACGGATTTGACGCTCGAGCTTATCAGTGATTAAGTCAATGGCTGCATACATATCAACGTTAGTTTCTTCTGCTCGTAAAACTAACTGTTGTAGTGGAATGGTTACCTCTACTTTAGAAGTTTTATCTTGATTGAATCTTAGATTCACGTTAACCTTTGCATCTGGGGCTTCGGTAAAATAACGCTCCAATTTAGCAATTTTCTTTTCTACATACTCTCTAATTGCTGGAGTTACCTCAATGTTTTCGCCACGTACGTTATAGTTCATGTGGACTCCTCCTTTAGTTAAGGCTATGTATTAACATTTCTATTTTACCCTATGATAATCCTGCTAAATCAGAACAATAATTTTGTCGAATTATTGACAAAAACAATAAGTAAATAATGACAATGTTTTAATTATTATCTTGCAAGAGTAAGTGCCTGAATACTTTCAGCTCCTGCTGCTTTCAGAAGCTTGGCTGCATGACGGAGAGTAGAGCCTGTTGTATAAATATCGTCGATTAAAATCACTCTTTTTCCTGTTAAATCTCTCTCTGGTTCCATTCGAAAGACTTGGGGTACATGAATCCGTTCTGATCTTGATTTTTTGGATTGTTTCTCTGAATGAACCCTTTTGAGTAGTTCACGTGGGATAAAACCAGCTTCTACAATGACTGCTGCCGCTTGGTTAAAGCCGCGTTCCTGGAGCCTCTCTTCACTTAATGGAATAGGAACTAGGATATCAACATCCAGTTGTGAGAGTTTTTCTTTGAATGCCTCTACAAAGATTTTTGCCAATACATAATCTCCGCGAAATTTATACTGGGCAATCACTTCTCTTAAAAAATGATTATAGAGAAAAAGCGAATGATTCTTATCGAGAAGATTTTTCCACTCGGGATCCTCCTCCCACCGGTAACAATCATAGCAATAATTATGGAAACGATATTTTTCCTCTAACAGATGAAAAGGACGACTACAGATTTGGCACGTATCACCCTCCAATTTTTCAAGCTTTCTTTCACAGGTGGAGCACAAGTACTTTTCTTTTTCCACAGAAAAAATGGATCTCCACCCTATATTTGGCATGATTACAGTCTGACAGAGCAAACAAAAATCTTGTTGGAATGGAATCATTCCTTACACCCTTTCTGTATATATACCCCTTTATGAATTAAGTAAACCTCTTTTTAATCCCTCCCGATTCATCGTAACGATTTGCCTTCTTGCCTTTAGCATCTCATCTGTTTTTCCAAAATGAAAAAATGTGACACTTCCCTTTGGATAATCTTTGCTCCTTCCTGCTCTTCCTGCAATTTGCACGAGGGCACTCTCTGTAAAGATTGAATCTTCTGCCCCAATTACAGCCACATCTATATTAGGAAAGGTAACTCCTCTCTCTAATATAGTAGTCGTTAAGAGAATGTCGGTTTGCTTATTTCGCATCCGCTGGACCTTTATCTTTCGGTCGGGGTCCTCGGCATGTACTGCCTCGATTGTTGGAAAAAAGTGTTGGAGGATTTTAAGTGCTTTTTCCATTAAAGGAATGTGGGGGAAAAAGAGTAATACTTGTTTGTTCTTGTTCGCGCGGTGTTGCACCCAACGAAGCACATTTGAGGGCAGCTTGCCTTTTTCGAGCCGCTTTTGCCAGTTGCCACACCATGAAAACTCGGGAACTGGAAGGGGATGACGATGAAATCTTGCCGGGATGGTGGTGAAGGATCTTTTTCCAGTGCGACATTCCTTTTGCCATTTTTCACTAGGTGTCGCCGTTAGATAGATCATGGCCGAAATAGGCTTCCTTGCCTGATGGGCAGCAAATTGTAGGGACTCTTCTACTGTATAAGGAAACGCATCGACTTCGTCTAATATAATGGCATCAAAAGCATGGTAAAACCGAAGTAATTGGTGGGTAGTAGCAATTGTAAGGGGAGCGTACAGGTGACGGTCTTCACTTCCCCCATAAAGCGATGCAATCGTAATCTCTGGAAAAGCCGCCTTCAACCGGGGGGTAAGTTCTAGTACGACGTCCGTTCTTGGGGTCGCAATACAAATTCTTTTTTTCGCCTGAAGAGCTGCCTCTATTCCTGCAAACAATACTTCCGTTTTTCCAGCCCCGCACACCGCCCAAATTAGGTGTTCACGGTTCTGTAGAATTGCCTCCGCCACATGAAGTGATGCGACGGATTGCCCTTCTGAAAGAGCTCCCTTCCATGCCAAGATTTTTTCAGGTAGCTGGTAATCAGGTGGAGGTCCAGTCCAACTGATAAGCGGCGTACATTCACTAATCCTCCCCATCATGAGACAATGGCGGCAATAATGGCAACGTTCCCCACAACGTGAGCAGGGAAACGAGCCGAACTCCTGAGAGTCTTTATTTCCACACCGGTTGCAGACAAGCTTATTTCCACGTCTTTCAATACCTTTTCGATAGGATA
Source organism: Bacillus sp. SORGH_AS_0510 (assembly GCF_030818775.1). NCBI lineage: Bacteria > Bacillati > Bacillota > Bacilli > Caryophanales > Bacillaceae > Bacillus > Bacillus sp. SORGH_AS_0510. The sequence goes on along the minus strand of NZ_JAUTAU010000001.1, from coordinate 1,196,255 downwards.
TATAGCCATTTTGATAGTGGATTTGGATTTCTTTGGGTGGAAATGGGATATCCTCAAGAAGGAGCTGTTTCCCACTGAGGATCATTTGTAGCTTCGGATTACTGGGAAATAGCGGATTTAGTTGTGGCAGCGGGATCATAGGAATTTGTGTAATGGGGAGAGAATCACTGTGTGTACGGTCTGGGAATAACTGACCGTCCTTCACTATAAATCGCATAGGGTAACCTCTTTTGGGCGGAGATGGTAGACTCGGTCTTTGGTTTTTCCCGTAATATGCAGATGTAATTTTTTGAGCATTTTTTGAGCAATATCTTCTGTCGGAAGGTGAAGGAATGTACGAAATTCTGAGTTAGTAATCGTTGGCTTAATTATGTAAAAGTAATCATTTAGAGCATCTAAAAAGGCTGCCTTGGAGGATGTTTCACATTTAGTACAGACCCATTTTCCTTTTTTATATTCCAATGGGATAGAAAGACATTCTTCATTTGGGCAACACACACCACTTAGAATCTCATTTGTAGTAAGCTTGTACTCTTCTAAGATATTAATATCCTTGGGACAGTGTTGTTGTAAGAGTAAATTCCCTAATTGATTAAGTATTTGATCGCTTATTAGTTCTTTTTGAAATCGTTTCTCTATTGCTCTTATTTTATTGAATATGTCCCTAGCCTTGCATACTTTGCTTAGATCAGTTTTATCACTAGGATCGCATCTTAAAATAGTTTTAGACGAACTTTTGAAAAAAACAAGATAGTCGATGGGCAACCACTCGCAGCCATTTTCCCTCATCCAGCCTTGTAAGAGATATTGAAGTCTTTGAGCTTGAACACGAGGATCTTCAAATGCCTCTTCACTGCCATCATTATTCATTCGTATAAATTGTTTAAAAACATTATCAAACTGTAAAACACCGATGATATTTTTAGCTTCAATGATTAAAATGTGAGTTTTGGAGATAAGTAATGCATCAATTTGGAAGTGAACACCTTTGTGTTTTAATTGGAGGTCATAAAAAATGAAGTAGTTTTCTTGAGGGAGTTCTTTAAGGTAATTAGATAGGGCAACCTCGCCCCAGTATCCTGCCCATCTTTTGGCCAGATCTTTTTCTAAAATTGGATGCATACTATGACCTCTTATTAACCGTTTTTTTACTATCTTTGTTAATAAAAGTCTCATAGGCAAAGGGAGTTCCTTTAAAACCATTGATTGATCACTCCTTGTTATTTTTTTGATAAAATTCTACAAATGTTGGGAGAAATCCTTCAAAATTTTGTCGAATATATATATTTTCTTTAACAAGTTTAGGTTGAACAGTGTGGATTCCGCGTATTTTAACTGGAATTCCGCCAACTATTTGGTTTATTCCGCCAGTTTTCAGAGTTATTCCGCCAACTTTGGACGTATTTCCGCCAACTTTCACAATAATTCCGCCAAACACCTTTTTTGATAACCTTCTTAATAAAAAATAAAAACCATTCCAGCTTTTATGCTGGAATGGCAACTTACTAAAGTTCTTTATTTTTTCATCCAGCCCATTCCCATAGAGCCTTCGCCTAGGTGGGTGCCGATGACTGCACCAAAGTAGCCAATGGTAAAGTCTACGTTTGGATACATGACAGAGAGTTCTTCACGCCACTCCTTGGCCTCTTCTTCACGATTGGCGTGGATAATCACTGCTTGATAATTCCCGCCCTGTAAGGCATCCTCCCCTAAAAGGTCGACCATTCGCTTCATTGCTTTCTTACGGGTACGGATTTTTTCAAATGGTACAATCACTTTGTTTTCAAAATGGAGTAATGGCTTTACTTGCAATAAACTTCCGATGAAGGCCTGGGCACTGGAAAGGCGTCCCCCTCGTTGCAGGTGTGAAAGGTCATCGACCATAAAATAGGCTCGTGCCGATTTTTTCATTTCTTCTAACCTTTTCATAATGGCTGCTGCATCTCTACCACGTGCAGCCCATTCTGCCGCTTCAATAGCGTAGAAGCCTTGGACCATACAGCTTATTTCCGAATCAAATGGGAATACTTTAATGCCCTCTACCATGGTGCTCGCCGTAACGGCTCCTTGATATGTACCGCTGATTCCACTCGAGAGGTGAATGCTAATCACCGCATCGTACTCTTTAGCTAGTCGCTCAAACAGTTCAACAAACTGGCCAATCGGCGGTTGGGAAGTGGTAGGAAGCTCCTTCATCTTCACCTCTTCGTAAAACTCACCAGAGTGAATGTCAATTTCTTCTCGATAAACTTCATTTCCAAATATGATATGTAACGGGATCATATGTATATTATACTTTTCTCGTAATTCCTTCGGTATGTAGGCGGTGCTATCCGTGACGACTGCCGTTTTCATATGTTCTTACCATCCTTTTTTAACATTATGTATATTTTATCTGAAAGTACAGGAAAATGCATTACTTAAAGGAGATCACAACAAAAAATAGGGCATGCCTCCAAGCATGCCCTACTTCGCTCTACTCTATATTCTTATTATCTTACTTCCACCCAGCCGTTTTTAATCGCAACAACAACCGCTTGAGTACGATCGTTTACATTCATTTTTTGCAGGATGTTACTCACATGGTTTTTAACTGTTTTTTCACTAATAAATAAAGCTTCACCGATTCCACGGTTACTTTTTCCATCCGCTAACATTTGCAGTACTTCGCATTCTCTGCGAGTTAACAGATGTAATGGACGGCGGATTTCATGTGTCGGTGCATATCCACCGCTATTGCCTCCAACTCCTGCTGCCAATCTGCGATACTCATTGACTAAATTATGTGTAACCTTTGGATGTAAGTACGAACCGCCATCTGCCACCACTCGAACAGCTTCAATCAAGGCATCTGCGTCCATTTCTTTTAATAGATAGCCACATGCTCCTGTTTTAAGAGCATGGGTGACATAATTCTCGTCATCATGAATGGATAAAATAATAACTTTCGTGTTTGGATATTTTTCAACCAATTCACGAGTTGCCTCGACACCATTCATTTGCGGCATATTGATATCCATAATGACAACGTCGGGCTGGTGCTCCTGCACAAGACCTAAAGCCTCGCTTCCATCATCGCCCTCTGCTACAACTTGGAATGACTTTTCAAATTCAAGTATTCTTTTAACGCCTTCTCTGAATAGTTGGTGATCATCAATAATGACAATTTTAGTAGACATTCTTTTATCCCCCTAATCTTTCACAGTTTCATATTTTGTTTTAGTTAAAGTAGATTTCATTGTTAAATGGTTAATGGTACTCGAATCCACACAGCGGTTCCTTTGCCTATTTTTGAATCAAAAGTAATATCCCCATCAAGCAGGTCTACTCGCTCCCGCATCCCAATCATTCCAAAAGACTCAGGCTTCTTAATGGACGTATCAAATCCAATACCATTGTCCTTAATCAGAACAGTAATATCATTATTGGTTATTTCTAATTTCACCTTAATTTCACTGGCATTCGCGTGCTTGAGTGCATTTTGCACGGATTCTTGAATCATTCGGAACAACGCGACTTCATACTTAGTTGGAAGCCGGCGCTCTAGGCCCAAATTCACAAATGAAATTGTGGAGTTGTTATGATATTCTTCGATGGTCTTCAGATATTTTCTGAGGGTCGGAACCAAACCTAAATCATCCAGTGCCATTGGACGTAGGTCATAAATAATCCTCCGTACCTCATAAAGTGCGGAACGTACCATTTTCTTAAAGCTATTGACTTCAGAAAAAGCTTCATCTGGGCCTTTATCACGGAATACACGTTCAATTAAATCCGAGCGCATAATGACATTTGCAAGCATTTGTGCTGGACCATCATGTATTTCCCTTGACAAGCGCTTTCGCTCTTCTTCTTGTGCTTCAATAATTTTCAATCCAAAGTCTTGCTTGGCTTTCGCGTCTTCTAATACTTCGCCGACTTGCTTTAAATCACTCGTTAAATAGTTCATAACAACAGAAATTTGTGAAATGAGTTGATCAGCACGATCAATCGTATCAATCAGGCCGATTAGCCTTCGTTCTAAGTCATCTCTTTTATCAAGCAGTTGTTTTTTATACTGCCAGTTAATCGATAAGTCCATTTGTAACTGATGTGCTTTTTCATAAGCTTCGCGGACCTCTTCCTCAGTATAATTTTTAAAATTCATACTGACCTCTGAAAGAGTCATACGCGCCTCTTTGACCTGTTCTTCAAGCTGGTCACCCTCTTCTATGAGCTTGACCATCATTTGCTTTATATTAGACAATTCATTTGTCATGCTCTCATAGTCATGGCGACATTTTTCCCCAATACGGAAAATATCACTTTTACTACAGGTGACTGTTTCAATCATTTCTTCACGAATTTCATCGATCGATTTCATATCAATTTGCTTAATCTTCATCACATTCCTCCGGGGACTTTTTTCCCTTCAGGCCTTACATTTTAATTAGTACTGCAGAATAAACCAAGAAACTCTTTAGAAACCTCATTAATTAACGTAAAGTAGTATAATAATATTGGAATTATTTCTACTGCTTTATTCCTATTAAACTATACTTTTTAGAAATAGAAAAGTTTTACCACCACTAGGCCTATTATAACATTCGAACTTTACTACCATATTAAAGGTATATTACAGCAATATTTTATATTTTTTTCTACTAAAGAAAGGAGCTTATGATGCTACCTCGATATTATACTGTTAAAACATTTGGAGAGCATGAAATCAACATTCAAAAGTCCCGATTTATCGCCCATATCAAACGGGCAGAGACAGAAATGGATGCACAAGAATTTATCCAAGCGATTAAGAAGGAACATTGGAATGCTACGCATAACTGTTCTGCCTATCTCATTGGTGAGCATGATCAAATTCAAAAAGCAAATGATGATGGAGAGCCAAGTGGGACAGCTGGTGTACCTATTCTTGAGGTGCTAAAAAAAAGAAAGTTGAAAGACACTGTTGTTGTCATAACCCGCTATTTTGGTGGAATTAAATTAGGAGCAGGCGGGCTAATTCGCGCTTATGGAAAGGCTACCTCTGAAGGCTTAGATGCAGTAGGTATCGTTGAAAGAAAACTTTCCCAAATCATACATGTGAAAATTGACTACACCTGGCTTGGAAAAATCGAAAAAGAATTACGTGCCTCGGAATACAAAATTAAAGAAATTCACTATTTAGATGTTGTAGAGGTTGAAACTTTCGTAGATGAAAGTAATGTTCAATCATTCATGGATTGGATGGTCGAACTTACTAACGGTCAATGCACACTTGCTAAGGGTGATACCATTTATCTAGAAGAAGATTTCGTAAGATAAAATAAGTATGTCTTATTGAGGATTATAATAGGTCTTTTGAAAGAATACAATTGGGAAAAAAAAAGAAAAGCGAAGCGCCTTGGTCAGCCCCGACAGGCAAATGTTCTTCGGCAAGAAAAGTCCGCATTTTGACTTTTCTTGCCGAAGGTTTTTTGACCCGAGGGGCTAGGCGCTGGAGCTAGACAATTAAAGGGGCTCAACATTGAGTCCCTTTTTCATATCAGCGGTTCTTTGCAGTGCTCATTTTTAACGTGCGTACGATGTTTAGTAATGGTCGGTGATCTTTTCCCATTAAGCCAATTTTCTCAGCAATAATTTCTATTATCAAAATGACCATTCCTATCAAGAAAAGTGCCCCACCAATTCTCGCCTGTGAATAAATGACCGCAACCAATCCGAAAAATGCTGACAAAGCGTAAATGATTAAAACGGTTTGACGATGGGAATACCCCATTCTCAGCATACAATGATGGAGATGTGACTTATCAGGAGCAGACAATGGCTGTTTATTGATGATTCTTCTGATTATCGCAAAAAACGTATCAGAGATAGGTACACCGAGAATAATAACTGGAATAACAAAGGAAATAAAGGTTACATTTTTAAAGCCTAACAATGCCAAGACAGAAATAATGAACCCTAGAAAAAGAGCGCCCGTATCTCCCATAAAAATACTTGCCGGATGAAAGTTGTAGAACAGAAATCCAAGCGTACTTGCCAAGACAATTGAGCCCACTGCCACGACGTATAAATTCCCTTGAATAACGGCCATGCCGGTAATGGTAATTAAGGCAATGGATGAAACTCCAGCAGCTAGACCGTCTAGTCCATCTATCAGATTAATGGCGTTGGTTATACCGACAATCCAAAGAATCGTAAAAGGAATACTCAAAAAACCAAATTGCAGCTGTCCTCCAAACGGGAGGTTAATAAATACCATTTGCAAGTCCCCTAAAAACACGACCGAGCAGGCTGCTGCCAATTGCCCCAGTAGTTTATACTTTGCAGGTAACTCAAACATGTCATCACAAAATCCAGTAATAACAATAATGAGGCAACCAATAAAAATCCCCAAAGAATAGGGGCTACTTGGCTGTAATAAAAAAATCCCTACCAAAAAACTAATAAATATGGCTAAGCCTCCGAGCCTTGGCATAATCGACTGATGAACTTTCCGATGATTTGGCCGATCGGTTGCGCCAATACGAAAGGCAAATTTTTTAATTAGTGGAGTAATAAGGATGGAAACAAAAAAACATACTATCAAGGTAAGATACAGCATTAAACTTCCTCCTTGTGTTTCAGTTTGTCCATTATTAGCAAAACGAAAACAAAGAAGGCTTAGTAAAAACCGGAAAAAACTACAGATTTTTTCATAAGAAAGGCGCAAGCGCCTTGGGCAGCCCCGACAGGCAAATGTTCTTCGGCAAGAAAAGTCGCTCTTTGACTTTACTTGCCGAAGGTTATTTGACCCGAGCTGTAACAATCATCGCTTTATCAAGCCATGAAAACTGGCTAGGCGCTGGAGCTGGGACAATTCTCGAAGTCGAATTTTATACTTTCTTAATTCATAAAAAAAGAGGCAACTCCCGAAGGAATTACCTCTTTTAGGTGCATAAATTACTTAATCCATGCTCCGTCTTTACCTACTTTGTATCCACCAACTGTAGTGTTAACAGCCATGCTGCCATCTTTGTATAGGTAGTACCACTTTCCACCAGTTAAAACCCAGCCAGTTTGCATCGCACCGCTAGAAGCAAGGAAATACCACTTCTTGCCAGTGTATACCCAGCCAGTTTTCATAACACCAGTACCTTCAAAGAAGTACCATTTGCCGTTTACCAGATACCAGTTAACTTTCATGTCGCCGTTAACTTTGTCTAAGTAATACCACTTGCCATCTTCTTTGTACCAGCCAGTTAGCATTTCACCGTCTTCGTTTAGGAAGTACCATTTGTTGTTTACTTTTACCCAGCCAGTTTCCATGAAACCGTCTTTATTAAAGTGATACCAAATTCCATCTTCCTTAAGCCATTTGTTAGCTAATGCTACTTCTGTTTTTGGATCTACATAAATCCAGTGGCCATCTTCATCTCCAACCCAGATCCAGCCAGTTGCAGCATCAACAGTGATATCAAATGGAGCTAAGTTGCCTGTTCTGTCTGTTATATCCAGACGGATGACAGTACCTTTGGCTAATGGAGCATCTAACTCGATTTCAAAGTATCCTTCTTCATCTGCAGTTGCTTGACCAATTACTTTTCCACCAACGTTTGCTACCACTTTTGCAAACGGCTCAGTGTAACCAGAAACATATTGATCGTAATTTGTTACATATACATCTGGTTGTTCAACGAAATTATCGATTTGAATACGTCCTTCAATTTCTGCAGAAACTGGTTGTTCTAATGATTTGAAGTATTGAACAAAACCGTCTAAGTCAACCATATCAGTTACACGGTTCTTACCAGACTTAAGGACAGTGAAACCGTCTCCGCCATCTGCCATAAAGTTGTTAACTGTGATTGAGTACTCAGCTTTAGGATCGATTAATGAACCATCTTCAAGGTAAATATCAAGAACCTTGCTTCCGTAAGGCTGTGAATCAGTCCAAGTATAGTGAAGACCAGAAATTGACATGATCTTATTATAGCTTGGTGGTGCTTGGAATTGTTGATTTAACAATGTTCTAATTTGATCGCCAGTAACAGTCATAGTTACAAGATCATTACCAAATGGTTGAACCTTGAATAGATCTCCCCAAGTAATTGTTCCAGCTGGAAGTGGGTTACGGATACCACCAGCGTTCATGAATCCAAAATCAGTGCCTGTTACTGTACGCATACCATCAGCAATTAAGTTACCAAGTGCAGATTCACCTGCAGCATTTTGTACATTAGTGATTGCAGCTTTTGTAGAACCAACTACTTGGCTAACAATTGGCTTAATGTCTTCTTGGTAGCCATCAAGTTCTGCTTTAATTTTTGCATCAGCAGTGATTTTGCTGTGAAGTGTATCCACAACTTCTGCTTTTGTTTGATCTTTAATAACGTCACCTGTAGCAGGATCAATTGTTAAATCGATATCAGAGAATGCAGTTCCATATGACCAAGATTGTACTAATACTTTGTCGTCAACTTTAGCATTAAGATACTTATGGTCATGCGCCCCATAGATAACGTCAACTGCAGGGTCAATTGTTTTCGCCATGTCAACAACTTGTCCAGTTGCATTTGAACCATTAGTAGCTGATGAACCTGGGTTATGAGCAAGTACAACAATTGTTTTAACGCCTTTATCTGTTAATTCTTTCGCATACTTATTAATTGCAGTTACTTCATCAGTGAATTTAACACCTGCAACGCCTGCTGGAGTTACGATTAATGGTGTATCTTTCGTTACAACACCGATAAAGCCGATTTTAACGCCATCTACTTCTTTAATTGCATATGGAGGTAAAATAGTTGCACCTGTTTTTTCATCCACTACGTTTGCAACCACGTAATCCATAGTTGAGCCAGTGAATTTGCCATATTTTGCTTCATATTGAGCAGTTTTGGGATTATCTCCACCATAGATAAGTCGCTTCATTTCTTTTACGCCTTCATCGAATTCATGGTTTCCGATTGTACCTACGTCAAAACCTAGTTCATTCATAAAACGAATAGTTGGCTCGTCCTGTAATAATGCAGAAACTGGAGGACTTGCTCCAACAAGGTCACCGGCTTGTAGCATTAAAGTATTTGCAGGGTTTGCAGCTTCTCTGTCTTTTAAGTAAGCGGCTAACCATTCAATACCACCAGAGTAATCTACTACTTTACCAGTTGAATCTTTAATTGCTCTCCAAGTATCAAGTTGACCGTGGAAATCATTAATTCCTAATAATTGAACGTGTACGTTTTGGTCTAATTTGAATTGTCCCCAAGTTACACCGTTTACATCTTCTGTTCCGACTGACTTTACATTTGGTGTTTTTGCAGCAAATGGAACAGCATCAGGTGATGAACGGAATACTAGGTTCTTCGCTACTCCGCCTACAGGTGCAATTTTCCAGTTGTTATCTGCAGTAGGATTTACGACTTTCTTTTCAGAAATGTAATCCATTAATACTTGGCGGTTTTCATATGGTGAGTCAACAACGATTTTCGCTTTGCCTCCCTTTGTTCCTGGGAAGTTACCGCCACCGCTTGCACGGTAGTTATTTGTTACAACAATAAATTTTTGGTTAGGATCAATTGCTTTACCATTCATATCAGTAAAGTTAATGATACGGTGAGCGTCAGCATTGATTACATCACCAGTTGTATAGTTATAACGAGCAGGTTGTGTCACATCGATTTGATATTTAAGACCATCGATTACATCAAAGTTAAATGGTTGGAAACCATAATCGATTAGTTCTTGAGCATTTGGATTTGTTGGATCAATTTGCTTAAATTGTGCAGCAGACATTTCTAACCATTCTTTAACATCTGCACCAGTTAATTCAACAGCCTTTAATGTATTGTTATACAAGTAAAGATCGTTAGCACTCTTAATTGAAAGATTACCCTTAGCGATGTTTGTATAATCGCTAGTACCTTGACGACCTGCTTTAAATGGCGCACCAGCAGAGATAATTGGCATATTTGCTAATTCTGGTTTATTTGTTTTAATCCAATTTTTAACATAATCTGTTTGAGCATTATTTACGATTTGGATTGTAGGATCATCCATTACACGTGAGAAGTAGCTGTACATTGGAGCTTCTGTTTCACCGATTTTCCCGTTAACGTAAGCTACAGTTCCTTCGTGAGCTTCTTTAACAGCATCTACAATACGTTGATCTGGTCCATCAACAAGAGCAGTCTTGGTTTTATCCGCATTTGTTTTGAAAATAGGTCTTAGCGCAGCTTTAGAATTCGTAACCTGCCACTTACCATCTACTTTTTGAAGATCAAGGTCCATAACCCCAAGGTTGTTACCCCAGAAGCCTGCCTCCATTGCTGGTACATCGTTAATATGTCCATTCGTATTATCAATTCCTGTCTTGCCATTAAATGCAGCATCGCCAGGGAAGTTTACGTGTGCATGGCCAAAAAGAAGTGCATCAATACCTTTAACCGTGCTCAGAGAGTAAACAGCATTTTCAGCATCCGCTTGGTTCGGAGCAGCAACGTCACAGCCAGAGTGTGCGATTGCAACAATAACATCTGCGCCTTCAGCTTTCATTTTAGGAATGAATTCTTCTGCCGTTTCAACGATACCCTTTACGGTAACTTTACCTTCTAAGTTATCTTTATCCCATTGCAAAATTTGTGGTGGTGCAAAACCGATAACACCAACTTTAATCGTTTGTTCTACACCTGCTTCATCTACCACTTTTTTCTCAATAATTTTGTATGGATTGAAGTAGTTTTTACCAGTTTTCGCATCATAAATGTTTGCGTTTACAAAATTATATGGAACTTCTTCCAAAGCATTGTTTAAGAAGTCTAAACCATAATTAAATTCATGGTTTCCAGCGATACCAGCATCATATTTTAGGATTTCCATAGCTTTGAAGACTGGGTGCTGTTCAGTTGCTCCAAGCTTCTTAACCTTTGCTACATAGTCTGCAAATGGATTTCCTTGTAGTAAGTCACCAGCGTCAAATAACATAGAGTTTGTTGCTTTTACCTCACCACGTGCTTGTTCAATTAACTTGGCTGTTCTGTCAAGACCGAATTCAATTGTCGGCTTATCTTGATAGTAATCATAGTCCATCACATTGGAGTGAAGGTCTGTTGTTTCTAAGAATCGTAGTTTTACTGTGCTCTCAGCTGTTCCAGCCGCTTTTGCAGCATGTGGGAAAACATTTAATGGAACAATAGATAGAGCAAGTGCAGCAGCTAGAGAACCATTAAGCATACGTTTTTTCATGCTTCGTTTGATCTGTCTCTTCACACTTTTTCCGCCCTTCGACAAAAATATTTGTATTGCAAGACTATTCTACTAATTTTTCCAAGAGATTGATAGTCTTTTTTGTAAAAAATTTGTTGGTATTTTGTTGATAGTATGTAAATTTACTATATATATAATTTTTAGAATATTGATATTTTTATAGGTACATTTACTCATTTATTTTACAAATATAATTTGTAACACAAGCGTTGAATCTCTCGTCTATAAGTTATAGTTGTTTGCAAAACTTGTCTTATTTTAGAAGAATCGTATTTTTCAATATTCGACATAAAGTTTCAATTTACGAGATGGGTAAAAAACGGTAAAATGGAATCTGGTCTAAACTAAATTTATCTACTATGAAAATGACATATAATAAAGGAGAAATCATATGCCGGAATTTCAACGTACTCAGCGAATGAGTCAAAAGAAGAAAAAAAGCAGAAAAAAGCGCATATTTTTGTGGATCATTGTCCCACTTTTAATTGTTGCACTTGGTGGAGCAGGATATGCGACATTTTTATTGAAAAAAGCGGAATCAGTAGTTAATAAATCCTACAAACCAGTTAACACTGTTTCAAAAAGGAAAGTGACTGTTGATCCCAATAAGGACAACATCTCCATTTTGCTTATCGGAGTGGATGAAAGTAAAAGTCGACAAAAACAATACGGAGATGCTATACGTTCCGATGCTCTTTTGGTAGCAACCCTAAACAAAAAAGAGAAATCTGTAAAACTGTTGAGTATTCCTCGTGATTCATATGTGTATATACCTGGTAAAGATAAATTTGATAAAATCACACATGCCCACGCATTTGGTGGACCAAAAATGACGATAGAAACCGTCCAAGAAATGCTTGATATTCCGATTGATTATTATGTTAAGGTAAACTTTTATGCATTCATTGACGTAGTTAATGCTTTAGATGGAATCGATGTTGAAGTACCATATGCTATTTCAGAACAAGATTCCGAAGACCATCATAACGCGATTCGATTAAAACCAGGTTTCCAAACGCTAAATGGTGAGCAGGCACTTGCTCTCGCAAGAACCCGTCATAAGGATACCGATATTATGCGAGGGATGAGACAGCAGGAGATTATCAAAGCGATTGTTAAAAAAGCATTATCGATTAAATCCTTCTCAAAACACACCGATATAATCCAAGCAGTAGGCGATAATATGCAAACCAACATGTCCTTTAACGATATGAAATCATTAATTGACTATGGTTTAGCGGGTAGTGGATTAACGATTGATACGTTAAATTTAAAAGGTGAAGATACGTATATCAAAAGAGTTTATTATTACAAACTTGATGAAGAGAACTTAGAGGAAACAAAGTCTATTTTAAAAGCACATCTTGGTACAGATTCAACGATTATTGATAAAGATACAAATAGTGAGAGTACTGATTCAGAGACAGACAGCACCGCGGATAGCTCTTCAGATAATAACTAAACTAGTAAGCCGTATCATAGAATGATACGGCTTTTTTATGTTATTTTTTGGTGACAGACAGAATCTATTTAAAGGTCAAAAAAGCCTGACCAAAGGGCCAGACTTAACAAGTCTATTACCTATTTCTTACGGTTGTAACTAATAGAACGCGCATCATTTTGATCAATGGACGATAGTTTTTACCCATCAGCCCTATCATTTCTGCGAAGAGTTCAATGATAATTAAAAGAATGAGGATGAAGAAAAAACCACCCAATAGTTTTGCTTGTGAAAAGATGATTGCAGCTAAACCAAAGAATGCAGCCATAGCATAGATCATCAATACCGTCTGTCTGTGAGTAAAACCTGCTCGAAGTAGACAGTGGTGTAAATGTGATTTATCTGGTGCCGATAATGGCTTCTTATTTACAATTCGGCGAATAATCGCAAAAAATGTATCAGAAATCGGAACTCCTAGAATAATAATCGGAACGATAAAGGAAATTAGTGTAACGTTCTTAAAGCCTAATAATGATAATACGCTAATCATATAGCCTAAGAATAAGGCACCTGTATCACCCATAAAGATTTTCGCTGGGTGGAAATTGTAAAGTAAAAATCCTAATGTACTTGCAAGGACGATTGAAGCAACAGCTGTTACATATCCATCTCCCATTATAATGGCCATTCCAGAAATGGTAATGAGTGCAATGGAAGAAACACCTGCAGCAAGGCCATCCAAACCATCAATCAAATTAATTGCATTAGTGATACCTACGATCCAAATAATAGTCAAAGGGATACTTAAGTATCCAAATTCAACTTGTCCTCCGAAAGGCAAGTTGATAAATTGAACATGGACACCGCCCCAAATAACAACGATTCCGGCAGCAGCAATTTGCGCGATAAACTTAACTTTCGCTGAAAGCTCCATAATATCATCCAGTATACCAGTAACAACTATGATGATACTTCCGATAATAATCGGAGTAGCATATTGTCCTCCTGGGTGAATGACTAACATACCAATAATGAAGCTTAAATAAATGGCTAATCCGCCAAGGCGCGGCATAATTTTCTGATGAACTTTTCTATGATTTGGGCGGTCAGTTGCCCCTATTTTAAATGCAAGTTTCTTAACTAAAGGAGTAAGAAGTATAGAACTTATAAAGCAAACTATTAAGGTGATGTATATCATCATAATCCTCCCGATTTTTTTCTTGCCTATTTTGTTAGTTTTATAGGAATTGTGTATAGGCAAAATGGGGATATAAAAGTGATTCTTCCTATTAACTATTATAATAGAGTTAAAAACTCCTGTTGCCCATATGGATTATAACATAAGTCATTTTTAAAGAAAATAGAAATCATTGGTTTATAGCCTTTGTATCAACAATGTTATGAAATTGTTAAAATATTAACAGACTGTCACAAGAAAAGCGCAAGCGCCTTGGTCAGCCCCGACAGGCAAATGTTCTTCGGCAAGAAAAGTCCGCCCTTTGACTTTTATTGCCGAAGGTTATTTGACCCGAGGGGCTAGGCGCTGGAGCTAGACAATTCTCGAAGTTGAATATTATACATTCTAATTTTATAAAAAAATACACGAATGACCTTCTCCAACAAAGGAGAAGGTCATTAAATTTATTCATTCCTTAAGTAAATGGAAGATAATCTTTCTTACTTAATTCCTTTAAATAACCAACTAATGAGTCTCGTAAATCGTCTCTCTGGAGAGCAAATTCGATTGTTGCTTGTAGGAAACCAAATTTATCACCAACATCATATCGAATTCCATCGAAAGCATATGCAAGGACTTTTTCATTTTCTGCCATTTTTCTAAGAGCATCGGTTAACTGAATCTCCCCACCATAGCCAACCTCAACATCTTGCAAGTAATTAAATATTTCTGGTGTTAAAATATATCTACCCATGACCGCAAAATTAGAAGGGGCATTTTCTCTCGGCTTCTCAACCATATCCTTTACCTCAACAATTTTACTGGATATATCTTTATTGTTTGGTTTAATAACTCCATATTTATGTAGTTCTTCATCTGGCATTATTTTTGTACCAATGACACTGCAGCCGTATTGTTCGTGAATATCAATTAATTGTTTTAAGCAAGGTGTATCGCTTTTCACTATGTCATCACCCAATAAGACAGCAAATGGCTCATTTCCAATAAACCTGCTTGCACATTGCACTGCGTGCCCAAGTCCTAATGGTTTCTTCTGCCTTATATAGTGAATGTTAACCATATTAGAAATTTCTTTCACCATTTTCAACATTTCTTGTTTATCTTTTTCCTCTAACTCCATTTCTAACTCAATCGAAAAATCAAAATGATCCTCAATCGCCCGCTTATTTCTGCCGGTCACAATAATGATATCTTCCACACCTGAGGCGACCGCCTCTTCCACAATATATTGGATCGTCGGTTTATCGACAATCGGGAGCATCTCTTTCGGTTGCGCCTTTGTGGCCGGAAGAAACCTTGTCCCCAAGCCTGCTGCGGGAATTACCGCTTTTTTAATCGACATTGTTCACACCTCTTTTATGCATGAAATTACCTTTTGAAAAGATTATTTTTACCATCCTCAGAGTTTAGGATCTTTTTTATACATCTATTAACGATTCGGCATTTTTAGCTTCTACCTAAAACCACAGATGTATCAATTAATATACCATGAAAATTGGATAAGTAAACAATACAAAAGTTACAGAATCATTGAAATTGCCACGGACCGATTTGCGTTTTTCAGTATTCATTTCGACAATATGTGCACGACCTTGCTCCTATGTTATAATATCCCCTATATATCATCATTAGGGGGTTCAGAAGTGCTATTTAATTCCTACATATTTATTCTCGGGTTCTTCCCCGTCGTATTCGCGGGATATTACCTGCTTTTGAATTTGAAAAATAAAAATATCGCGAAAATATTCTTTATCATCGCTAATCTTTATTTTTACAGCTATTGGAATGTCAAGTATTTGCCGATTATCCTTTCATCGATTGCCGTCAATTTCACTCTGGCAACAATTCTGAATAAACTTCAGAGCGTTGCTGTTAGAAGACTGATTCTGACCCTTGGCATCCTGTTCAACATCTGCCTCTTGGGCTATTACAAGTATTATGATTTCTTTATGACCAATATCAATGCCGTTTTCAGAACAGATATTTCCCTCCTGAACCTTGCATTGCCTTTGGCAATCAGCTTCTTTACGTTTCAGCAAATTGCTTATTTGGTCGATACCTTCCGGGAAGGGACGAAGGAATACACCTTGCTCGATTATGCCTTTTTCGTAACGTTTTTCCCGCACCTGATTGCTGGTCCAATAGTCCACCACAGGGAAATCATTGACCAGCTTCATGATGGAACTAATTATAAGATTAAATTAAACAATATTGCTGCGGGCCTGTATATTTTTTCAATCGGCCTGTTTAAAAAGGTAATCATTGCCGATACATTCGCCGGTTGGGCAAATTCCGGCTATGGCAATATTGGCCACCTGACGCTTTATGATAGCTGGGTTACCACCTTGGCCTACACCATACAGTTGTATTTTGATTTTAGCGGTTATTGCGACATGGCCATAGGTTTAGGATTATTCTTCAATATCAAGTTACCGGTTAACTTCGATTCACCTTATCGGTCGCTGGACATTCAGGAATTCTGGCGCAGATGGCATATGACTTTGGGTCGGTTCTTCACCCATTATCTATATATTCCGCTTGGCGGTAGCAGAAAAGGGAATTTAAGGACTTATGTGAATCTGTTTATTATTTTCTTTGTCAGCGGTATCTGGCACGGGGCCGGATGGACCTTTGTTATTTGGGGGATTATGCATGGGGTTGCCAGTGTTATTTATCGTTTTTGGAAATCCTTTAATTTAAGACTTCCCAAATTTGTTGCCTGGTTTGTCACGTTTTTCTTTGTCCATATCGCCTGGGTTTTCTTCCGTTCACCCGATTTGGCAACTGCAAAGTTGATGCTCACTAAGATGTTCACCATTCAGGGGTTCCATTTCCCTCCGGGATTGACTGCCATATTTAACGAGCGGCTCGGCACCCATTTCATACCTGAAATGTATTATTTTGATCTGAAATTAGTGGTGCTCTTTGCATTCATTCTGGGAATCGTTTTATTTGCGAAAAATTCCATAGAACGCTTAAATACGTTCAAGCCAAACCTACGCCTCGCTGTGTTTATCAGCTTGATTGCCGTGATTTCCCTGCTGTATCTAAACAGGGTCAGCGAATTTTTATACTTTAAATTTTAAGGAGCTAACAAAATGTCACATAAAAAATTTCTTTCAATAGTGGCAATCTTGTCTGCTGCGATTTTTTTGGGAATTGCGGTGATTATGTACATCCTTGACCCGTTATTTTATTTCCGCAAAGCAGAACTATATCGGCCGCAATATGCGGCGACTGAACGCTATCAAATGCCTGGTCTTTTGAAAAATCAGGATTACGATACGCTTTTTACTGCTACTTCGATGGGGAGGAATTTCCGCGAAAGCTATGCTGATGAAAAGCTTGGTGCCAAAACGTTCAACGCTTCCCTGCCGGCCTCCACCGCCAAAGAGCAGTCAATGGTGGCAGAAGCAGCACTACGCGACAAGCCTGGCTTGAAACGGGTGATTTGGGAGTTGAATTATTACTCCTTTGCAGGTGAGCCTGATTGGGTTATGCCTCCCCCAAGCGATTTTCCAACCTATATGTACGACCGGACTAAAATCAATGATATTAGATACTTGTTTAATTCTTACTCAGTGGATGTTTTTTATAAAAACATGATGGCGAATCGTGAGGGGAGTAAACTATGGCGTGAAGTTGAAACGCTGTATAAATTCGGTCAAGTCGCTCCCATTGAATCGTTTGACCATATCCAAGCGTATTTAAATGGAGTGCAGCCTGTTCCCGATTTTCCAGAATATGAGCATTCGTCTGTTCAGCTAAAGTCCTTTAAGGAGAATGTACTACCGCTCGTCAAGGCGCATCCGAATACAAAATTCACCTTATTTTATGCGCCATATCCAATTTATAACCATGTTTCTTACTATAAAAAAAATCCTAAGTACCTGACAGAAAGGTTGAAATTCAAAAAAGCGGTTTTTGAGCTGACGAAAAAATATCCTAACATAGAGGTCTACGATTTTCAGGATATGAAGGAAATAACGTATAATATCGAAAATTATCAAGGGGATACGGTTCATTATTATCAATTTATCAATAACTGGATTATTGATTACTTGGCTATAAATAAACCCATCCAATCAGAAAAGGAATACGCAGCAAAACTGCAAAATTTTGAAAAGCAAATCACCAGCTTCGATATCAAGCAATTAAAAAAAGTGAGTACGATTAAAGAGAGATATGTTCTAGAAGATTAACAATAAAAAAGAAAGGGGCTGTCGAACTTTATGTTGGACAGTCCCTTTTTTCTGTATATGAATTGGTCTCCACATTTGTTGTTTTGACCTGTCCTATGTCTATGGGTTGCTGGTATCTTCCTTTGCATTAGCGCCCGATAGATCAACGCTGGCGGGATTGGGATCTGCATTTGCGCCTATTCCGTCGCTCCCTCTTGCACCTGGGTCGTTCTCTGCCTCCGTTGTTCCATCGCTATTACCGACATCGGGGTCCGTCTTTTCGTCCGTTTCGTCGCTGCTACCGGCATCAGAATTGGGATTCTCCTCTGATGGCGGCGAATCCTCTCCTTTAAGTAGGGCACCGTCGGCCCCGAAGGTATATTCCTTGCCAGCGATGGTTTGGGTCCCAATCATCATTGCTCCGTCGGGATTTAGGTAATATGTCTTGCCCTTGTCCTGAATCCAGCCGGTCGCCATTTCCCCGTTTTCCTTCAGAAAATACCATTTGGAGTTATACTTCACCCAGCCGGTCTTCATGGCACCTGTCGAATCAAGATAATACCATTTATTGTCCACTTTCACCCAGCCCGTCTTCATAACGCCTGAAGAATCAAGATAATACCATTTATTGTCCACTTTCACCCAGCCCGTCTTCATGGCACCTGTCGAATCAAGATAATACCATTTATTGTCCACCTTCACCCAGCCCGTCTTCATGACGCCTGTCGGATCAAGATAATACCATTTATTAGATACTTTTACCCAGCCAGTTTGCATAACTCCAGCAGCATCGAGATAATACCACTTATTGTCCACTTTTACCCAGCCCGTCTTCTTGCTATTGCCGTTGTAGTAAGACCACTGATTTGTGCCTTGCTTGACCCATTTGCTCGCTTCTCCCTTGCAGCGGTCAATAAAATTATCCCAGTTTGGCAAAAGATTTCTTGGGCAGTTCTTACCTGTCCAATGTTTGTGAGGCACGATTTTATTAATCGAAATATTATAGAGGTTCATCAAATATTGGACGACTTCCACCGTATTTGCAACCGTTTTTTCATAATTGCCATCCTCATTCACACACATTTCGATGTGGATGGACTTTCTGTTACCAGGTCCATTCCTCCCATCGCCTGCAGCCCATGCCACTTCATTGAATGGTATGGATTGAATCACTTCATGATCGTCAACCTGCAGATGCCACGAGGCAGTCCGGCTGTTCCCTCGTTCCTGTAGCCTTGCATGCGCCTCCGCGTCAGCCCCCCTGCTTGTATTATCTGTTTCATGAATGGTAATGTACTCCGGAACCAATTTCAATCCGGGGCGAGTTTCCGTATGTGAAGCAGGAATAAGTTTTTGAATAATATTCATGGCTAATCCTCTCCTTTACTGTTTATTTATGCTAAACAGGAGCAAATGGTCAGGGCTTAGGCTCGGAAATGATTATTTATACTCATGAACACCTCTCGGAGTTATAGTTCTAAAGTACCTATAAGAGTGCAGATTAGATTACACTCAAGTGACTGCCTATCGCACAAAAGGCCAAGCATCCGGCTTGGCCATTTTTTATAAAAAAGCTGTGTTAAAGAACAGTGTTGATTTATACATACTGTTGATTGGAGCGGAAGGGACGAAGACTCCTGTAGGAGTATGGTTCTGGGGAGACCCCGCAGACGCTTGCGTCGAGGAGGCTCGCCGAAACACCCACGAACCGCTCGTGCCTGGAGCGGAAATCAACAGGCATGGTTAACAGAGCCTATAAAAAAAGAAAGCCTGAAATCAAGCTTTCTATGAGTATATTAAAATTTGTCTTTTGCATTAATAGGTTTAATGACCTTCATAAAATTAAGGAGTGGTTTGTAATCCTCGCGAACCAAACCAATCTTTTCGACTATAATTTCAATTGTGATTAACAATACTACTAGAATGGTCATTGAACCCCAAACGGTTGCTTGTGAAAACATGAACGCAGCCAATCCAAAAATAGTAGACATGGCATAAATCAATAATACTGTTTGCTTGTGCGAAAAACCTGCTTTCATTAAGCAATGATGTAAATGCGATTTATCTGGAGCAGAAAGCGGTTGTTTATTAATTAACCTTCGAATAATAGCAAAAAGTGTATCAGAAATTGGCACTCCTAAAATAATGACCGGAATTATTATAGATATAAAGGCAACATTTTTGAAACCGAGCAAGGATAAAACAGAAATCATATATCCAAGGAAAAGGGAACCAGTATCACCCATAAATATCTTCGCAGGATGGAAATTATAAACAAGAAAACCGCCTGTTGATGCTGCAAGAATAAGCGCCGTTACCATTACATACATATTTCCCATTACCAGTGCCATTCCAGCTATCGTAAGCAGCGCAATCGTCGACACTCCAGCTGCCAGGCCATCCAGACCATCTATAAGATTGATAGCATTTGTGATTCCTATAATCCATATAATCGTGATAGGAATGCTAAGAATACCAAAATTAATTTGTCCGCCAAATGGAAGATTAATATATTCCACACTTATATTTCCGAAAATCACCACAATGGAAGCAGCAGCAATTTGGCCCAGCAGTTTAACCTTGGGTGAAATCTCCTTTATATCATCTACCATCCCGGTAGAAATGATGACTATGCTTCCAAGGATAATTGGCCAATGGTATATTGACTCTGGACTAAGAATCAAGATTCCAATAATAAAACTAATAAATATCGCTAAGCCGCCCAACCTCGGCATAATTTTCTGATGTACTTTTCTATTATTTGGTTTATCAGTTGCACCGATCTTAAATGCAAGTTTTTTTACAAGAGGTGTAAGGAATATTGCCGCGAAGAAACAAGTAATTAAAGCTAGATATAACATACAGTGCCTCCGTGTTTTCTCCATAGATTTATTTTAAGAAATAGAAAGGTAGCAAAGAACATATCCTCTGGGATTTAGCTCAGTTCTATTTCAAAAGAATATTTTTCACCTTTTCGACAATTTATACGACTTATATATGCTCTCAGCAAACTTTTGGATGGAGAAATGATTGGAGGTAAATTCGTAAAATCGTTCACCCACTTCGGTGAGTCTATCGTGCTTTTTCAGGTCATACATTTTTTCCAATGCACCAATAATTGTGTTCACATCGGAATTTTCAAGCACAAACCCATAGGATGAATCCGGAATCATGTCACGAACCCCACCCACATCCGTTGTAATCACAGGTGTTTTTTCCCTTGCTGATTCAAGTAAAACAAGGGGGAAACTTTCTGTTTTCGAAGTTAAAAGGGTAACATCCGCCAGTGTAAACAAAGCGCTGATGTCCTCACGATACCCAAGAAAACGAACTTGGCTGACAAGCCCTTTTTGCCCAACTAATCGTTCCATTTCACTTCTAGTGGTACCATCTCCAACAAACAGCAGTTTAGCATCCGGATGATTTTTAGCAAATTTTCCAAATGCTTCGATTGCAAGGTCATGACGTTTAACCGGGTCAAATCTGGCTACCATTATTATGACGAAATCCGTTTGAGAAAGTTTCAATTCTTCCTGCGAAAGAGTTGTTTTTTCTTCTGCAAAGTCTATTCCATTATAAATCGTAGTAATTTTACTTATATCTACCCCAAATTCAACCAGCATGTCTTTAAATCGTGAGGAAATGGCAAAAAAATGATCCGGCTTCTTCAAGACAAAAAGATGAAGCCTGGTAAAAAAACGGCCAACTGCCCCTCGGCCCAAGAAATCATTTCTGGGATCGCTGTGGACAGTTGTAAACCAAGTCACATTCGTCATCCTCCGAAGCAGATACCCGTAAAAGTTAGCTCTCGCCCCATGAGTATGGATAATCGCAATATTTTCAGCTTTAATGAATTTAATCAGTTTGGAAAGAATCCCGAAATCATATCTTGAGCTTTGTTCAAAGGAAACCGTCTGAATTCCGGCAGACACCGCCTTTTCATAGAACAAGCCCTTCTCAAACAGGCCGAGAATAAATTGGTCGTCTTCCTTCTTTAATTCCTTTAAAAGAGAAAGAATATGGACCATCCCGCCTCCCGTTTCATTTCCGGCGTTTAGATGCAGAATTTTCATCCTGTTTGCTCCTTATCTTCTGGAAGTAAATTTTACCTTCGTAATCTTTAGCAGGAAATCCGGCAAGGCCATCATACGACGCCATCGGCTTGGCTGCTTTAACAAACGGTAGAGCCATTCTGCATTCAATTTCTGCCAGGCAACTGGAGCTCTTTTTACTTCGCCGGCAATTACATCAAAACTACCGCCTACACCCATGAAAAGCCCCTTTTGAAAAGTATCGATGTTTTGCGAAATCCATTGCTCCTGCCGCGGAAATCCAAGTGCTGCAAAAATAAGGTCAGGTTGTTTGACAGCAATTTCATCGGCAATTTCCGAAGAATCCCAATCAAAATAGCCATCATGCCAGCCAGCGATATGTAAAGAGGGATAATTTTTTTGGATTGTGTTGATGGCTTTTTCGATTACATCCTTTTTAGCGCCCAAAAAATAGGCAGACCATTTCTTTTCATTACCCATTCTTAATAATTCCATTAATAGATCATAGCCGGCAATTCTCTCCGGCAATGGAGTGCCAAGCATCTTTGAAGCAATGACAACACCGATTCCATCGGCGATGACATAATCAGCTTTATTGACAATCGCTAAATAGCTTTCATCTTTCTTGGCCTCCATGACGATTTCCGGATTGGCTGTCACAACAAATGTTTTCTTGTCTTGCCTGATGCGGGTATCCAGTTCCACCAACAGGCTTTCCTTAGTGGTAAAATCAAAATCTACATTCAATATCTTTACTTTATTTTCAGCAGTCATAAGTTTCATCCTCATAGAAATTTGCCTTCAATCAGTTGTGTACGAAAAAACTCGAATTAAGTTATATTATGTCTTTTTGTAGGTCAATCTAACAAACAATTATAGGTGATTTAGCTTCCTTTGACAAACACTGAAAACTGCACAATTGCTTAACGGCATTTTTTACCGTAAAAGAAAAGCCTTCTTGAAGCCGATGCGGCCTATCACTAAGCATTTCCCTCGTTTTTATGTATGGATTCATCGGGATTTTCTACTACCCTGCCCTGTCCTATAGATTAATAGATTAAGAAAATAAAAGAACATTAAAAAATCAAATGCTTATTCTCAGACAGAATAACAACCTGAGAAAATAGGGCCCAGTAGAATTTACTATAGAACTTCTGGATAATCTATATTAAAATGTATAAAGTTGAGGAAGGATCGGAATTATTGCTTTCATGAATAATCTGCATCATTTGAAGACTTTTGCACAAAAAGGGGAAATGAACAAAAATGCTAGAAAAAATAAAGAATAACCATGCCATTGAAAATTTATTGCTGCTGTTTATATTAGCGCAGCCCGTTTTAGATTTAATTACTTCATTGGCGATTACTTATTTAAAAACAGAATTCACCGCAGGGATTTTCATCCGGTTTGCGATGATGCTCCTAGGGGCCTTCTATATTTTCTTTATCGCTGATTCCAAGAATAAACGGAAAAGCATCATTTATATCCTAGTGCTAGGCTTATTTTTAATATTAGGATTCATCAATAATTTAATGGTGAAATCCCCTGTCAGCCCTGCTGAGGAAATCAAATTTATCCTTAAAACGGTATACTTTGTTATTCTTTTTTACAGCTATATGATTGTCTTTAAACAATTGAAGTCAAAGCCGTGGTGGCAAAATACTGTCCAAAAATATGTCGTCTATGCCATGACATTGGTAGGGCTGTCAATGCTTGTCGCCGACCTGACCCACACTGCATTCAATAGTTATAAATACGATAAAGTCGGGCATGTCGGATGGTTTTATGCAGGGAATGAACTTGGTGCTATTATGTCTATTTGTTTCCCAATTGTTGTTCTATTCGCAATTAAAAACACAGCCACCATCAAAAAATCCTATTATTGGATACCTGCTGTTTTATTGATTTACTCCTTAATGGCCATAGGAACAAAAGTAGGCTTTGGATCTGTCCTTATTACATTGGTCATTAGTTTAGCTATGTTGATTGTTGAATTTTTCAGAAAAGGGAACACAAGACAGCATTTAAAGATTAATCTCTTCATTAATTTGATCATTTTTGCAGTCTTTGCCCTATATATCCCTTTTTCACCAATTGCTAAAAATACAGCCATCCATTTAACGTTGCTGGAAAATAAAGAACCACCGACGAGTCAAGAGGAGACTCCAGCTCCGGAAAAAGAACAAGAGTTAAGTAACCAACAGATTGAAGATCTTGTCTTGAGTAGCAGGGGCGCTTTCTTAGAACAGCAGAAGGAATATTTTAAAGATGCCCCGGTATCCCAAAAAGTTCTCGGAATGGGCTACGCTGGAAACTATAAGGAAACTCCAAAAATGGTTGAAATGGATTTTTATGACTTATTCTTCTCATTTGGAATATTGGGCTTCTTACTCTATTTCATTCCCTTTATCCGGCTCGCAATTGAAATAGCAATCAAAGTTCTTCGAAATCTAAAAAGCCATTTCACAATTGAAAATGTTTTAGTGGCAAGTGGTATAGTATTAGGTTTGGGTATCGCTTTTTCGGCCGGTCATGTATTTACAGCACCTGCAGTTAGTATATATTTAGCAATTTTAGTCGCGTATTTATATGTAAGAGTCGCATAAATGCCCTTCATTGGGCTTTTCTTGTATAAGCATTTTATTTGTGAAATAATAGTATGGAATAGAGATAAATGGGGGAGTTATCAGGCAAAATGACAGAAATAAAGAGTAATGAAAATCCATTGAGAGAAGTGCAAAAGGTTTTAACATCCATGATGGTAACAATCGATGCCATCTGTAAAGAAAATGATATCCCATATTTTTTATCTGATGGGAGTCTTCTTGGATGTATAAGACACGGAGGCTTTATCCCTTGGGATGATGATATTGATATTGGTATGCTTAGGAAAGATTACAACAGATTCATGAAGGTAATTGAAACTAGTCTTCCTAGCATTTATAAAGTTGAATCCTATAATCTTCACATCCATAGAAAGCATAATTGGTTAAAAATTATGTATTTAGAGGACTTTGAATGGGTTGGCAAGGATGGAGATATTCGCAAAGGCACGTCTATTGATATTTTCCCGTATGACTATGTGCAAGGAATTGATAACATCAGCTCTGCAGGTAAAATTTTCAATCGGCTTTCCAGATTAATGTATCCAAAAAAAATAAAAAATCCTAAAGACTTTATTGTTTCAATGGTGAATCGGGCTAAACTTTATAACTTTTACTGTCCATTTAATAAAGAAACAGACACGATCACTTATGGAATTGAAACTCCTTTTTATGGATATGCCTTTTTTAAGAAGGACGAAATCTTCCCATTAAAAACTGGAACATTCGAAAATCACCAGTTTAATATCCCTGGAAACCCTGATCATTTTTTAACAACAGTGTATGGGGATTATATGAAAATTCCTGAGGAAGCAGACAGACAAATTCATATGAGGAATTTAAAAGTAATTGATAAAGAAAAGCAACAGTAATAAGTACACATAGGAAATAACACAGAAACCCCGGGGTGAAAATTCTCCCGGGGTTTCTGTGTTGTCCATATTACGAATTAATAGAATAGTAAATTACCGAAAATATCCCCTGATAATCCCCTTGAGCCTGTTAAGGTGAAACTTTCTTTTATCATTAGATATATTTTGGATAGAACGAAAAGACGCGGCTGCTACGGCCCGGAGAAGATAAGGAAAACCATAATGTAGGCGAATGATCTTACCAAAGCCTCCTGCATAGGATAAAGCCCTTATAAGTGATTGCTCATCGATGGTTTCTTCCTTTAGCGGGTGATAAACAAATAAATCTTTTCTGAACAATCCTTTATATCCCTTTTTCAAGCCACGAAGAACAAAGTCAGTTTCTTCTCCGGCACCATAAATCGTTCCAGATCCTACACCCAAATCTTCATTAAATAAACCGATCTCTTTGACCAATTGCTTTTTAAAAAAAAGAGTGAAGGATGGACCAAAAAATCCGTATTTATTATCCAGGACTATATCTGACTGTGGCGCAATAACCAGTGATCCAGTACCTTCAATGTTGGAAGTGTTAGTTGAAATGAAGTCGATTTCCTCTTTTGTTTCAAGGGTTTCTTTTATTTGTTCAAGCACGTTTGATTCGTATACACAGTCATCATCCGGAAAGGCAATAATATCACCATCAGCTACTTCCAAACCTCTATTTCTTGCCCTAGATAATCCTTTGATAGGTGTCGAAATATAGTTAATAGGATATTTATCCTTAAAATCTTGGAATAAGTCAGCAATAGGATCGTTATTTTGATCAACAACGATTAATTCAAAGTTTTTATATGTCTGCTTTTCCAACGATTGCAATAACTCTATAATCTCATCACGTCTTCCTAACGTGGCCATTATTAAAGAAAATCTCAATCTGTACAGCTCCTTTAAATTAAGAGTCTATGATATGTTAAATTTAGCTTTGATTTTTCCAATCAAAATAAAAAGAATTTCGTCTTTTGTGAAATAAAGTATTAAAAAATACACAAGCGAATTCACACCAATAATTACCAGCGCTAAAAGCAAAGTTTGTGTAAGGAACGCTCGGATAATGAACGTGATTGGAATGAAGACCAGGGAATAATAAAAATATTTTAATTTCCCGGTATCGAAAAGAGTATAATTCACTTTTAGCTTCTTTTTGATGAATATATATTCAAACACGACTAGCAAGGTATTAGCGGCAACCGTTGATGCAATTGCCGTTGTATGTGTTAAAAGCTTAAAATACAAAAGGGACAGGTTTAGGGCAAGGTTTATAAACCCACACAGGAAAAGGAGTTTTACCAAAACGTTTTCCCTCTTTTTAATATAAATAATTTGATTGGTTAAAATCGATTCAATCCCGGTTGAAACCATATAGATAGAAAAGACAGCAAGGGTGCTTCCAGCAGGAGCAAACTCTTTTCCACCATAAATCAAAACGACTAAATCCGAGATAAGGAATAATCCAACTGCAGCAGGAAAAAGTGTCACAAAATAAAGTTTCGATGTCTTATTAAGTAATGACTCATACCCGGCTTCATCGTTTATACCAGATAAGTAAGCAAGTCTGGGCAAGGTAGCTTGGATAGCACTTACCAATAGTGTTTTAATAATGACCATTATTTGGAAAGTCATCGTAAAATACGCCAAATAGGATTTCCCCACGTATTCACCAATTAAATATCGATCTAACTGCGTATACAATATGCTAGCATTTGAAAAAATAACGACTACAAACAAAGGCTTTAGGTGTGGTATAATCGTAAGTTCTGAAAAATCAAATTTAACGTTTCTTTTAATATAAAAGAAGCTAATAATATTATTTAGAAATGTTGATAGTGCAAGTAGCGCAGCAAATTTTTTATAATCGTCAACACCGTGTATGAGAGTAAACAATAATGCAACATAAATGAGTCTGACAATTATGGTTTTGATCGCGATAAAGTCATAATTTTCATGCGCTTCATTTAGCCATTCGACATAAAACATATTCGAAATGAAATTAATCCCAAAAATTAACAAGACGGGATATACAAGTTCATTACTATATTGGAAGTAACTGAATAATGCAAAAGCAACCATTGCAAGTAAACTAGTACTAAAATTAATTATAAAAAGGCTTGTAAATAACTGGCTTACCTTTTTGGGTTCATTTTTGACTTTGCTTATTTCACGGATTCCATATTGATAAACGCCGAAAAGTGCGAAGATAAAAAAATAATTAAAAATGGTCTCTGCAAAATTAACCGTTCCCATAGAGTCTGCACGGAGTGTACGATAAGCATAGGGCCCGACAAGGATAGGAAGAATGATATTAAAGGTATTAAGAATAATTTTATAAAAGATATTAAATGAAATTGATTTTTGCATTTTAATTCCCATCTACATTTTTGTAATTTAGTGTAAGTCCAAAGTCCATTATTTCAATCACATAAAATCAATAATTTCTACTGAATCTCTTAACACACAGAATTCATTTTTTTATTAATACACTTCCCTCACTAACTTAAACCTATTCAATTACTTCAATTAGTCATTTCAAAAACTTTGTCGAAAAAAATGAAGATATTTTCAGCCATCCTATTATTTCATACCTCTAATAAATATACAAGTTCCGTAAACACTAAGTTTTAAGGTGTAAATTGTTTACACCTTATTATCTGAAATACCTAGTTAACAAGCCTTAATTTTTCATTGTTGTGTCTATTTTCTTGACTTAGTATCGACTACTCATTTTAAATAGGAATGGGAGCTAAAAGTATTCAAACTTGTAAAGGAAAATATGTTATGAAAGTGTGGTATGCACATGATTTTAGATAGGGTGAAAAGCCTACTAAAAAAAAATAAAAATTTATATAAATCAGTTTTTGAAGTCTATACGAAAATAAAGGAATTTATGGAGAAAGTGGAATATTTATTATTTTTTCATCTGTTTAAATTATTTCCGATATGTTCAAACAAAATAGTCTTCTCCAGCTATTATGGGAACGGATATGGTGATCATTCTAAGTATATAGCAGAGGAAATAATTAATTCAGAAGCTAATTATGAAATGGTTTGGTTGTTAAAAAAGGATTTGATACATAATAGTGATTTGCCCCCAAACATAAGAGCAGTAAAATATGGTTCCATTCGGGCAATATATGAAATGGTGACTGCAAAGATCTGGATTGATAATTGCAGAAAGTCTTCGTATGTACGTAAAAGGGACGGACAGTTTTATATCCAAACATGGCATGGTGGAATTTCATTGAAACAGATTGAGAAAGATGCAGAAGCAAATCTCAGTATTAGTTATTTAGAAAATGCAAAAAATGATTCAAGAATTGCTAATCTTTTTATATCTAACAGTAAATTTTGTACTAAAATGTATCGCTCTGCTTTTTGGTATAGCGGTGAGATTTTGGAATGCGGATCTCCTAGATGTGATATCTTATTGAATAAGAAAGATAATGTTAATGAGAAGGTTAGAAGCTACTTTGGTATTAATAGTAGTAAACATATCCTAATGTATGCACCCACTTTCCGGACAGATTCAAATACCAATGTTTATGATATAGATTATGATGGGTTAATTAAAGTTTTGGAAAGAAATTTTGGCGGATCATGGGTTGTTTTAGTAAGACTACACCCAAATGTAGCATATAAAGAAAACTTTATTGAGTATTCTTCTACAATAATAAATGCAACTGATTATAATGATATGTATGAATTATTAGCTGTAAGTGATATATTAATTACAGATTATTCAAGTACTATGTTTGAGTTTTCATTTACCAATAAACCGGTTCTTCTATATGCCACAGATATAGAGACTTATATTAAAGACAGAAGTTTTTATTTTGATATTCATTCATTACCTTATCCTTTAGCACAGAATAACCAACAATTATTTAGTATCTTGGAACAATTTGATGAAATTAAATATACAACTGAGCTTAGAAAGTTTCTCTCTAGCCTTGAACTTGTTGAACAAGGGACTGCTTCTAAAGAAGTTGTCGAAATCATAGGGAGAGTAACCAATAATAAGAACGATTAAATGGATTGTTTTTTTTGCGTATCAATTACACAACATATAAAGGAAATATCCTATTTGACTCAATATGAACTTGGACAATAGGGATGATTTGTTTTATAATGCTTATGTCTTTTAGAGATTGTTATCACATTACGAAGAAAAAAATTACCGCTCAAGGATTATTTCATTGCTTTTGTGCCTTGAACGAAGCGAAAGGAATTACTTCAAATATGAAGAAAGTAATAACATATGGAACTTTTGATTTGTTGCATTATGGACATATAAATTTATTAAAAAGGGCAAAAGAATTAGGTGACTATTTAATAGTTGCATTATCCACAAATGAATTTAATGAAGTAAAAGGAAAGAAATGCTACTTTTCCTTTGATGAAAGAAAGAAACTTCTTGAATCAATTCGTTATGTTGATTTGGTCATTCCGGAAAATAATTGGGAACAAAAAGTTCAGGATATAGAAGAGTTTAAGGTTGATATCTTTGTTATGGGCGATGATTGGAAAAATAAGTTCGATTATCTTAATGATTATTGTGATGTGGTCTATTTAGGTAGAACACCTGAAATTTCCACGACTAAGATTAAACATGAATTAGGGTTAAATAAGGTATGATAATCACAAATAAAATCTAAACATAAAAGAGAGGCTGTATTTCAGCCTCTCTTTATATATTTAACACTGATATGTTTAGTTTATCGGCTTTGATCCTGTCCACTTTCCATCAGAGTTAAAAGAATGAACTTCCTTACCAATTGTTAAATATGTCCCGTGGACCATTAATCCATCGTTAGTAAAATAGTACCAAGCATTCTTATACTTTAACCAGCCACGCAGTTCAGAACCATTGCTATTATAATAACGATAGTCATAAGCTGTACCTGCTTGTTTTACCCAACCAGTTACCATGGCTCCGCTCTTATTAAAGTAATAATACGTTTTGCCAATTAGGTTTCTTCCGACAACAGAGTCACCGTAATTGTTGAAATAGTACCATTTGCCTCCATATAAAAACCATGTCTTATTGTATAATGCACCACTGCTTTTAGCATAATGCCAATAAGTACCGTCAAAAACCCAGCCATTGGCTTTCATCGCTCCACTGCGGTTAAAATAATATGGTGTGCTTCCCACCATATGGACACCTGTTGCCATTTGACCGTAGGAGTTTACATCCGGATTTAAATAATACCAAATTCCTTTTTCATAAAGCCAACCCGTTTTCAGAGAGCCTTTGCTATCAGCATAATACCAATGATAACCATCATATGCCCACCCGGTTTTCATGACTCCTGCTTGATCAAAGAAATAATAGACATTATTAATTTTTTGAACCCCTGTAACCATCATACCTTCTGAGTCAGCATAATACCATTGTTTACCATCCTGAATCCATTTATTGATGGCTAACACACCACTATCAAGGTCAAAGTAATATTTTACATCATCGATTTCATACCAGCCGGTTGCCATATTACCATCTTCATCATAATAATAAAGGTTTCCTTCATCATCTGTAGTCCATCCATATTCTAGTCCTGGGTCGTAATTCCCATCATACTGCACGTCAACACCATTTGCTAGCAATTCTTCAATAACCTGCATAGCTGGAGAACCCTCAGTAAGGTCAAGATTAGGCATATCTGTCAACATGATAAAAGACAAATTTGCTAAATCCAGCAAAGGGCTAAGGTCAGATGCTGGATTAGAGGAAATATATAAGTAAGACAAATTAGAAAGGCCGCTTAACGGCTGTAAGTTCGTAATATTATTTGATTCCAAATCCAAACTTTCCAAGGATTTTAAATTCGATAATGAAGAAATATCTGTAATGCTATTCTCCCATAGTGATAAAATAGTCAAATTTGTAAGACTGCTTAATGGTGAAATATCAGTAATACCGCTATTTGTTAAATCTAGCATCTTAAGATTTGTTAGGACTTTTATAGACGAGAGGTCACTGAAATTATTCTCTGATAACCCTAAGCCAATTAACTCCGGTAAATCATTCAAGCCGTAAACTTCACTGATATTGTTACCGGAAAGGTCTAAATACACTAAAGATTGCAACCCATTGAGCGATGCAAGACTGCTGTTTCCTAGTTGGTTATTTGCTACTCCCAGATACACTAAAGCTGGTAGTTGATTCAATGCAGTTAGATTTGTAACCTGGTTATCTGATAGATCTAATTGCTGTAATGTTTGTAATTCCCTCAGGCCAGAAACATCACTTATATTATTGCTGGAAAGATCTAAATAAACTAAGGATTGCAACCCATCCAGCGAGGCAAGACTGCTGTCCCCTAAATTATTACTATTTAAATTTAAATTCTCTAGTTTTGTTAGGGTACTTAATTTAGATAGATTACTAATATTATTGCTAGAAATGTCTAAATTCACTAAGGATTGCAACCCACTCAGCGAGGCAAGACTGCTGTCCCCTAAATTATTACTATCTAAATTTAAATTCTCTAGTTTTGTTAAGGTACTTAATTTAGATAGATTACTAATATTATTATATGAAAGACCCAAATACGATAAATTTACAGCAAACTCTAAACCAGTTAAATCAGTAATATTCAAGCCCGATGCTTCTAAATCTGTTAGATTGGCTATTTTACCTACGGTAATGGTTTCACCAGCTTTTAGCCCTAATGCTTCGCGGACAGCGCCTGCCAATTTGGTATCATTGAACTTTACTGCATCATTTACACCCTGTGGACTACTTGCCTCAGGAGTTGACACATGAGGTTGAGGTGCCGTTTGTGTATGTACGGTTGTTTTTGGTAATCGCAATTCATGTAATGCCTTTTGTTTAAAAGATTCTTTTGACAAATTAACGTTTTGAATTCCAGCTGGTTTTGATTCTAAAACCTTGTCTGTAAGTCCGGCTGCCTTCGTATTCAATGGTGTCATTAATGATAGCGACAATGCAGAAGCTAGCATTACTTTACTTATTTTATTCATCTTCTATTAGACCCCTTTCTATACTAGATTCATTATATATCAAAACAATTTCCTTATTATAGTAAAATTTTATATATTTTAGCAAAAATTAAATAGTTAATAGTAGCTGTTGAACACAAAAAAAGCGAAACCAAATGATCACTTTGGTTTCGCTTTTTCTTATAATATTTGTTATTCAATCCAAGCACCGTCACTGCCAATGCGATATCCATCAATGACTGTATTTTTCGCCATATCGCCGTCAGCGTTAAGATAATACCAATGGCTTCCGGAATAAACCCAACCAGTTAACATCGCACCACTTGAAGCAAAATAGTACCAGTCATTTTTATATAATAACCAACCGGTTTTCATTACCCCATTTGATTCTAAGTAATACCATGTACCGCCATCTTTAATCCAGTATTTTTGCATAACACCATCTTTGTAGAAGTACCAATTTCTTCCAGACAATACCCAACCATTGTTATAATTGCCAATTCGCTTTGAACCAATATATGTTCTAGAATAATAGGATTCTGTTAAAGAACTAATCTTTACACCTGCACTAGACGATGCATGAACAAATTTGTTATCCCCTAAGTAGATTCCTACGTGTGAAGCTCCAGCCTTATATGTACTAAAGAATACAAGATCGCCTTCCACTAAATTGCTTTTTGAAACCGCTTGCCCTTTTGTATATTGCTCAGAAGCTGTACGTGGGATTGAAACACCTGCTTGCTTGTATGAATAGCTTGTAAATCCAGAACAATCAAAACCACTTGGTGTTGTTCCTCCCCAAACATATGGAACTCCTATATAATCCAGCGCAATATCTGTAACTTTATCTCCAAATGATGATGCTTCTGCTTTTTGTCCACCAATAAATCCGCTCAAAAGTAAAGAACATGATAGTAGACCACCGACTATTAACTTCTTCATGATAACCTCCGTGTTTCTATTTCTCTCTGTCTCTATTTGTTAAATCTAGTATCTCATATAAATTACTAGTTTTAATTTACAGTTATTTTTTAATATTATTACAGGAATGTTTCAAAAACTGACCTTATTCGACTTTTTGTTGGATTTTTCTGAAAAATGGTAAAAACGCAGGTATTTTAGCACGTTATTTCCGTGACCTTCACCCTATAGTATGTAAGAGTTTTCCAGGTGAAAGGGCGAAGTTTGTCAAATACTCTTGAACTCTTAACGGATTTCCATCCTTTTTTGCAGAAATGTAACAGAATTTTTGACTTTGGTCACATCTTAATTCTTTAAAATTGAAAAGTCTGTTAAACTTGCCTGTTGATCTGCTCCAGGCACTCTGGGGACAAAAATCAACACGCTTCTTTAATACAGCCAATTAAAAAAGGAACCACCAAAGGGTGATTCCTTCCTGATTAAAGCATGGCCCCGTCTTTTCCTAGACGGTATCCGTCAACCGTTGTGTTTGCAGCCATATGGCCATCTTTGTATAAGTAGTACCATTTAGTACCAAGCTTGATCCAGCCTGTTTGCATGGCACCACTGCTATTCAAGTAATACCACTTACCACCGGTGTATAACCACCCGGTTTTCATATCGCCATTTTTCTGGTCTAGGAAATACCATTTCCCGCTGTCAGAGAGCCAACCGGTTTTCATATCCCCATTATTCTTGTCTAGGAAATACCATTTGCCATTAATAGGTTGCCATCCAGTAAGCATGGCACCAGATTGGGTGTTTAGGTAGTACCATTTTTTGTTGTTGTCGAGGAACCAGCCAGTTTTATAGGCACCATTACCGGTACCATTAACATAGACATAAAACCATTTGCCTCCAACATTTTGCCATCCTGTTTTGAGGTATCCGTTATCATAGAAAAAGAAATTTTTACCGTCAAATGTTTGATTTCCAGTTAACATTTTTCCATTCTGATCAAAATAATAACTATTCTGTCCTTCTTTATACCAGCCTTTTTTGATTTTCTCACCATTCGCAAAGGTGAATTCATAAAATTCTTTTGCAATATTAGCAATTTTCCCAGCCCAAGCGGGATCGGTTGCATATTGGTGATAACCGCTATTAAATCTCATATTATCAAGAGTGGGTTGGGAATAAAACGGATACATTGGGTCTTCAATGGTTTTATCCCAACTAACATAATGATCTTTTATATAATTTGCTCCATTGATAATTCCTTTACTTGGCGTGTCAAACTTATGTGCACTTACCATAGGATCAAAATCCACTGCACCGATACCATAATAGTTATTTTTGGTACCAACTATATCAGACTTTCCCCATTTAGACTCTAGGCCAGAATGTGCTAAAAGATAGATAGCGTTTAAACCTGTAACATTCTGGGCTTCAATGTAGGATGCACCCATTCCTTTCATTTTGCTACTTGCTTCCTGTGTTTTATAATCAATGAAACGGTTAATTTCATTTGCCGTAACATTTGAAAAAGTGTCTAGAGGAGTAAACAAAGAGATAGAGTTTGTAACCTTTCCTTCTTTTTCAAATTCATAAGGAATGACATTACTACCACCATCCGTAGTTCTTGGCTGGTCATTGATATCCATATACCAACCATAAATCCATCCCTGCTGCAACTTACCATTGATCATAGTTTGAACTTGATAGTAATGAGTGGTCGCATCATAGCCTAGAACTGTTACCTTGGAGTGATCATCAAGTTGACCAATAATATTTGAATTAAAACCAGGGGCGTCCTTCAAATTCCTCCACTTTTTTACAAGCCATGTTTGTTTTGAAATATCGTTACTTAAATATTCTTTGTAAACCCATCCAACCTTGCCATTCCCAAACTCGACTTTTGCCGTATTTCGTACCTCTTCTAAGACAGTAACCTGATCATTAAAAGACAATTCTGCAAGTTGTTCTGATTTTTCTACGTTTGGATTCTCTTTAAAGATAGGTACGTTAATTGAAATAACACTCATTTGTGTTGCAGTATTAGTTGCTGCCGAAGCCTTACTATGAAATAAACCCAGTAATAAAAATACAACTAAAAAACTACGAAATAGTACTTTTTTCAATTCCCTTCTCCTCTCAATCTATTATTCTATCTTTAAGGGTAACATATTTTCCATGCGTTTCCACCTTAATTCGACATACATCTTGGAAATTCTTCAAGAAATGTTCAAACACTATTTACCTTCGAGTGAGAAATTTTATTAAAATGAAAATAGAGTTAGATAAATATATGAAGGGATGTGCTTTATGGCTTTTAAACCTCGCACGGAACGGCAGGAATTAACTATATTAAGAAGCTTAAATGCCAGGATGGAGTTACCGGAAGAAGATAAAAAGAATTATTATAGCCTTAAGAAGGGATACGAAGGGGAAGTAATGTTTGATTTATTAACGGAACAGATTCAAAGTGATTGTTATATATTAAATGATTTGTTGCTCAGGTTAATAATAATAAATTCCAGATTGATACATTGATAATTAAAGATAATTTACACCTTTTTGATGTTAAAAATAATGAAGGCGATCATTATTATGAAAATGGTGAGTTTTACTCTAAGAATGGGACAAAAATTACGAACTCACTTGATCAGCTAAAGCGCTGTGACTCTCTCTTCCGCCAATTACTGCAAAAACACGGCTTTAGGATTCCTCTTGAATCAAATGTAGTTTTTATTAACCCCCATTTCACACTATATCAAGCACCAAAAAATAAACCCCTAATATTTCCTACACAGATTGATTCACTAATGAAGAAATTAAATACGACGACAAGAAATCTTACTGGAAAACATAAACAGTTGGCCGAGCTATTAGATTCGTTGCATTTTGTGGAATCCCCTTATCCGAGGTTGCTTCATTACGAATATGGTCAGCAACGTAAAGGGCTTATTTGTTGTTTATGCCAATCGTTTAGTGTTTGCGTTGATCATAAAATGCTAGTCTGTAAGGATTGTGACCACCACGAAACAGTTGATGCTGCAGTAGTACGTTGTGTGGAGGAACTAAAGTTGTTGTTTCCGGATCGAAAGATTACTACTAGTGCGGTGCTGGAGTGGTGCGGTGGAGTTTTGTCGGATAATACCATAAGACGAGTATTAAATAAATACTATAAGGCAAATGGGTTTGGAAGATGGCTTTTTTATGAATAATGTGGGAACCACTTGCCAATTAGACTTTTTTGTAGGTAAGCAGAAGTAGGTGTCTCTACCTCTGCTTTTTATTAGGGAAAGTAACCGTAGCTACTTTTGCAGTTCCTTTTAGGAAGAAGTAGACGTAGCTCCCTTCTACTTCTATTTTTCCAGTTTCTTTTTGGAGAAAAGTAGATGTAGGTGTCTTCTACTTCTACTTTTCCAGTTTCTTTTTGGATAAAAGTAGACGTAGATCCCTTTTACTTCTATTTTTCCAGTTTCTTTTTAGGAATAAGTAGATGTAGACCTCTTCTTCTTCTATTATTCCAGTTTCTTTTTAGGAAAAAGTAGATGTAGACCTCTTCTTCTTCTACTTTTCTAGTTTCTTTTTAGGAAAAAGTAGATGTAGACCCCTTCTACTTCTACTTTTCCAGTTTCTTTTTAGGAAAAAGTAGACGTAGACCCCTTCTACTTCTACTTTTCCTCCTTCTTTCCAGGAAAAAGTAGACGTAGACCCCTTCTACTTCTACTTTCCCTCCTTCTTTCCAGGAAAAAGTAGATGTAGACCCCTTCTACTTCTACTTTTCCTCCTTCTTTCCAGGAAAAAGTAGACGTAGACCCCTTCTACTTCTACTTTTCCTCCTTCTTTCCAGGAAAAAGTAGATGTAGCTCCCTTCTACTTCTATTTTTCCTCCTTCTTTCCAGGAAAAAGTAGACGTAGACCCCTTCTACTTCTACTTTTCCTCCTTCTTTCCAGGAAAAAGTAGATGTAGCTCCCTTCGACTTCTACTTTTCCTCGTCCATCCAAAAAAAAGCAAACTTTTCATTTAACAGAAAAAGGGCACTCTATTCATAGTGCCCTCTCGCTTCATCATGCTCTAGTTATTCCCCATCGCCAAACGCCGTTTTACTTTCTCCAGGTCCTCTAAGGAATCAATTTCATAGCTGTCGTCCGGGTGGATCTCCTGTAGATACACATTAAGGTCGCGAATATTGTCCTTAACAATGTCATCCCAATATAAATCCTTGAAGTTTCCGCCAGCGACCTCTTCCTCCAGCTTCTTAACGATATAACGCCCATCTTCCTCTGACCAATACGAGATGCCGCATAAAATGTAATCATGCTCGCCGTCGCCAACTTCAATGTCATAGACCTTAAAATTGTCATCGTAGCGAATCATCCATTCAGCCTTAAACTCTGGCTTTCGTGAACTGAAGTACATCGATTTCTTCGGATCACGCAAAAGGAAGTTATTTTTCAAAAAGACATCGGCATCAATCACGTACGAGCCTGGAAGATACTCTCTTACCAAATACATCGTGTAAATATTGTTATACACATCGTATTTATCATTATGAACAAGCGTAACGCCGTACTTTTCTTTCAGGTACTCGAACTTTTCCTTCAAATATCCAGTAACTACGATGATTTCCTCCACGCCGACTTCTTGAAGGAATTCCACCTGCTGCTCGAGCATTGGTTTCCCATTGACTTCAACCAAGGACTTAGGTGTAGTTAATGTTAGTGGTCGCAATCTTGTGCCCATTCCTGCTGCTAGTAAAATAGCTCTCATAATTAAGCGGTTCTCCTGCCTTTAATCAGATTCATCCATTTTAACTCGTCTTTAGTAGCGACAGTCAGTATGGATCCTAATAAAATCATAATACTACAAAGAACGGCTTTAAGGGTAATCGGAGTATCTAAAATGATGGCACTTAGAATAATCGCCCATGCTGCATACGTAATATTTAAGGCCATGGCACGAGTTGGTCCCATAACGTAAATTGCTTTATAGTAATACACATACGAAGCCGTTCCAGAAAGGGCAACCCCGGCGATTAGCCACAATTCACTGCTCTTAAACACTTCGCCAACAAGCGGGTAGGCGTTGAAAAATGGTAATATCAGAGCTGCATATGTGACAGCTGAAACTACTTGACGAATTTGCAAGGCTTGCTCTGGTGTTATTTCGTCGTCCTTCATTCCATAAGCAAGGATTACACATTCCATTCCCCAACCGAAGATACATAAAAGAATAAACGAGAATCCAAGAATAAAGCTAGGAGACGGCTCGCCGCCAGCAAAGCCTAAGATAAAAATGAATAAGATACTAATAAAAAGGCCAATCCAGTTTTTTAACGTTAATCTGTCTTTTAATAATAAGAAAGCAAAGAAGGCACCAATCGCTGGATACACTGCTGAAATAGAAGCCGACAGGGAGGCACCTAAATATTTAACTGCAAGCACATAACCCGTCATTCCAATTGGTCCACCAAGTAAAGCGCCTAAGACAACAAATCGTCCGCTGCGTGTTGCTAATTTTTTAAATGAGGTAGTTAATTCTCCTCTGAAGGCCATATAGGCCATCATCCAAAAGCTAGAAAGCATATCATGGAAAAACGTACTAACTAGTGGTGCTAGGAAAATAACTGCATCTGATGAAACAAACAATGCTTTTGCTAAAACCATTCCAATTAAAACGGTGTCAAGCGCCCAGGTGAAGCCTGAGAACAAACCGAAGAAAATCCCCTTATTTTTCATACGAGTATGCCAACTCCCTTATCAATTCATGATTTAAATTCTCTCTAGCTCTGTTAAAGCGATTAATTCCGTACTGACCAAAGTCATCACCCTTGGCTTCTTTAATAATTGTCCATATGCTCCAAAGGAAATCTTGGAAGATTTTATTCATTAGTACTCTTTGTTGAATGTCGAGTGGAACTTCATCCTGTTGTAGGTAAAGCGATAAGAACAATTCCTCATCCTCTGGTGTAAACTCACATTCTATCGAGTGTGCCGCGACATCCCACATCGGGTCGTTCATACCAGCATATTCCCAGTCGATTAAATACACCTTATCAGTCCCGCTTTTCACTAGGTTCTCGGGAACCAAGTCATTGTGGCATGGTTTTAATTCAATATTCATCCCTTGATAAACATCCTTTAAAACCATAACCTGCGCTCTTACTTCATCATAATGTTCATAAGGCTGCCCATTGGCTTCCTCCATCAATTGTTCATACTTTGTAA
The DNA here is from genome assembly GCF_030818775.1 of Bacillus sp. SORGH_AS_0510. Classification (NCBI taxonomy): domain Bacteria; kingdom Bacillati; phylum Bacillota; class Bacilli; order Caryophanales; family Bacillaceae; genus Bacillus; species Bacillus sp. SORGH_AS_0510. The sequence continues at coordinate 1,156,545 of NZ_JAUTAU010000001.1, read as the reverse complement.
TATTTTCAAACACATCAAATCGATTGGCCATCTCTATACCAGATTCGTGAAGCTTTCTAAGAACTGCCGTTGTTAACGTCATGTAATCCTGACGTTTAGCTGTTTTTCCCGTTAATGTCTCCGCATTGGGAATTAGTTCAGCAATTTTGACGCCTGATTCTTCATTAAAATATGCGATTTCTGTATCGATGCCAAGTTGACTAACTAGAGTCGAATTAATCTTCTCCTCTTTACGGTTGATCATCTGCTCGGTTCCATTTCCAGGAATCCGGAGAACATACTCCTTATCATTGACCGTTACCTTAAAGTTCTTGTTGGTCATTCCGCCAAACGGCTGGATTTCTTGAATGTCTTCATAGGCCAGATCAAGGGCCTCCATTAAGTAGCTCTTGATTTGAATTTCTCTGAACTCCGCTTCTTTTCTTTTAAGAATCGGATAAGTTTTATTAATGATGATATCGTAATGCTGTCGGCTATCAATTTCTCCCCAAATCAGGTTGTGCATTTTTAGAAAGCCAATATTATAATGTCTGGATACATCAAGCAGCATATATTCATAGTTCATAAATGGATTCTTGTTGTTTTCTTTATAGTCATTGACCATTTTTGTAAAAACTTCATAGGATAGCTTACTGAAACCAATCATTTCACCATCAACATGGTTGAATTGATGAATATCTTTTGCTACTTTATAAAGATAACCATTTCTTAGCTCTACAAATGCCTCGTCTCCCGAGCCGCTTTCATCCGTGATCAGAACGCTATCGCGTTGTGGATGCATAAGCATTTCCTTTATCGCACGTTCTTCAATTAAAATATCATCTTCAATGAGGAGAATATCCTCAGAAATGAACTCATACGCGAGTGCTAATGACGCCATTGAACCGGTCCATTTATATTTGGGATTATGGACAAAGTGTAGATGACTGAATTCTGGAAACTCTTCCAAGGCTTCGTGTTGGTAGCCAGTGACAATAACGATATGATTAATGCCGTTTTCCTGTAGAATATCTACATTCCTTTTTAATAATGTGGTATCATCAATAGGCATTAACCCTGCAGGTTTGTTAAAGTCTTTTCTAGAGCCTGCTGCTAAAATAACAGCCTGTTTAATCTCTGTTAACGGTTCTTGATGGATATTAACCTTTTTATCATGAAAAGCTTCGATTCCATTCTTTAACGAATCAATTCCTTTTTGTGTTAAAAAATAGCTGATATTTCTACCCTTTTTTTCGCTGTAAATATACTCTCCGAACGTTAAATCATGGATCAGATAATTGACCTTTCCGATTGAAATCCCGCAGATCTCAGCCATCTTTTTTTGATTTAAGTTGGCATTTTTATTAATCGCCTCTAATAATTGAAATGAGTGCTGTTCCATTGAATGGACCTCCGATATATTCAAAAATTGAATGTATTTTTATTGTAACTCAAGCCCAAATTTCTGTAAACAAAAATATGTCGATTATTGGCTAGTATTTACCATGATTAGAAAATACATTTTTTTCTCATCAAAAAAAGAGATAGAATGATCTATCCCTTTAGAGCTTGAGTGCCTCCACTGCCAGCAATAACCCTGCTGATTGGTTTTCTTTCCAAATGGTATCAAAGTTTGAAAGCGGTACTGGTTTACTGTATGTATGAGTGGAAATCTCCGGTGTGAATCCAGGCATCTTCATGTCCTGAATAAACCAATCGGTGAAGCCGCCCCCACTTGGATTTGGTCCTGGAAACACTAAACTGTAACCCGTTAACTTAGAATACTTTTGAGCAATTTGGTAATCACGGTTATATGCTGCCGTCGCTTGATGAAAGTTCCAATATAGAATGCGTCCAGAAGAGTGATACGCTGTGGCAATTTTAAAATGATGTGTTTTCACAAAATTGGAAACCGCTTGAACTTCTGGCTCACTTAATGGTTGATAGCCTTTGAAATTCTCTGGAGCTGGTTTCCCCGTGTTATTTGCAATATTTGCCCAGTCCGCAGGATATTGACGATTCAAGTCCACGCCACGTATGTTTGCTTTCCACGAAGAAAAATCTGTCTTCCCTCCGTTTAGCTGTATTACATATTGAGGGTTTTTAGCTGTAGAAGCTCCTTCTTGTACGAGCATAACCCCATCAGGATTGACCATTGGGACAAACCAGATGGAAACCTTATTTAACAGGTCTCTTACGTTATAGCTATTGAAATTACGCTTGGCCGAGTAAGAGGAAGCGTATTGATCCAGCATTTCCATCAACACATTTGTTGTCATATGTTCGCGCGCATGATGCGAACCGTTGAAAAAGATTTCCTTTTCTCCTCTGCCTAGCTTAATAGCGTAAATATTCCTGCCGTCAACTGACTTTCCAATAATTTGGGTCTGAATAAATCCTGGAAAATTCCGTTTGAATTTATTTATATCCGCCATTAAGTCATTATACGAATAGGCCTGCTTTGGATTCACGAGATTAGCGATCCAGGCACCGTTGCTTCCCAGTGTATATCCTTGAATTGTGGTATTGGCTGCCATGATGCCGTTTGAATAGGTATAATACCAGCTATCATCATCCACGAACCAACCTTTAACCATCGCTCCTGAAGCCTTTAGGAAGTACCAATGGGCTTGATCGTAAACCCCAGCCGGTCATCATAGCACCACTTTGTGCAAGGAAATACCATTGCCCTTGATCGTAAACCCAGCCGGTCATCATGGCACCACTTTGTGCAAGGAAATACCATTGCCCTTGATCGGAAATCCAGCCGGTCATCATGGCACCGCTTGATTTCAGGAAGTACCAGTGGTTCTGATCAAATACCCAGCCCGTTTGCATGACTCCAGATGCATCAAGATAATACCACGTATTTTCGTCCTCAAGCCAGCCGGTCTTCTTCTCACCTGTTACTGGATTGAAAAAGTACCACTTTCCATCAATCTGCGTCCAGCCAGCTGGATTGGTTTCCGATTGTGTTGTAGAATCAGTTTGCTGTGTATCAACAACAGTGGATGGTTCCCCGTTTTGAGTAGCAGACGATGAATTAGATTCTATGCTTTCATTATTTTCTACACTTACATCGGTCGTAGCCTCCGGTTGGCCGGCTTTCGACGAGTCTATTTCAGCAGATATCGGCTCAGTGGTTTCTTCAGCAGCAGCTTGTAGCGGAAGAGCCAATAGTTGAACTAGCATCATAGACGTCACAAATCTCTTCATTCCTCACCCTCCCCTAGCAATCTTCTAATCTAGTAGAATTTTTTCCTTTGCAAGGATAACATAGACAAATTTCGATAAAAAGAGACAAAAGGACTGTGCACATTAGCACAGTCCTAATCTATCTATTTATATTGAGGAATGTCGTAATACAATGTATACGAGCTTAAAGAATCATAGATTTTTTTAATATTGTTGGTTTGTTTTGCTGCCCAACCAATGTCTGTTGCATATTGGTGATTGGGATTAAGCGGATTCCATCTCATCTTATACAGCGTATTTTGTGGTGCTGCCGCATTAATATAGCCTTGTCCAATAAATTGTGCTCCGCCAATAATCGCTGCTTCAGGAGTAAACCACCCCTGCTTATAAGCATATTGCGCACCACACGTATTAGGACAGCTATCAATCGCACCTATACCATACATATTGTAAACCGTTTTTGGTTCAACGGCTTTTCCATCCACCGTATCAACCACTATTCCTTTGGCTAATTGTGACGTTCCATTTCCTGTCTCAAGCAGTGCATGTGAAATTAGATATACTTCATTCACATTGTATTGCTTACTTGCATCAATAAACGCTTGCCCTTTTCCTTGTAAAATTCCTTTTCCGGTAAGTGTTTTCGCGTTTAAGTCTTGCGCTGACGTTCCAGCACTCTTACTTAAAAGTAGGAACTGGAAATACTCTGTACTGTTAGAACTAAAGGTATTCGGATTAAGATAATAGCTAACATCTTCTGCTTTTGCATTTCGCCATGTATCATATTTAATCTCATACCAATTACCAACCGTCGAAACAATGGTTACTGAAGCACCGCTCTTCAAGGCTCCAAAAATAAATGAATTCGTATTCGTGTCTTCTCGGACATTGAGCGGTGTAGTTGAGGTGACCACTCCCTTGGTTGGGTCTTTTAAATCTTTTAGAACAAAATCACTGCTGACATATGCCTTAGCGTATCTGTACTTATCCGTTTGCGGATTTTTCTTCATTTCAATATCAAGCATTTCCTGGAACGAATAATTGTAACTGGTTGTTTTCACAACAGGACCAGTATTTAGTACACCATTTGGAAAGAAGTTATACGTCTTACCATCAATAACTTTTTCACTTGTTACCATTTTTCCGTTTGTATCAAAATAGTACCAGTTATTATCAATTGCTAACCAACCAATTACCATTTCGCCACTACTTCTGTTTAAATAATAGGTGGAACTATTTTCGGTCAGCCAACCGGTCTGCATTTCTCCATTTGTATTCAAATAGTACCATTTATTTTTATCAAGTACCCAGCCAGTGGCCATCGTTCCATTACTATTAAAATAATACCAAGTATTATTATTTAGGAACTTCCAGCCAATTACCATGGAACCATCTGTATCTAGATAATACTTCTTCTCTCCTTCAGTCAACCAACCCTTAGATGCTGTACCATCGGCACCAAAGTAGTACCACTTATTATTGACAAATCCCCAGCCACCAGTCTGCATGATTCCATCTGTGCCAAAATAGTAAAGCTGTGTTTCAACAGTTTGAAGACCAGTAAGCATCTTTCCATCGGCACCGAAAAAGAACTTTTTATCTCCTTCAGTCAGCCACCCCTTGTACATAGTCCCATCTGTGGCTAGATAGTAAGAGGAGCCTTCTTCCGTTATCCATCCCGTTTGCATAACACCATCTGTACTAAAGTAATACCGCTGATCACCAATGGTTTTCCAGCCGGTTGCCATACTTCCATCCTCAGTCAGGTAAAACTTCTTATCACCCTCGGTGAGCCAGCCTTTATACATAACACCGTCTGTGCCTAAATAATAAGTCTTTCCGCCTTCGTTCAGCCAACCGGTTTGCATGACGCCATCTGCACCAAGGTAATATCTTTGGCCACCGTCAATTAACCAACCAACTTGCATCTTTCCATCACTATTAAAGAAATACTTTCGATCATTTTCTGTTAACCAGCCAGTATGGATAAGACCATCTTGTTTAAAATAATACTTATTCATGTCATTCTCTAACCAACCAGTATGCATGACACCCGTTTGATCAAAGTACATAACGATGGAACCATCGCGGAACCAGCCAGTAATTGGATTCGTATTTAGTGCACCTGATGAATTGAACACATATGGTTTTCCATCAATGAATTTTTGACCTGTAACCATATCTCCGCTTGGATTTAAATAGTACTTGAGGTCTTTATCGACAATCCAGCCGGTTTTCATCGCACCACTTTTATCGAGGAAATACCATAGATTTTTATCGAGGAGCCAGCCAGTTTTCATCGCACCGCTTGATAAAAGGTAGTACCAAATATTATTATCCTTCAGCCAGCCCGTTTTCATCGCACCGCTTTTCTTATCGAGGAAATACCATAGGTTTTTGTCTAGGAGCCAGCCAGTTCTCATTACTCCGTTACTGCCAAGGTAGTACCATTGTTTATTATATTGTACCCATCCTGTTACAGCCTTACCTGTTGGCGACAGGTAATACCAGCTGTTGTTCTGATACTTCCAAGTGTAGGTTCCAGCTGCGGAAGCACCAGAAGCTGTGGAAGAGAACAACATGGTGGCCAGTACAAACGCAGTGACACGTTTTTTCTTCAATCTGTTTCCCCCCGTGAAAAATTATTCTCTCTATTAATCTATCTATTTTTGACTTGAATTAGCTGTAATCGCAAATTTTTCTATGATGATTATACTAAATTACCATATTTTTGGATATGGGAAATAAAGTTAATTTCCCAACTCAAGGATCTGTTGTTATGTTATTAATTTTTATGAAATTACAAACCTCCTTTTAAAAAAATAGTAGTACTCTATTATTTTCTCATTTTAAAGCAATTTTTCAACAAAAAAATTGAAAATTGTGTCGCAATTAGTAAGATTGTCATATAAAGGGAATAACTGGTTACTAAGAAAAGCGCAAGCGCCTTGGTCAGCCCCGACAGGCAAATGTTCTTCGGCAAGAAAAGTCGCTCTTTGACTTTACTTGCCGAAGGTTATTTGACCCGAGCTATAACAATCATCGCTTTATCAAGGCATGATTGTTACAAGTTACTCAAGGAAGAATAATCAGGATGAAAACTGGCTAGGCGCTGGACAATTCTCATAGGCGAATTTTATACTTTCTTATTTTGAAATAAAAATGAAGACAAGCTTTTGCTCGTCTTCATTTACTTACCTTATTTTATCCACGCACCGTCACTGCCAAGTTTATAGCCGTTAATCGTTGTATTGACAGCGAGTTGACCGTTGTTGGAGAAGAAGTACCATTTCCCCCCCAATTGCTTCCAACCTGTGACCATTTGACCGTTACTATTTAGGTAGTACCATTTGCCATTTGGAGAAATCCATCCCGATTGCATCGTACCATCTCCACCTAGGTAGTACCATTTGTTTTGGTAAAGCACCCATTGATTCACAGCCATTGCCCCTGATTTATTGAGGAAGTACCATTTGTTGTGGTGTTTAACCCAGCCAGTTTGCATTTTTCCATCACTGCCAAGGTAATACCATGTATTGCGAACCTTTACCCAGTTTGTTGCCCTCACACTATTGTTATAGTAATACCATGATCCGTTTTCTTGCTTCCAACCTGTTACATTTGCTCGGTTAATTACGATTTCTCTTAATGTTTCATTGCCAGCAAGGTCGCGAAGCTTAAGCTTGATAATATTTTTACCGATTTCTAATGGTACCTTTACTTCAATATGATCATTAGCTGGTACCATCACATCCACCGGGCTCACAACCGCTTTTTCATATTCGTGATTATCATCGACAAATAAAGATAGATAATTGTAATTATCCTTAAGGTTGAACTTTAAGGTTGCCTCTTCCACATTTTTCGGAACAAGGTTCGGAGCATCAACATTAATTACTGGTGCAGTTGTATCAATGAACACCTTCCGTGAAATCGAAGTCGTTTGATCCGATTTATCTACCGCTTTTACGATAATATCGTAGAAACCATCTTTTTGGAAACTGACTGTCGTCTGGAACATATACGCACCACCAAGATAAGTGGTTTTCACTTCTTGTCCATTTACCGTCAATGACTTTAACCCTAAATCTTCTTGAACCATTCCAGCTACAGGAACTGTCATCGTGTTGTATGCCCCATATGGAACGGTAGTCCAATCATCTACGAAAATCACTGGAGCAGCGTCTGTTACATCGCCAATAGCAACAGTTCCACCGCCGAAATTATATGCATAATCATAGGCAAGCACGTCAACGATTGCACTTTCTGGAAGATTACTTAATTTATAGCGATTCACATCAGGAGTCACTTCATCGACAAATTCGCCATTTACAAATATTCCGTAAGCAGCTACACCGGAACCTTTCTCCACTGTATCCCAAACAACAGATGATGTTTTCTCGTTATATCTCGGGCTAATCTGCGGCTCCGTAGTATCCACTAGGATTGGGATCTCTTTTGTTTGATATTGTGCACCTGCATAGTCAATCACAGACTTGATTTGATAATAATATAATCCATCTTTGACTGTTTTGCCTTTCACAGTACCATCCCATGCGCGGTCATAGCTGTAGGAAAACGGCACTCCGAAACCGTCTGCAAAATAACTCTTTCGCACATCTTTTTCCGTTTTTACTCTGCGAAGCAATTTTTTATTTTCATCTAAAATATTAAATTGAAGGTCTGCAGCATTTCTCATTAAGGATGGCAAAGTGCTGATGTCATCGTGAAGCCAGTCACCATTCGGTGAAAACGCATATAAGCCGCGATCTGGAACAGGCTCTAAGAACCAATCGTCTGAAAGCATGTCATGAACAGGTTCTTCGACTGAATTTCCATCCTCATCCTCGTTGTTAAACATCCCTTGAAGATCAAAAAAGCGGGACTCTCCTAGGTCTTTGAAGCCATCCAAAATCGACGGGCGATCCCATTTTCCATAAAACCCTACATAAGGAATAGTCAGATCCTGACTCAACTCTTTTTTCCCATCCGTGTTGCGGTCGCTATCTACCAAACGAACAAAGCCTTCTACAAACATATCTTCTTTGAGGTCCATCGTTGTTTTATTTCCATCAGCATCAATGGCAGGAACCTTTGCCTGACTGATATCTACATGGATCGTAATATCCTTGGACTTTCCAGCTTCAACTGTTACTTTTTTAGGGCCATCGACCTTTACCCCCTGAAGATTACCGGCGATTAGGGCATTATGATCTTCCCCTTCAGAATTTTGCTGAATGGTATCTGCTAAAACATCGGTAAGGACGTCATACGTCACATCTGTTGTTGAAATATTTTTAGCGGTCAACGTCATAGTAAAATCTTTAGTCGTAAAATCCTTCAGTTCAACCTTCGCCTGACCATTGCTTTTATTCACTACGTACACAGGAGTTTTTACAGCATTATACGTTTGCATCATCCCTGCACCCTGAAGGCGCGGCGAGAATGCTTGTCCGTTCACATCCGTAATGACCTTGGCAGTGTTCATTAATAACGTTTTGGCTAAATGAGTACGATCGCTGACAGAAAGTGATGCGAAACGCTTGTCCTGATGGAGATATTGCTGGACAAGTGCGGCTCCACCTGCCACGTGTGGTGACGCCATGGACGTACCGCTCATTTCCCCATATTGATTATCATTTAATGTAGAAATAATTTTTCCGCCTGGAGCTGTAATTTCCGGTTTTAATTCCAGACTAGGTGTCGTTCCCCATGAAGAGAACTCCGTCATTCGTCCTGATTCTGGGTCAACTTGACGGTTCAACTGATTGATGTGCAAGGTAGTATGTCCATCTGCAATTGCTGTTTCAAGGGTCTGACCCTCTGCCTGGGAAATCAGCATAAACGGAATATCCCAGCCACCTTGATTTTTATAAAAAGCAGAGCCATGATCGTCATAGACGATAATTCCTACAGCCCCTGCTTCTGCTGCAATCCAGGCTTTATCTGCGAATGAGAGATCCCCACGTTGAACAAGGACCACTTTTCCAGCCACATCGATCCCTTCATAATCCTCAGGATAACCAAAAGCACCATTAAGGCTGACTAATTCTAATGATTGGCCGGATTCTGTAAGCTTTGACCAGTCATCCACACCATAACCAACACCCGTAAATCCGTCTACTCCATCAACAGTAAGCCCCGTTTCGTATTCATATGCTAAATTTCCAGATGCTGCAACTTGAATGCTGTCAGGATTCAGACCTGGTGAACCAACTACACCGATATCAGGATTTTTAGAGTATGGATTTTCGCCCCAGCCATAGGAAATCGCTCCGGCGTTCCCTGCAGCAATCGCACAAACAATCCCGTTATTTGTTGCTCTTGTGATTGCTACATCCTCAGCACTTTCTTCATTATAAAAGGATGCATCGTCACCAAGACTCATGTTAATAACATCTGCACCCAATTTGATCGAATCATCAATGGCTGCCAGGTACACATCAGACCAAGTCGACGGGAAAAGTGGGTCGTTACTGAAGACCTTCATTGCAAGCACTTGAGATTCAGGTGCTACTCCTTTCACACCGCCATTTTCTTCATCCCCATTAGCCGCAACCGTACCAGCCACGTGCATTCCGTGCATTCCTGTATCAGGTCCCTTGTCAAGGATGGTATCATTTTGATCAAAATAATTGTAACCATATGGCACTTTATCTGTGAAAAATTTACCTTTAAGGCCCTTTTGCTTCACTAGAGTATCCACTTCATTTTTCGTTAGTCCTTCTTTTGTTGCATCTGTCAGGACAAAATCTTTATGTGATGGATCGACACCTGTATCGATAACGGAAACGACCATTCCCTCACCCTTCAGACCAGCGTCCGCCCAAGTAGCACTTGTTTGGATATAAGACTTGCTGTTTTTCATGGTTGGCTCTTCAAGCGGGCGCTTGTATTCACGCGCCAAATAGACATGCTTGACCCCTTCAATTTCCTCAAGCTTAGATAGGTCGCCATAGGTCAGTTCACCGCTGAATCCATTAAAAGCCGTGGAAAAATGATTCTTATATGTAAGTTTGACTCCCTTTGCTTTAATTTTGTCCTTTACCGCTTTCTGCTGATTGCTTATCTTTGATGCTAATGAAGCTTTTGTTGTTTCAGGAAGCTCCTTGTAAAGCTTGCCCTGCTTGGTTGCTTGTTCCACAGGTGTTTGCCCATCAATCTCAACAATAACCCTGACTTTGTCAGTCGCTTTGAAATTAGCCTTGATTTTACTCTTTAATTCTTTCTTATTTCCATCTGTTAATTTCAAGTGTTGTTTAAACTTTTCAATCAAAGGTGCATAATTTTTTTGTGCTCCTTGTGTTGGTGTTGCAGCAGACGCTGGTGCAACAAAACCAAGGTTTGATAGAACCAAAGCTGAAGCTAAAACATACGATGCCATTTTTCTTTTCTTTTTTAATGACCTCAGGCTCATGACCTTGTCTTCCCCCTCTAATATCAACACACTTAAATTATTTCAATCTAGTAAGTTATAACATAATTGACAGAAAAATCTAAATGCTACCCCAATTTTAGTAGAGAGATAGAATTCGGTCAATGTTTTTTTAATAGAATAAATTAGAAAAGCGGAAGCGCCTTGATCAGCCCCGACAGGCAAATGTTCTTCTGCAAGAAAAGTCGCTCTTTGACTTTACTTGCAGAAGGTTATTTGACCCGAGGGGTTAGGCGCTGGAGCTGGACAATTCTCGAAGTCGAATGTTATTCATTCTTATAATTCATTAAAAAAAGGCGAACAGATTAGACATCTGTTCGCCTTCAGTGGAGAGGAAATTACTTAATCCAAGCTCCGTCTTTACCAAGCTTATAGCCATCAACAGTTGTGTTAGCAGCCATTTCACCGGATTTGTATAGGTAGTACCACTTGCCGTTAACTTGTTTCCAGCCAGTAGCCATCGCGCCATTACTATTTAGGTAATACCACTTGCCACCTTCTAGTAACCAGCCAGTCTTCATTGCACCAGACTTCGTTAAGTAGTACCAAGAACCGCCATCAAATACCCAGCCAGTAGCCATCTTGCCATCTTTCTTCAAGAAGTACCACTTACCGTCTGTATCTTTCACCCAACCAGTAGCTTTAACATCTTTCACATAGTAGTACCAAGAACCGCCTTCTAAGCTCCAGCCATTCTTCACTACAGGTTGTTTTTCAGCATCTTTACGGTTAACCACAACTTCTTTCACAGTTTCGTTACCAGAAAGGTCAGTCGCTTTTAACGTAAATTTGTTTTCGCCTTCCTTAAGTGGAAGTGTTACTTCATAATCCTTGCTTAATGGATTTAATACATCAACAGGGCTTACAACCGGTACTTCAAATTCGTGATCTCCATCTACAAAGAAGTTTAAGTAGTTAAAGTTATCTTGTAGGTTAACCTTCAATGTAACTTTATCAACTTTCTTATCTACTCTTTCAGGTGCATTTACATTGATTACTGGTTTAGTAGTATCAACGTATACCTTACGAGCAATTGAGAAGGACTTATTAGAGTGATCGATTGCTTCAACCTGTACATCATATAATCCATCTTTAGCAAAAGTCACCGTTGTTGAGAAGTGATAGTTACCGTCTTCACCAAGTGTGAATTCAGTTGCTTTTCCGTTCACTTTCAAGGCCTTTAAGCCGATATCATCGGATACAAAACCTTCAACATGGATATCTTTTGAATCATATGCACCCCATGGCTCAGGTGAATTTGGCACATAGTTACCTTTTGAATCTTTTTCACCGTTAGAAATAACGATTAATGGCAATTCAACATCACCAATTGCAGCTGTATCATCACCAACGTTACCAGCATAGTCCATTGCCAATACTTCAACGATTGCTTTTTCTGGTGCATCAGTTAATTGGTAAGAAGTTGCTTTACCGTCAGTAGTATCAACCAACTTGCCATTTACGAACACACCGTACACTTCTACGCCTGTTCCATCTTCTTTCGTTTCCCAAGAAACTACAGATTTTTCAGGATCGTATTTCGCAGTCACTTGTGGTGCAGTTGTATCAACATATACTGGAATCTTCTTGGATTGCCACTTAGCACCAGCATAATCAATTACAGATTTGATTTCGTAGTAGTATAAACCGTCTGCAACTGGTTTACCTTTTACTGTTCCATCCCAAGTACGGTCTTCCTTATAAGAATATGGAGCACCGCTGCCGCCATCATATGCATTCTTATACACATCTGATTCTGCTTTCACACGGCGAAGCTGGTTGCCATCCTTGTCCAAAATGTTGAACTGAACTTCTTTTCCATTTCGTAAGAACGCAGGAAGTGGATTAATATAATCAGTATACTTATCACCGTTTGGTGATAAAGCAATAAAGTTCTTTTCAGGGACTGCAGAAGTGAAATCCTCTTCTCCTTCAAAATCACTTAGAATATCTGTTACACCTTCACCTTCAAAATAGTACTGTAAATCATAGTAACGTTCTTCACCAAGGGCAGTAAAACCATCTAAGTTTGCTGGCTCGTCCCAGTTACCATAGAATCCAACGTATGGCGCTGTTAAGTTAGGTGTATTTTCATCCGCACCTTTTAATGTGACAGAACCTTCAACAAAAATATTTTTTCTTAAATCTAGTAGAGTCTTTTTACCGTCCGCATCAATTCCAGGAATTTTTGCATCTGAGAAATCTACTTTAACTGTAAAATCAACAGATTTTCCAGCTGGTACTGTTACAGTTTTTGGTGCATCAACTTTTGCACCTTCAAGGTCTCCAGCAATTAATGCGTTATATTCAGGAATACCTTCGCCATAATTCTTAATCGTATCTGTTAATACGTCAGTATTTACAGTATATGATACTGACTTATCAGAGATATTTTTAACAGTAAATGTCATTTGGAACTGCTTAGATTGGAAGTCTTTTAATTCAACCTTAGCATCACCAGTAGCCTTATTCACAAAGTACGCAGGTGTTGTAACAGCTGCATATGTTTGCATCATACCAGCACCTTGACGGCGTGGTGAGAATGGTTGGCCATTTAAATCCGTAATATTTTTAGCAGTATTCATTAACAATACTTTTGCAAGATGCGTACGCTCGGCAACAGAAAGATTACTGAAACGCTTGTCTGTTTGTAAGTATTGTTGAACAAGTGCGGATCCACCAGCAACATGTGGTGATGCCATGGATGTACCACTCATTACTTCGTATTGGTCGTTGTTAACTGTAGAATAGATATTTCCACCAGGAGCTGTGATCTCAGGCTTTAACTCAAGTGATGGAGTTGTTCCCCATGAAGTAAAGCTTGTCATACGACCCATTTCAGGACTTTCATTTTTAGCTGACTGATCAACATGCAGTGTTGTATGACCAGCTGCAATAGCATCCTCAAGTACCTTACCATCATTTCCTGAAACAATTACTAAAGGAATTTGCCAGCCACCCTGATCTTTATAAGGAATAGAGTCGTCTAGCTTGCTATTGTAAACAATAATCCCTGCAGCACCAGCTAGTGATGCGTTTTTAGTTTTATCAGCAAAAGATAGTTCTCCACGCTTAACGAGTACTACTTTCCCTGTTACATCTACACCTTGATAGTCTTCCGGCTTACCAAGTTTACCGCCAAGACTTACGATATCTAGCTTACCGCCATGGTCTGCAACAAGCTTCGTCCAATCGTCAAGACCGTATCCCTTGCTTGCGACAGAGGCAGCTCCTTCCAATGTAAAGGAATGCTCATATAGATATGCTTCGTTACCAGAAGCGGCAACAGAAATACCGTCAGGGTTTAAGCTTGGTGCCCCAACAACGCCGATATCAGGGTTCTTAGCATATGGGTCATCCCAGCCATCGCCGATATGATTAGAGTTCCCTGCAGACATTGCACAAACAATTCCATTCGCAGTTGCTCGTTGGATTGCAAGGTCTTCTGCACTATCTTCTTGATAGAATGCAGCGACATCTCCAAGGCTCATGTTAAGTACGTCTGCACCTAGTTTAATTGAATCATCAATCGCAGCAAGGTAAACGTCAGACCATGTTGACGGATAAATTGGATCGTTACTGAATACCTTCATTGCAAGAACTTGCGCTTCAGGTGCAACCCCTTTAATTCCACCTTTTGACTCGTCCCCGTTTGCTGCTACAGTACCAGCTACGTGCATACCGTGCATGCTTGCACCAGGTCCAATATCAAGGATGGTGTCATTTCCATCATAATAGTTCCAGCCGAAAGGAACTTTATCTGTGAAGAATTTACCTTTTAAGCCATTTTCAGAAACTTTTTGTGCTACTTCTTCTTTAGTTAAACCTTCTTTTGAAGCATCAGTTAATTTAAAATCGCGGTGGGATGGGTCAACACCCGTATCAATAACGGCAACAACCATTCCTTCACCTTTGTAGCCTGTTTTCTCCCAAGTTGTACGAGACTCAATGAAGTTGTGGCTCGTTTTCATATTTGGCTCAACTTTAGGACGATTATATTCGTTAGCTAAGTAAACCTCTTTAACACCTGCTACAGATTTGATTTTATCAAGATCACCATAAGCGATCTCACCACTGAATCCATTGAATGCTGTGGAGAATTTCTGCTTATATTTAATGTTTACGCCTTTAGATCTGATTTTGTCTTTAACAGACTTTTGTTGGCTTTCCGCTTTAGCGGAGAGTGAAGATTTTTTATCTTCTGATAATTGTTTATATAATGTCCCCTGCTTTGTTGCATATTCAACCGCAGTTTGACCATCCACTTCAACGATTACACGGACCTTATCAGTTGCTTTCAGGTTAGCTGTAGCAGTTGTTTCTGCTTTCTTTGCCTGTGCTTTAAAAGACGTTCTTGCGTGCTGTAATTGTTGTGCTTGCTTTAATTGTTGCACTTTTGACTCTAGGTCACCTGGCTTATAAGCAGCCGATGTAGGTGAAACAAGAGCAAAGTTAGATAATACTAGAGCTGAAGCTAATGCGTATGTAGCAATTTTGCGTTTGTTATTATAATTCTTTTTACTCATTTATTACTTTCCCCCCTATTAAAATAGTATCAAAAATATTATTCCTACTAATTTACTATATTGAGTATTACTTCCCAATTTTTCAAATAGTCGGAATATGCAAATATAATTTTAGTATTTTATTGTAGTAAAGGTCAATAGTTTTTCGGCATTCGAAGAAAAATATTTTCGCAATATTCGACATAATAGTCTAGGAAAATAGTCCAATCTATTGATATCTTTCGATTTGAGATAAATAAAACTGACAAAAGATACTACAAATATTGTTTCCATGCGATAATTTGGCATTTTAATTCTAATAACAAACCGTAAGTAGTAGCTTTATATTAAAAAAGTAAATGGCGTGCGTGTCCATATACCTATGTCCTCTACCATACTTCCCTAAACTAAAACGAACCAACTCTACGAAAAGTAGAGTTGGTACTCTTTTGAGAGTCTAGTGGATCCAGGCACCGTTTAAACCAAGTATATATCAGGGTCTGTAGCAAATTTTATATGCTTATCTATTAAAAAAAGACACCGGGCAGCCCGATGTCTCTTCTAAATCATTTTTTACTTGTGGATCCAAACTGCACCAGCGGAGTTGTCTTTTGCTTCACCAATGACTTGGAACTTAATTGGATACTGTGCTGGAACTTTTACTCCGGCATCAGGAATTACGTTGTTAATGTAAGCTTTCGTAGAATCAAATTCTGTTACGCCTGACAGTCCTTTATAATCATAGATTCCACGAGTTGGTGAATCTACATACCATGCAGGTGATTTGTCTAACGAGAATGCAGCGTCTGAAACTTGATAGCGAGTTGTTTGCTCAATTGATTCCTTACCATTTAACTTAAAAACAAGTGCATCTGGATGAGAGTCAACAACACTTAGGAAACCTTCACCTGGGTGAACTCCACCCCAGTTATCGGTAAATGTATCATCACCATACCAAACTACTAAACCAGTATTATATTTCGAACCGCGTGAGAATAGTAAAGATGCATCAGAACCGGCGTAGTTTCTCCACTCTAGGTAATAATAGTGAGGTTTGCTAATCCAGCCATCAGATACTTCGAAACCATTTAAAGTCACTTTTGTATCCCCTTCAGCATCATCAGAGAATATTACATTTCCATCTACTGTTAATTGAAGGTTATCAATGGCGAAACCATTTGGAGCAAAACCGCCATCTGTTACATAATTAAATACAAGTTTAACTTTTTTTCCTGCGAATTTACTTAAATTAAGAGATTTGTCAACCCAATTTCCTTTGGATGTATCCAGACCACCTTCAGTGTTTTCATCACCAAGAACATCAAGAGGTGTGCTCTTACCATCTTCTGTAACAGCATCGACATATAAATAGTCATAGTCAAACTCTACTTCATAGAATTGTTTGTAATCAAAAGATGCAGATGTTGCATTTGTTAAATCAAATACTGGGGTTTCTAAGGAGGTATTTAGGCCATCACCTTTTGTGCTATAATAATATTTTTTTCCAAACGCAGGGTCGATACCTTTTACCTTCTTATCAGGTAAGTTCACCTTAACAATTCCAGGATTCTTAGACTTGGTTACGCTTTGATCGATAACGGTGGCTAAACCATTTTTATCGATATCTTGATAATTTACTTCGGTAATATTAGCCCAGTTTCCACCAATTGTCTTTTGGTAAAATTCTTTGACTTGTGGTGAGAAGCTTGGTGGTTGCGTTCCAGCAATATTTCCGTTCCAGCTTCCACCGCTCATAATTGACCACTGAGCAACTGTATCTCCATTACCTGTGTATTGAGTGTCATACTCATCTGGAGCACCTAAGTCATGACCAAACTCATGTGCGAATACACCAACTGCGCCGTCTTCAGGCTCAATTGTGTAGTCATATGCACCCATCCCAGAGAACATTCCATGATCTGCATTGTTTTTTGTACCTGGAACTTGGTAGATACCGTTTAAAGTCCACCGGTGTGACCAAATTGCATCATTCCCAAGTTTGCCTCCACCTGCTTCCTGGCCTACACCAGCATGAAGAACCATCAAATGGTCGACTAATCCGTCTGGTTCATTTTGATTACCGTCCCCATCAAGGTCATAAAGATCGAATTTATCAAAGTCATTTAAATTCATTCCCGAAGCAACTGCGGCATTTAACGCATCCTTTACTAGATCACGTGGACCTTTTGGATTAAGGTTATCATGACCACCAGCCGGATTATCATCACCGTAATCACTAGCTTTTCCTGGTACAGTTAACCAATCTGATACAGTTCCATCTACTGTGTAACTTCCACCAGACTGCTCTTCATAGTACTGCTTAAATGTTTTTACTTTTTCACCATTGAATAGAGTGAAATCTTCATTGCCAAATAGCATTTTTTCATAGTGTTCTTTGTTAAAATCATTTGAATACATATAGCCAGGTTCTTGAACAATATTGTTGTGTTTGAAATCCGCATATTCTACTAATAATACAAGCACCTTATCTTCACGAACATCACCGCTATAGTTCGCTTGTTTTGCAGAATCTACTTTAACAGCGCCAGTCGGTTTACCCTTTTTAAAGTTTTCATGCCCTTTAGCAAGTTGTTTAGTAAGCTTGTCCTTTTGTTTTGTTACAAAATCTTTAGCTTTCTTATCAAGCTCTTTCTGTTCTTTTGTTAATGCCTTGTCCGCTTTACCAGGCTTTTGCCCCTGTTTCTTATTAATGTAGGCCTTTACTGCCTTTGTAATTTCTTGTTGTGACGCTCCCTTTGCAATAAGTCCCTGCTTTTGAAGCGCTGCACCTAGACGATCAAAATCTACTACATTTAAATCAATTGGAGCTGCTTCTACGGATGCTGCTTTTGCCGGTGTTGGTGCCACCGTGCTTCCAGCAAATGCGCCTGCAAACATGGTAGTCGCTACCATGGTACTTGCAGCTAGGCTGGATAAGACCTTTAGAGTACTTTTCTTCTTCAAATGCATATACCCCCTAATTTTTATATAATGGTTGTTCTTTCTAAAGAACACCACGAAAACTAGTTTAACAGAAAGTTACTAAT
Organism: Bacillus sp. SORGH_AS_0510; assembly: GCF_030818775.1. Taxonomy (NCBI): domain Bacteria; kingdom Bacillati; phylum Bacillota; class Bacilli; order Caryophanales; family Bacillaceae; genus Bacillus; species Bacillus sp. SORGH_AS_0510. The sequence continues at coordinate 1,138,384 of NZ_JAUTAU010000001.1, read as the reverse complement.
CTTGTAAATAATCTAAAAATATTATTTATTCCTTTTTTTACTAGTTATTTGTTCATAGATAATAGATTTCACAATGGTTTTTATGGTTACTTTTACCTATAAAAATATTAATTTAATAATGTTTAGCTTACTTATTAGTCCAAACAGATTACCAAATAGCGGGAAATTTATTTCGCTTTACTAAATTTAAGCATTTAGTCCTGCATTCATCATTTACACATAAACCATTAAATAATATTTGCGATATAAAGAACATTTCGTCGTATTTTAGCTGCTAGGCTCTAATTCTGTCGGAAGTCCGAAAGCGGTAAAGGTATCCATCCCTTCCAAATCAAGGTATTTATTGTAGTAAAATTTAGGAATAAATGGATTTTACACCCCTTTTTATAGTAGGATAGTAATAGGTTCTACTAACTTACATAAAACGGAGGGCGAAGGATGCTGACTCCCGCACAACGAAAAGTAAAGCAAGAACTGGAGGAGCTGCAGTTAAAGGCACCTCTCCAACCCAAAGATGAAGAACCTTCTCCACTAAAAAGTCATAGGAGAAAATGGTTTTATATGATGGGCGTAATTTTCGCATTCTTTATTAGTATTTTTATACTACAAGACCTATTTTCAACATCCCAAGATGAGATTGTATCCTATTTAAAAATGGAACAAGCCTATTATAATCAAAGCTCAAATCTATTAAATGGGGCTATAGAACAAGATTCCGCTAGTCTAAAGCAAGCTAGTGAGAAGCAAGCGGTGCTTGTGCAGAAAGTGAAGAAATTAAAGGCACCTGCTGAATTACGTATACATAAACAATACCTGCTTGATGTGATGCAGCATCGGTTAGACTTGATCACCTATCTAGCTGAAACACCCCATAGAGACACCTTCCAAGTTAATAAAGCGTTATTGAAATTAAAGGTTTCCCAAGGGCTGGCGGCGGAAAGATTAACCACTGCTTTTGATAGAGAAAAAATCAAATACATAGAGCAAGAGGATGGAACGATTGAGTATTGGGTGGATACTAAGACTTATCGTTATCATTTTTAGAAAAAGTAAGGCAGTAACCCAAAAGGTTACTGCCTTACTTTTTTTATGAACCCTGTGCCAGATCCACAGCACCCATTTCCTTCCGAACACGTTTTTGCTGTAATTTTTCTAAGGTAAAAAGAATGAGGTAAAGAATGAAACAACCTAGTGCAAAATATTCAACCGCATAATCGATATAGTACCAAGAAAGCGTGGCTGTTATATCGTAAAGAGAGTGAACAAGAACCGTTACCCAAAGGTTGCGGGTCCATAATAAAATTATGCCGAACAACAGCCCCATGTTCGCGAAGGTTACAATCGCTCCGATCCGAATCGACCATGGCTGCTCTGTATCTAAGGTGTGATCGATGCCAAATAAAATGGAAGTTAGGAAAAGCGCAAGCATGAGGAACACGTCCCTTCTCCCGCTTTCCCACCGCTTAGGAAAGAGCTTCCGAAAAACGATCAGTATAAGAATCATATAGGCCAGCCGCCATACTTCTTCTAAACCGGCGAGCGTATCGGCATATATATCCGAGCCAATCGTATCGACTTTATCGAAAAAGGACCACACATGGTCGATCGGAGCTTCTTCAATGTCTGGTTCATATGCTTGGGATTCCGTATAATCCTGCACGTATTGATCATAATCATCGTTAAATTCCAAAAAGGTATTACTAGAGTAAATATTGATCACCGTGCTTCCAAGGAAGAAAATAAGGAAGGCACCTGAAAATTGCATTATCACCTGTCGCGGACGCTTAGGAGAATCCTGCGGGCTGCTGAGACGTTTAAACAACTTCCAACCGATAAAAAAAGAACCTACCATCATCCCGTCATACAACGAGCTGGCCATATAGCTGTATCGGGATAGATAGAGTAGAACCTCGGCACCGATGGTTACAATGAGCATGGCAAAAAGGAGTTTTTTCGAAATCGGTTTGGCTAAATTAGGTATCATAACGTCATTCCCTGCCTCTAAATTTGTTGTGTCCATCTACTTCCCTAAAAGGTTTACTGCTAGTATCCCAAACCCATTTAAAAAGAGCAGGAAAAGGAAACAGGCAACGATCCATTTCTTTTTTCTCGACACGGTTTGTCTCCTTTAATTTGAGAGTATAATAGTAATAATTTAACATATCGATAGCCAAATATCACCACAATGTTCTTTCCATTTTCTTATCTGTTTCTACAAATCCTCCCTATTGGAAGCTGCATAGGGGTTGTTTACAAAAACATTTTTCCATTTTATACTTATCACTATAAAAATTTACAGTATTTTCTAAAAGAATAGGAGATTGTTAAATGAAACGACTTGTTTCCATCATTCTTTTCATTGTGGTGATTTATGTGTTATCCGAAACCAATCCTACCCGTTCGGAATATGTGGACTGGCTGAACCACAAGGCAATGGACCAATCTTCAAATCTGCTGCAAAAAGGAGTCCTCTCTGTGGCGGGAGAATCGATTTTTGATATGGGCACCACACAAGAGGATTATTTTATTTTCACAATTTATAAAACAGACTTTTCCAAGGTAGGAATGGGCGAAGTTACATCGGTCGGTATTTTTAATCGGTTTATTCCACTCTCTAGTAAAGAATAACAGAAGGGGCAGGCCCACTAATACCTGTGAGTCTGCCCCTTTATTTTCTATTCCACTTTTTCCACTTGGAAAACGGGGACGCGAACTTGTTCTCCGTTTTCGTTGGTGAACGTTGTGTAACTGTTAAACATACCAATGACGGTATAATTCGTATAGATGGTAAAATTCTCAGACCCCTTTAATAACAAATATGATTTATCATACTTACCAGTACTGTAATTGTAGCCTTCTGAAAGTGTGACGAGTGCAGCACCGCTGCTTGTCTTGGCTGCCGCATATGCCGTAAAGCGCACTTTTTTTCCAAAATAGTTCGCAACATCGCCAACTTGAATTTCCACATAGTCTACTTTAATTTTACTAAATTGATATTCCCCTTTGATCCCAGGTTCATAGTAAGCCAGCTCCCCAGCTCCTTGCCCAATCGGATTTTCCAGTAATATCACCTGTTTTGCTTCAACCGTTAAATTGTCCGCTTGCACATCTAAAATTGGGTTAATTGAGTCTGTCCTCACCTCATAGGCCAGGTAATGATGCTTTCTTTCAGATGACTTGGCATCGATAAAGATGACTGGACTATCCGATGTACTATAGTTGCTTTGAAAGCTTAGCTTGTTGATCACGGGTGGTTCACTGAGTCCCCCTTCCGTCACCATCATTGGTTCTTGCCCCTTTAGTCTGCCAAAATAAATTTTCCCATCTTTAGATATGGCAGCAACAACAATATCTGCCCCCCATTTATTTCTTGCGCTCACGAAATTAGGAAACTCCTTTTCTGGATACAGCCGCTTTAAGACTCGTATCGGATCGTACTGATCCCAGGCAAGATTGGCCTTCGTAATCAGGTCCTCCGTATTTTCCAAAGGTCTAAGAGCTTCATAGATGTTAATCGCCTCTTCATATTTGTTGCTCGCCATCAATTTACCTGCTTTAGAGAGTAGGGCAGTCTTCGATCGTTCTATATAAGCCAGAACTTTAGCATCCTTCATATTTGCTGATAATTTGTTCGTACTGTTTGCCTGTTCAGCAAACGTACCATAATCCTTTTTTTCCATTGCTTCGGTAAGAACCTTAAGCAAATGGGCATCTAGTGCTTTCTTCAGCCAGGCTGTATCAATCGAGAATCTTGATAGCATGACGAATTGTCGATTCCCCTCATTTACCATATCAATAACAGGCGCACCCGCATCTATTAGTTTGTTTATTCTGGTAGCATAATACGCTTGGAACGAGGTTGTCAGCTCTTTGGACTTAGCAACATCCCCACCGTAGTATTCACTAGGAATCTTCCTTAGATTGGTATAAATCTGTTCCTCCGCTGTTTGATTAAGAGTAACCTCATTTTGTAACTTGGTTAAATAAGTCTTCTTGATTGAAGAGAAATAGCCCTTCATATCTTGATCCAGCTTAGTAAGGGCAATCATCTCCCCATACATGTCCTTCTGAATGCTGGTGCCTGACACCCACTTTTGTTTTTGGGTTTTCCATCGGTCGTACATATCAACGAGGCGGTCCAACTCCATATCCTCATAGTAGCTGACTGCCTTTTCATCTAGATCCTCCATAATTTCACGAATAGGTGAGAGAATGGAGAGCTTCCGATTGATATCTTGGTTGTGATCAGAAACGGAAAGATTTAACTTTGCTGCCCGGAACTTCTTCTCGGCAGCGACCAATTCACCTGATTGATATAATCGGATAGCTTCCTCATAGGTATTCATTTTTTCATGGGCCAGAATGATTTTTCCTCCCACAAGGACCAGGAGACAAATAAGTAGGAAGAGGTAGAAATTTCGCGATCGATTTACTTTTTTATAAACGGTTGATTTAGACATGACTTACGACTCCTTCTTCATAAGCAAACCGCTTGAAATCAGGATCAAACGGATATTTCATGTAGATGAGACGCTTGGTTTGGTCCTCTAGACTGCCCCAGTCTACTTCAGGATGGGCCTGCAGGATACTGCATAATCGAAGAATTCTCTCCTTAGGAAAATACTCAAGGAACTCCTCAATGAACGGTTGAAATTCTTGGATATAGAGTTTCATCCGTAACACTGTGCCTGCAACGGACATCAGTGAATCCATTCCAAAGTCCCTGATGACGGCCTCTCGATAGTGAATAAAATAGGCGATGCCCTTCTTCGTCATTAGTGAACGGTTGATTTTTACCACCTCAAGTGCATATTTCACAAAATCCTTGTCATATGATGAAGGGATAAGCGGTTCAAGCTCCAGCTCCATATCCCTACGGAGGACAATCTCATTTAGAGTCATGACACGCCGGCTCTTCATCTCGTCATTATAAATAAAATCGCCAATTTCACGGAGTTTTTCATAGGCATCGGCGAGTCTATTCTCTTTGACATCCATCTTTGCGAGATTACTGTCCACTTGAATACCTGCTGCAATCTTTTTTAAATCGGCCCGAAGCAAGGTTTTTAGCTGGGTAAAATACTCACTTTTCAAAAATAGAGATGATAACATCACGTAGCTAACGACAAAAATCAATCCTGTAACTAAGGAGAAATAGAGAGTTTTCATTGTCGGTGCTGCTACAATCCCAATACTGACAACGATTAGAATCCATGTCGCTTCTGTAAATAGCTTGTTTTTTAATATGGCTTTAACAAGATTCTCAATCCCAATAAAAGGAGTGCCACATGCTGGACAGATATCATCCTTTAAAACCGTGTAACGATTGCACTTCTTACACATTTTCAGTTTTTGAAAGCGGTATTGCGTACGTTTCTTCTTGGAAAACTGAACTGCCTGTTTAGCCAATTGACTCACCCTCGTTGAGCATGATCACCATCTCTTGGTCTAAATCATCATAGTGACCGCTGTTCCTCTTATTTTTAAATAACTTATAGGTTTTCCAGATCAGGATCAAAACTAGAACACTAGTGAACACAATGCTATACATTCTACTTCCCCTTTTCGGATTGGTATTTACACATTACTACTGTTTTTTCCAGAAAATGCATTATTTTATATTATAATAGGAAAATTTTTATAATTCTACCGAATATTGTTTGGGGGTAGTGTAGGCTAGATGGTAAAATAAGTTTGTATTTCTTGTTTTTGTAAATTATTAATTAGAAACTGCTAGTTGGGGGTTACATCAAATGATTAAAAAATGGATTAGTAGTTTGATAGTGGTCACATTTCTTTTAAGCAATATCGATTTTTTTCATGCACGGGCTGCAGGACCGTTATCTTCCACTTCGCGGATTGAAGGCATGCTGGTAGTCGATGTGAGTAATTCAATGAAAAGCAGCGATCCCAATAATATTAGTAGTGAAGCGATGAAGATGTTTATTGATATGGCCTCCTTCAACGGGGATAAGATTGGGGCAATTTCCTATGCGGATGAGGTCATGCGGGAAAAGGCACTGGTTAAAATCCACTCCGAACAGGACAAGAAGGACCTGAAGGAATTTATCGACTCCCTTGAAAAATACACCTATACAGATATATCTTCCGGGGTGAAGGAAGCTGTAAAGGTGTTAGATTCGAGTCATGAAGATCATTACTTCCCTCTCATTGTATTACTTGCCGATGGCAATAATGAGCTCGACCCAAAGAAATCTAAGACAGTGAAACAGGCAGATGAGGCCCTTACTCAAGCCGTTTCCGCTGCCAAGACTAAGGGATATCCTATCTATACAATTGGATTAAATGCCAATGGAAAGCTAAATAAAAACGTTCTATCTAATGTTGCCAAAAGTACAAATGGGAAGTTTTTCGAAGCAAGCTCTGCCGATCAGCTCCCTGGAATCCTAAGCACAATCTTCGCTAACCATTTGAAGCTGAAAATCGTTCCTGTGAATCAATTAGTGGCAAATGGAGACTATCAAGATATTAAAATTAATGTCCCTAATGAGAATGTCTTAGAAGCAAATATCTCTTTAATCTCAAGCCAGCCAGTTGAAGTCAAGCTGCTTGACCCTTCCGGAAAAGAACTTGCGATTCCCTCAGACCAGGTACTGCTGTCTAAATCCAAAACCTATTCAATGGTCAAACTATTGAAGCCACAGCAAGGTGATTGGAAACTGAAGGTAAAAGGGGTCCCACAGGATAAAATCGATATTAATCTTGTTTTTAACTATGATTTACAGCTAAAACTGACGCCGCTTGCCAAGCAAAGCTATAAGGCGGGTGAAACCGTAAAAATTGGAGCATTCTTTGAGGACAACGGGACAGCTATTGCTGATAAAAACATCTATCAATCTATGAAAGCAACACTCTATGTGAAGGACCTCGATAAAGGGAAAACGGAGGAAGTGAATTTACCTGCCGGTGAGAAAGGATTTACTGGTCAGTTTAAGCTGGGAAGCTCTGCTAACTATGAGGTAGTAGTGAAGGCTGAGGACAATAGCTTCTTCCGCGAAACGGCACCGCAAAAGTTGGCTGTGCAACAATCGGCTGCAGTGCCTGCTGTATCGAAGCCAAGCCCTATGGAAAAGGAAAAACCGTTCCCATGGGTTTCTGTAATACTTGGTCTTCTCGGAGCTCTCTTGCTCGTGGCACTGGCGTTTATTTTGATTGCCAGATTGAAGCAGGCAAATCGTGGGTTCAGCGGTCAGATCGTGGTTGAGATTAAAGATGAAGATACGGGTGAACGGACCAATCCGCAGTATAAAAAGTTGAAGGGATTTAAAGGCAAATTCCGCCTCCATCAGCTTTTATCCCTGTCACCTGAATTTGCGGAAACGAATCAAATCCTATTCAAGCCTGCAGCCGGGGATTCCCTCCTGCTTATTAACAACTCAGACTGTTCAATCGAAAAAGGCGGCCGCGCCATCGATGCAAAAAAAGGCCGAGACATCAAACGAAACGACCGCCTGCGAATCGTCCTAAAAAAAATAAACAAATCCATCTACATTGAATACATCAGCTAAATATCGCGGGTGTCAGGCACCAAATGAATGCCTGACACCAATTTTTGAATCTTTTGGTGTTATTTTCCGTCTATATAGGTAGTTCTATTTTCAGCCAGGGAGGAATTTTTGCATGAAAGCTAGTGTGAGAGAGCATATTCAGCAGTTGGATGTTTCCTTAGGTGGAGGCATTATCTCAGAAAAGATCCGTGTTGATACAATCGACAATCCGATGCTGGTCATCGGTTTAGGGGGCACCGGAATTGATGCCCTGTTACGACTTAAATACCAAGTCAACCGCCGTTTCAAACTTCCTCAAGATCCGCTATCCAAGAAGAAAAAAGAAAAACCAAACAACATCGAATTCCTAGCATTTGAAACCAATGAATATGACCGCAATAAAAAATATAAAGGCATCGGGCTCGACCCTAACAAAGAATTTGTCCTCCTGTCCAATCCAGAAATTGGAGGCTTACTACAAAACCGCAGTACAATCGAGCCTTACATAAAGGAATGGCTGTCACCTGAACTATTAATCACAGACGGCATCAGCGGAGCCTCCGGTGTTCGTCAGGCAGGACGGCTGCTGCTGTTCACAAAAATCAATCAAGTCGTCCAAACTATTGAGCGAAAAATTGAAGCCGTCCTAGAAGGCACAAGCAAACGCCTCTATGTTTTCATCCTTACGGGACTTTCCGGAGGAACAGGCAGCGGCTGTTATCTCGATATTGCCTACATTACACGCGGAATTATGGAACGGAAATTCGGCGCGACCGGTGTCGATAAAGTGAGCATGCTCGGGTATCTATTTACTCCTGACGTAAATTTGTCCAAACGTGGGTTAAGCTCACATACCGTTGAATATATTGAGAAAAATGGCTATGCCGCCTTGAAAGAGCTTGACTATTGGATGAACTGTGATGAACGAAATGAACGTTTCAAGATGAAGTATGGCAGCTTGCTCGATGTAAACTCGCCAATGCCGCCGTTTAATCTCTGCCACCTGATCTCTGGGACAAATCTCGAAGGAAAATGGTTGGAGAATGCCTACGACTACTGCATGAATGTTACAGCCGAGAACATTACTAACTTCATGGCAAATGAAGAAAAGCAATCGGGGGAAGAGTTTGCAATCCATGACTACATCAGTAACATCCGCACTAATATTGCACAGATGCCAAAGCCGTATGCCGCAAACTATCAATATAACATCATCGGGGCATCAATGGCGGAGATTCCGCTTGAGGAAATGACCACCTATGTCGGCTACAAGCTGTTTGAAAAAATGAATAGTATGTTCGATACCAATCCTGACCAGACAGACGTTGAGCAATTTGCGGAGAAGCTTCGCATTGACCCTGACTCTGTCCATCAACGCTTTAATGAGCGTGTACCTGAGCCCTTGTCCGGATTTGAAAACAGTGACCGTTTCTCGTATAACAACGTGATAAAAACCTCTGTTATCAACCTGGATGAAGAGCTTGATCGTGAATTTTTACTCAAAGCGAAGGAACAGTACCGAAAGTGCAAAAAGCAGGTTCCTGGAGAAATTATGGAGGAATTCCGACGTCACATTGAGCGTTTATTCCTTCATCCCAAAAAAGGGCCGATTTACGCGTCCCGGTTAATTTACTCGAATGATGGCTTCTGCTTATTAAAAACGCTACAAGCTTATGTCGAAGGACTACGTGACCGCCTTGAGCGCCTTCCTAGAGCGATTCAATCCGAACAGGAATATGCCTACAACAAGCTTGAGGATGCGAGAAGTGCCTTTATCTCAAAAGACCGCAAAAAGAATGCTTATATTGAAGCAAAGCTGAACGAGTTTTATGCTCGTGCTGAAAAAGCAAGAATCGAAGAAATGATTGAATTTTATGAGGATCTCTATGCGCTGCTGGGCAGCCAGAATAACAAGATTTACGAAGTGTATAAAGAAATCCTCGAGACGCTGAAGGGCATTTTCCAAAAGAACGCCGACATCCTTGTCGACGGTGAAGAAGTGAAGCGCGATCATGACGTGACATATTACTGGCATCTCGTCAGCGTTCCGGACGTGGCCCGTGAAATACAACGGATGTTTGATTCGAAGGATGGAGAATTACTCGTCCAGCAGTGGGCAGAAATGCTCCTCGAAAAATCGACCTACTGGGTAAAGGAATCGGATATTGACGTTGTTGGCACCGTGTCAGAATTTTTAACAGACCAGTTCGGTGAATTAATAACGAAGTCGATGGAAGACTTTTTACGACTCAAATACGGGGATGACCAGCCCATCGATAAAATCATTGAGGATAAAATTGCTGCCCGCTTAGACAGGGATGCCCTGCCGGTGTTCCACTTGGCCAACAGCAATGGACAGCTTCACTTCCCTCAATGGGGCTTTGTTTCCGTACCAGTCAAGGCACCGAATATTTTTAACGGAATAAAAAATTTCGAACGTCATTCGTTAAGTCATTCCCGCTTCACCATTAAGGAAAGCGAGTTGAAGAATCGAATCTTCTGGCTAAACACGAAAAATGGAATTCCATTGTTTGCGTACTCGCCATTAACCAATTACGAAACACAATATGAAAAAACCATCTTAGAAAAAGAAGGCGTTGGCCGCCATCTGGTGCAAACGGCGAAGGAAAACTGGGCCTACCTCCCTTCCCCTATTCCAGAAAGGTCATGGGGAGATACGTATCGTAACGAACGTGTGATGCAATATAATGCAGGCATCCGTATCCTGTTTGATCAAGCAAAGGTATACGGTTCAATTACCGAAAAGAATGCTGAACAAAATACGAGCGCTAGATTCCAGTGTCATTTTACAAAGGAAATCAATCTACCGGAATTATTTGCATCCAATGATGTGAACCCTAACCAGCTAGATAAGGCAAGCCTTGGGAACGTAAAACAAGTGCTGCGTGTCTTGAAGGACATGTTCGCTGGCAACATGGAATCAGCAGGCTCAAGCGATATTTTCGGAAGTACCACTGAAGAATTAGCGAAGGAAAACTTTATTCGCTCCCCTAAGCTGATAGAAAAGATCAAGCTTGAGGTGCAAAAATATCGTCTAATTGAGGAAAAAATCAGCGAAATGGAGCAATACATTGCTTCACAAAAGGATAAAGAAGCTTCGATGAATCAGTTCATTCAAGCCGTCTATACAAAAACCATCAAGAAGCGCGGAGCACTTTATGTGTACGATAAAGAGATTGAAGAGGATGCTTGGGAGCCATTTGTTAATTTGATGAAAACCACCAAATTTGTAGATTACCAGATTTATCAAGCCTTTAAGGCACTAAGTCCTAAGCAATTGGATCAGCTTGAAAAGAAATCAGAGCGCCGCAGCCATGAGTTAATCAGCCAGGAAAACGCGACAGAGCTCATCACCGCCTTAGAAGAAATGGCCGCTACTTACAAAAGGGAAAAAGAAGATCTTGATTATGAATACAAGGACTTTGCCAATGGCGAGGAACTTTACAGCTTCTATAAAGAAATGATGATCAAAGTGACGGATATGTTACGGCAGTTAAAATCATAGTATAACAAGTATTTTACAGGCCACATGCAGCATTTGCTTGTGGCCCACCTCTTATCAAACCAAGTGTTACAGACTCTGGGGAATGTTTTTCAATGGGGGGAAACAGCTTGAGAGAACTTTTACAGAAATACGCCAACACGTTTTCTAGCGAACTGGAGAAAATGAGCCTATCGGAAAATGAACAGCGAAGTGTCAACCATCCGATTGTCTTTCTTTTCCTTGGAGACATGGTGAAGGATGCACTGAAATCCATCATCACCATCAACGAAGAAAAATGGCAAAACAGTTCTGGAGTATTGTATTTTCATGCCTATCAAACGAGCACCATCACGAACCAAAATGTGTTATCCTTCCAACTCCCATCTGACGGTGTCAATCGAAAGGAGCAGCGGAAGGATTTATATCATGCCTTCTACCATAATGACAACCAGCTGATTCAATTAAATCAAACCTTCCGTAGGCTATCCTCTAAGATTGCTGAATACGGCAAGGTCTATTCCTCTTTAAAAAAAGTGAATCTGTGTGTGGTGACAGCCATTGATGATTCGGCTAACATTCTCATTCAAGAGTTTACCTTACTGTTAAAAAGTATTTTACAAGAATCGTTTCGCTTAGTTGAAGTCGATTTATTCGGATTGATGAAGGATAAACAGGACGGAGACCATTTTGCCCTCTCCACTTCTTTAGGCATTAGTTTTTTCAAAGAATTAGACACCTATCAAAGGGACAAATATACCTTTGAAAAGGACCTCCAGCTAACAGAGGACCATTTGCGGCTGACGGTCAGCCACCCGCCTTCCCCGCTCTTTGATTTAGTCTACCTATTAAGTGATAAGAATGAAAATGGATTGATTTCTAGTGACAGCATGAACCAAAACTATGAAATCATCAGCAATCTTCATCTCTTAAAAAATCGCAAAATGATGACTGATTATCATGAAAAAATGGACAGCTACAATCATCAGGACTTCAAACGAGGAATGAAGGCAAACACAAGGGAACCTGTTTATGCATCTGCTGGCTTTGCTAAGGTAAACCGCCCTAACAAAGCAATTGCCCTCCATGCAGCTCATTTCTTTTTCCAAGAGACTCTTATCTCAGTAAAAGAAGCAAGCACGGCACCAGATGAAAAAATACTCAGTTTATTCGATTTGTCAGAAGCTTCGTTTCAAAAGTACTTTCAGAGGTGCCTTCCACCGGTGGATCAGCTTGAGGATATGACAGGCCTTATGGGGACGACGAATTCCTATCAATCGATAAAACGATTGTCAGTGAAGGAAGCGGAAGAGTATCTGTATGAAGGCGGCACAGAGCGTTTCTTTTCTGTAAACTTTGAGGAGCCTGTGCGGGAATTTCTAGATAGTCTGGACCTTCGTGCTCATATCAAACATTATCTCTATGAAAATGTCATTAACCATGAGCAGTATGGGTTGTTCGCTGCTTATTCGTGGACCTCTGACTCCAACGATGCGAAAAGTAGTGTGCTGAACGCGATTGCCAAAATGCAGCGGGATACGAGGCAAGAGCGTCTTAAAACAGAGGCACATCTTGAACAGCTTTACCAGCAAACCGTGGACAACTGTGATTTTAAAAAGAGCTATCTTCCCTTTTCTGATAAGAAAAATTGTACCAGCTTTGTCTCCTATTTTTTCGATGCCGTTTATGGTCTTAAATATGACATGCTCAGGCACGATGTGAAACTGGCTGTATTAAAACAATACCAAGATGTTCTTGCGGAGAGACACTCTTATATTCGGACAAAAATAGAGCATATTGACCAAGTTGAATCCTGCCTAAAACAAGCGGCGGCAGAAAGTATATATGATTCGGATGATGCATTAGATCAAAATATTTCCGAATATTACGCGGACATCATTGGACAGATTACAGCAAGGATCAAGGAAAAGTATGGTGATACCTTCTATTCTCATGAACGCTTTTTCGGTAACCTCCTCTCCCTGGTTGAAAATGGCCCTGCTGCCCTCATGAAAAGACTGTTGCAAGTCTGCAGTCGTGAGGTATTAACAGCAGAAGCATTCCATCGCAGTTTTGAGGATGAGCTGTTAGATCGCTCCAATGTAAAAACACATTATGGAAATCTTGAGATTCTCTCCAAAGAGGACCTATTCAAACAGTTATATCATCGCTTACATGATCAGGCATCGATTCATATTGAAGTACTGAACTACAGCCAGGACCACCGTTATGAAGAAAAGTACTTTTTTGGTGACTTTTATAGCAAGTTCATGGCATATGCCTTGGAAAAAGAACATGAAACCAGACAATGTAAAGTTGGCTGTGCACATGAAAAGAAATCGAGCGGCATCGAAAAGCTTACCATCATGGGTGGCTTTCAGCTCAAAGATTTAATGTACTATCGCAATGGTGAAAAATACTACGAGGCCTACACGAGAAATGGCTACATTTTTCACCACCAAATAGAGGAAACCAACTCAATATCATAAGGAGTTTTAAACATGCCTGTCCGTAAATTTAGTTTCATTCTTTTTATTTTTAGTATAATCGCAGGCTTCATTGGGGCAGTTGTGGGTGAATGGATAATCAGCAATTACTATGGCGTCTGGCCTAATATCCTGTTAATAGGTACCTATTTTGGCCAGCTGGCCTTGTTTGCCGGGGCATTCTGCCTCATTGCTGAGATGATGAATCCCATGATCAATGGGCGCAGCTGGCGCTTGGAATATTGCGGACTTTCATGGAAGGTCCTCGTCCCTTCCACTTTTGTGATGCTGTTTGCTGCTGGTCTAATCTTTCAATTCCTTTACTCGCTTAATTTTTTAAATGTGAAACCACCTGATGATATTGTCATGGTTATGGATATATCGGACAGTATGAATAAAACGGATCCACACCATGAAAGCTTAAAGGCAGCAGGAAAACTCATCACTACAATGGAGCCGAATCATCGGGCAACAGTTATTTCTTTTAACGAAAAAGCCTTTATTACGAAATCCATGTTTAACATCAAAGATCGAGCGGAACGTGCCGATGCCATTGATCAAATTAATAGTTTGAAAGCAAGCGGCAGTACCGATATTAGCAATGCGTTAGATACGGCGATGAAGGAGATTGACGAGCACCAGCAAACGGGACGGAAACCAATGGTCATCCTCTTTTCCGATGGCTATAGTGAGCTGAAACTCGATGCAGTGGTCAAACCCTATCAAGACAAGGACATCATTATCAATACGATTGGGATGAGTAAAATTGATCGAGGAGGCGCCCAGCTTCTGAAGTTAATTGCCTCCCGTACCGGCGGCTCCTTCTATGATGTCAAGAAGGCCGATGAATTAACCAATGTGTTTGAACGAATTTATTTAGAAAACCAAGACCGCCTGCTCGTGACGGAGCGACATGGCTTGTATAAAGAAAGCACTTATCTCGCCGTTCTACGTGTCATCTTACTAACTTTTATCGGAGGCTTATTCGGCTTAGCACTTGGCATTCTATTTGATAACCGCTTTCTAGCGAAAAGCTATGGGATTACTGGTCTGGCCTCTGGAATAGTGGCCGGGCTCGTGCTCGAGTTGGGTTTACAAAATACACTGCAATCAGGATTTTCCTATCGCTTGTCAGCTGCGATCCTTTTAACAGCCTTAACTGCTCTTGGCACAATGATTATTCCAATTCGGGAAAAATATTCTGGTGGAACGTCCCGCCATCCAGGTGGAGTTGACTTTTCCGCACAAGGCACTGCATCAAAGGGACAATCCCTTAACAAAGGGTTTTAATGGAGGATATTCATCTAGAACAAGATGGAGGGTGATCACTTGTTATATTGGGAAACCGTCACTTCCCCTGGGCATGAGATTAAAGATATACAAAAAACAGTCAGAGATTCCGAGGTTCATTTGTCATGGTTTTGGTCAAAGGAAATCGATTTTGTCTACATCTACAAGGTTTCGGCTGACCTTATTCGTCCAATTGATGAACTGGATGAATCTGATTTAAAGCTTTATACCCGTGAGGAATATAAGATAAATCAAGGCTATGTTGGCAGAATTGATAGCATCGGCCGTTATGCCTTTCGCATCCTCCCCTGCCAAAAACGGGACGGGAAGCTCATTGTCTTTCGGCAGGAAAATGACCGGAATCTCATTTATATATCCGGTGTAAGGGCAAGGATTCATTTTTCCATTACCTATAAAAATAAACTCTTTCAGCCGAAGAAACGGGTAAAGATGTGCATTATGACAGAGCTACCTCTTGATAAAGAACTGTTAGTCTACGTGAAAAAGAGCGGGGGCGTGCCAGTATCGGTGGAGGATGGAACGGTGTATCCCTTTGTTCGCGACTTTCCCTCAGGGAAAACACTGCCACCTGAGATTGAAATCAATAAAGACGAATATGTTCGAATCTTTTTTAGCAATGGAAAGAATTCAGCGGAAATGTATGAACTGATACCTGATTAGGGGGCTTACGAATGTTCGCTATACTAAAACGTATGTTTGAAAAAAAACAACCTGTAAAAGAGAGATTACCATTTTACGATATAGTCTGCCCATACTGCTTTAGCAAATTCCATCATGAAGAGGTCGTTTTCCGTGCGGCCCACCATCGTGAAGATGACGAAACGTTAGCCTTGCAGGAAGATGAGCTATTAAACAAATACAGGGAAAAATTCGGGCTTGCGCCCATTGATGAATTAGAGGCCATCATTGACCCTTCGATGATTCCTGATGTGAATAAGATTTATTCTGACCGGGTGCTTATGGGCGTCTCCGATAAATATTCGGTTGTGACCAAGAACCGCCTTTGTCCATTCTGTCATAACGACCTGCCAGTGACCGCTGGAAAGCATCCAAGTAACATCGTTTCGATTGTTGGTGCCACTTCTGTTGGTAAATCTGTGTATATGACTTCACTGATTCATATGCTCCAGCATGTGACGGCAAATAATTTTAACGCCGCTTGTATTCCACTAGATAATGAGATTAGTAAACGGTTTAGAGTGAATTACGAAATTCCTTTATTTGAAAATGGGAGCCTGCTGCAATCAACAGAAAAATCAAATCGTCAGGAGCCGTTTATTTTTCAGTTTGTCTTTAAGGATGAAGACCAGGCACCGCTTACCCTTGTCTTTTTCGATGTCGCCGGCGAAGGGATGGTAGATAAGGAGTACATTAAGCTTCATGCGGCCCATATTAAAAATTCAGCCGGTATCCTTTTCTTAGTCGATCCGATGCAAATTCGCTCCATTCGGGAAAAGCTCATTCATCAAATGGGCGAGAACCCTGGCAAAATTGTCGCCCAAGGGGATGAACCGCGCGAAGTCGTTATCTCTTTATTTGGTGATTTTATAGCACACTTAGAAAATAGTAAAACCGATATTCCGACAGCGGTTGTGCTGACAAAAAGCGATCTGCTGCATTCCTTAAAAAATGATGACGGGGAATACATCAGAACCAACAGTAATGTGTTCCGTCATGTCACACATAAAGGCCATCTCCATTTAGATGAATATGAAAATATCAATGGCGAGATTAGACGGTTTTTATCCAAAGTGGATACACCCTTTGTGAATGCGCTTGATGTGTATTTTAAAGATACTTCCTATTTTGCTGTCTCCGCACTTGGAAGCAACCCGGTCGATCAACAGGTAAGCGGCATGATTAGCCCGATTCGTGTCGATGAACCATTTATTTGGCTGCTTTATAAGCTTGGATATATTGAAGGGAGAAATGAGCAGTGACCGGGAAGTTAATTCAGCAGCAGATGTATACAAGGGAGCGGGGCGGGATTTTTCATGCCACCGATGGATATGACACGATTGCTATTTCTGAGGGGCTTGATCAAGCATTTGTGAAAAAGTATTTGCATCCTTTTTGTATGTATCACGCACCAAAGACCTTAATGGAACGCGGAGAAAAGGATGCCTCCCTCTACCCTAAAGCGGTTACGTTCTTCCAGCCTGAAACCGGCCATTTAGTGGTGGGGCAGGCTGTGTTTGTCCCTGCTGATTTCACCGGGCAGCGCAGCACTTATTTTATGCACAATTATATTCTTCCTCCTGGTCGGAAGGAAGAATGGGTACAGCACCCTGAAAGGCTGTTTCAACTAAAGGATTTTGCAACCTCCTATGATATCAGCGTTGGGAAATTGCTTCCTGAAAAGGAGGAGTTGGAATCTGGCATGATCAACTACCTCCTATATAAAGAGGTATTGCTGGAGGAGCTCGGAATTAGCGAAGGTCAATTTAAACAGCTCCTTTATGCTGTTATGTCCTCTATTGCCGGAAAGAAAAAGGTCTTTATCTCGTTGAATGTCCCACTACAGGATTATTCTACCTATGCCCTACATTTACTTGAACTGGTCATGATTTATTTGCCTTATGCTCATCGACGCAAATTGGGTGCGGTAACGTTTACAAGTGTCCCGGAGACAAAGAATTATATCCATGTCACCTTTTTTGAGCCTGGAACCCTCAACATGTCAGACCGTTCTATCGAAAAGCAATTCATTTTTGACTTTGCCTCAGGAAGGGTATCCGGTGTGGACGTTGAAGGACAGAAGCATGAGTATCTTGAGTTTGCCATGAGGCATTTTTCGGAATCCAATCGCATCGATGACTTTTTTGATTTCGTTGACAATGCCACGATTGGATTAGCCGAAGAGCAGAAGCTGGAAATCGAAAGTTTCTATCAATTAACCGCTATCTACCTAACTCTTAACGACACCGATGATTCTTTGTATGTTCATAATAAAGTAGGCTTTTTGCATAGTCTGTTAAAGTTCCTACAGGTGAATAGTGATATGAAACCAGAATTAGTGGACTTATTCATTAAAATCATGACAGAGGAAAAGCTCGCTGCCGATAAAAATAGTGCCTTAGCTTTTATTCAGGCTGTCGTTTCACTTAATGCCATTGTGAGAAATGACGAGGCCCTTGGATTCATCCTGGACACCCTTACCTATTATCAACAGGAGCCTTTATTCCATAACCTATGGAAAGTAATTGAACAGGACAAGCAGGGCTACCATGCTATCTTGAAGTTTATGAATGACCATCCAGATTATGAACCTCTTCTTGAACTCTATCTCGATGAGCGACTGTTGCAGGTGGTTCGGACTGAAGACACCTTAAAAGAGCTGCAGCGGATGCTGGACAGCCCTTTCCTTTTGGTTGTGGAAAAATTTAAATCTGTTGCGATTCGAAAGGTAACTTCATCGATTACGCAGGCACAAAATAGGTTCCAAGCTGTTCTTGCCGTGAAAAATTTTAGCATTGCACATCCGAATGCTGAGTTTATCTTATTCAAAGATGACATGCTTGCACACGCAAAGCATGCTCTGCTACGTTCAATGCGACTGAAAGACCTTACCATGAAG